>JBGSST010000058.1:0-2277 GCA_041736915.1 Bdellovibrionota bacterium
GCCGACGACACTGGCGTGCCCCCCGCGGGCTGGCCTAGCCGACGCGCTTCTCTACCGCGAGCATTTCACGCGCACCACTTTCGACAAGGGCCGCGAGGCTTGGTTCAAACGGCATCCCGATTTCGCGCGCTATAGCTCGCCGGAACGCGACTCGGCTTACTGGACGGAAATCTCCGTCGAGTTGTGTGATGGCGCGAGGGAGTATCAGCTGCCGGAGCCGGTGCGGACCCGCCTGGAGAAAGCCTATCGGCTGTTCACGGAGCCAGGCGAGGCGTTGCCTTTTTGGGTGACGCATTATCTCTTTACCGACGTGGCCGGGCGGCAAGGTGTCCGCGAGGACGCCAGCTTTCCCAACCTGGGCGAATTTCTCTTTCAGGGGGCCGTGGACGAGCCCGAGGAGATCGAAGCCACGAGCAAAACGCTGGACCGTTGCCCGACGGTGAAGGCGGCCCTCCGCCGTGAAAGCATCTCGCTCTTTCTTCAGTACGCGGCCGCCCGGGGTCCCTTGGCGTACAGCGGTGAGGTAAAGCGGGTAGGCGATCCGCATCTGGCGCAGAACCTGGTGCAGCTGCTGCTGACCCGCACGGAGCTGGTGAGTGGCCTCGTCGACAAAGGGTTTCTCTGCGGCAACGGGGGAGACGCCGCCCAGGTGGAAGCCGTGGTGCGCAAAGCGTTGGCGCTGCCGCTCGACGAGTACACTCGCGTGCGACGGGACTTGGCGGCGGCAACCGGCGAAACCCATACCTTTCTTCCGCAGAGTCTGTCGTTTCACGAGAAGGCCAAGGGGGCCGCGCCGGTGCCCCCGTCCGAAGACGCTTCGGAGCTAAAGGCCTTCACCGACGCGTGGGCCAAGCTATCCGCCCAACCGCTCGGAGATTCCGCGCGCCGATCGTTTCTCGAGATTTCTCCGTCGTGGCGCCGGACCCTGGCCGCTAAGCTTGGCACCGAGTGCCTCGCCCGTTACGACGTGGTGAAAGACTCGCTCGTGAAAACGATCGAGGCCCCGTCTCTGCGGTCCGACGACTGGATCGCGCGCATCGAAAAACACGTCGACGTTTGCGAGCTGTTCGACAACGTCATTCGCCAGCGTAAGGGAAAACTCGAAGCGCGCTTACCGGACGCCGAAGCCGCGTTGGGAATCGAACCGGGAATGGGCAGCGAAATCGTAGGACGCCTGCTTGCCGAACCCGTGGCTCATCTGCGGTGGCTCAAAGAGTCCGAAGTCGGACGTACGCCGGCGGGGTTTGGCACGATTGGCCTTTCCCCGATAAAGGGCGACCGACTGTGGGGAGGTCTCAGCGTGGAGCCGACCTTCGTGCGGCCCGATGGCTCCTCTCTCAAAGCAAAGATCCCCTATGGCCCGCCGTCGAATCTGTTGCTGAATGAGGCCTTCACGCATCTGAATCAGGTGGCCGACGCGCTGGAGAAACCTAAGGTCAGTTTCGAAGACATCCACAAACTTCTGGGTGCCGAATGGCGCGAAACGTTCGGCCGCGATCGTTTTGCGATTCCGCCCGTGGCGGAGCAAACCCCGGTGAAGCTTGCCGAGTGGATCCGCGACGCCCGTTACCTCGTGGGGGTTCGCCGGCTGGCTTTGGCGGGCAAGGCGAATGGGGTGACCGTTGCCGAGCCTCCCGTCGAGGTGGCGAAGTATCCCGACCTGAAACGATTTTACGATCGCGCCGTTGAGCTTCGGGCCGCCACGCAAGCCATCGAGTGGTCGAACGGCAAGCTCGATGCGTTGACCTCCCCGAAAGGAATTCTGGCGTGGGCCGCCGCCGCGAAGGACGCCCCCGCGCTGCTGCGTAATTTAGGAATACACCCCGAGCTCGTAAACTCGCACGGGTTACTCAAGGGCGCCCTACTCGAAGACGAGTACTGGCAGGCCGAGATTTACCGCATCTCCGGCGAGGTGCGGGCAGGCCGTCTTCCCCACGACGCGGCCATCAAGGCTATCGAAAGTTACAATCACGTGCGCGGCACGCTGGAACAGCTGCTGGTGGATCGGGTGATGAAGGACAAGCCCGATCTCCCTCTGGTCACCGGCGGATCGCAGATCGGGTCCCTCACGTTGCGCTACCCCGCGGGTAACCAGTCCCACTTCTTCGACCTCTCGCGAATTCCGTTGTCGTACTTCGCTTCGTCACATGACTTTGCCGAAGCGGTCCTCAAGTGGAAACGCGACGCCAAGTGGTGCATGGGTTCCGACGTAAATCCGGCCAAGGGGCTGGGGCTTTTCGGGTCGCTGCAAAAAGACATCGACAACGCCGCCCGCGA
>JBGSST010000076.1:0-7957 GCA_041736915.1 Bdellovibrionota bacterium
CCGCGCGTCCGGCAATCTGCTGAAAGTCGCGCACCGACAAAATCGCCGTCTTCTGTCCGTCGTACTTGCACAGTTTCGTAAAGAGTACCGTGCGAATGGGCACGTTGATGCCCACGCCCAAAGTATCGGTACCAAAGACGAGCTTCAGCATCCCCTTCTGCGCGAGCTTTTCGACGAGGATGCGATAGCGGGGTAGCAACCCCGCGTGGTGAATGCCGATGCCGTGCTTGAGCAGCTTCTGCACGTCTTTTCCGTAGGGGCTTTTGAATTTCACCCCCTCCAGCAGCTCGGCGATCGCCTTCTTTTCTTCCTTCGTGCAAAAATCGATCGACAGAAAATCCTGGGCGGACTCCGCGGCGTCACGCTGAGTGAAATGCACGAGGTAAATGGGCGTCTGCTTGAGCGCAATGAGTTTGGCCACCTGCTCGTGAATTGGCTCTTCCGAAAAAACGTAATCGAGCGGCACGGGGCGGTCGCTCGACCTCACCACCACGGTGGGCTGCCCGGTGAGCTTCGTAAGCCCCTTTTCGAGAAAATCGGTATCGCCCAAGGTCGCCGACATCAGCAAAAACCGGGCACGCGGTAACGTGAGTAGTGGAATCTGCCACGCCACCCCCCGATCGCGATCGGAGTAGTAATGGAACTCGTCCATCACCACGTCGTCTACCTTGGCGAGATCGCCAAAACGAAGAGCGTCGTTGGATAAAATCTCCGCCGTACAGCAGATGATGGGGGCCGAAGGGTTTACCGACCCGTCGCCGGTGATCATGCCCACATTGTCGGGGCCAAAGCTGCGGCACAGGGCCAGGAACTTCTCGTTCACCAGCGCCTTGATGGGGCTCGTATAGAAAGACCGCCGCCCGTCGACCAGTGAACGAAAGTGCAAGGCCTCCGCCACCAGCGACTTTCCCGACCCCGTGGGGGTGTTCAAAACTACGTTCTTCCCGGCGTACAGCTCCAGAATGGCATCTTCCTGCGCGGGGTACAGCTCTACCCCCTGCTCGATCGTGTAGTCGAGGAACCGGTCGAGCGGATCGCCTTCTCCTTTGATGCGTTTTTCCAGTGGGGCGATATCGGGCATCCCCGCAAACTAGCACCTTGGGGCGGCGCAAAAAAGGGGCTCGTTTGCGTGGGTCGCTGCGGCATGAGTTCTGGCCCACCGATGTCGATAAGCCGGTATGGAGAATTGGCTAGTTACCGTGCTGTTTACCCTCACCGCCAGCGTTATCACCTACCTCGTCACGCGACGGCGGGTGGCCGAGCTGACTGGTCAGCTCGGGGCCCACGAGCAAGGGAGAGCCGAACTACAGCGTCAGGTTGAGACCGGCCGCGCCGAACTGGCCCGGCTTCTCCAGCAGGAGGCGGCCCGCTCCGCCGAAGCCGATCACCGTCTCGCCCAGCTTACGTTTGCGATTGAAGAGCAGAAGCTCGCCAAGCAACAAGCCGAGCACGCGAAAGAGCGGCTTCAGCTCGCCAAGCTCGAAGAGCTGAAGAAAACCTGGGTCACCCACGAGAAGCACGTGGAAGAGCAGATCCGTACGGTTTGCCAGCGCCACACGCTCGCCTACGTCGGTCAGGAATCTTTCCCCCACGCCGGCAAGCCCGACAACGCGGTTACCGTCGGCGACCAGCTCGTGATTTTCGATAGTAAATCGCCGCAGGGCGAGGACTTGAGCGGCTTTGCCGACTACGTGAAGAAGCAGGCCGAGGCGGCGAGTAAGTACCTCTTCTCCAACGTGTGTAAAGAGATGTACCTGGTAGTGCCCAACAACGCCGCGCCCACTCTTCCCAGAAAGTACTTCGAGTTTCCCGACCACAAGGTCTTCATCATTACCGAAGAGGCCATCGAGCCCGTTCTTCTATCGTACAAGCGGATCGAGACTTACGAGTTCGCCGAGGGGCTCTCCCCTGAAGATCGTGATTCGGTCTGTGCGCTGTTAGGAAAGTTTGTCTACACCCTCAAGCGACGCGTTCAGGTGGACCAGTCATTTCACCGCGAAACTTTCGACGTGTTAGCGGACTTAGCGAAGCTTCCCACCGCCATCGCCAAGAGCCAGCGCGAGCAAGAAGCCAGGGCCAAGCACAATCCCCCGATGGCCAAAGCCGGTAAGCTCATAGACGTAGACCAGCTGCAGATGGATCATGAGCTTTTCGCGCAACGCCTTTCGGCGGAACTGAAGAAAGCCGCGTAAGCTCGTCATTTCAGAGAGATACGTCGGACATGACGTATTTAATCTTTGAAGGTAACCTTTTCGGACTCTCATCCGAATGACTACTCAAGCGCCTACGAAGTCTTCCTCTCAGATTGAGGAAGGGCTACGGGCGCTCATGCAGCTCGTGCAACGCGGAGACCGCGCCGCGTGCGAACGGCTGCTTAGTCGCGTTAGTGAGATTAGCCGGAAGTACATTTCCGGATCATTGCGGCGAGTGGGCATCGCGCCCGAGGGCCGCGCCGAAGACATTGTTCAAGAGGTACTATTGGCGATCTATATGAAACGAGCGACCTACGATCCCGACCATTGCTTTTTGCCGTGGATGTACGCCATTGCGAAGTACAAGCTCATCGACAATTTACGTACCACCAAGGGAAACCGTAGCCCCGTATCACTGGACGCAGCACCGGAGCCGTCGCACGCGCCCGATTTCTTCGATGCCCTGGACATCGAACAGCTGCTAACCGCCTTGCCCGCCAAACAACGCTTGTTGCTGGGGCTGGTGAAGCTCGAAGGATTCACCGCGGCCGAGGCCGCAGAAAAAACGGGCGCAACTGAATCAAGTGTAAAGGTCGCCGTGCACCGTGCGCTGAAGCGGCTCAAGGACAAATCTCAGTGAAAACCGATGCACTCATAAAGAAGCTTTCGGGCGAGCTCACTCCAACTAAGCGCTTCTCCACGGATCGCGCCGCGGCCCTGATCTTTCTATTTTTCGCCGTGTCCCTGGTCGGACAGTTTTTACTACGGGCGCGCCGGCCCGATGCCGTTCCCCTGCTCACCTCGTCGTCGTTCTTTTTTCTCGGGGCATTTTTTCTGGGCGGCATCCACTGCCTCATCAAAGGAATCTCCAGCGCGGCGATTCCGGGGCGAAACACCGAACTTTTCTTTTTTCGTCTCTCGCTCATTCCTTTTTCACTCGGGCTTCTGGCGATTTACTTGTTACCCATTGCCCCCTCCACCGGTGATGTGTGGCATCAACTTGGTGAAATGGTTTGCGTGCAAGAGGCACTGCTGCTGAGCATTCTTCCCGTCGGCGCCGTTTTCTTGGTACTGCGCCGTCTCGCCGTCACCCGGCCCTGGCGCGCCGGTGCTTTGGTGGGATTGCTTGGCGTGGCGGGCGCGGGCTTAGCCCTTTCCCTTTGCTGTGCCAACTCAGCGACCCTGCACGTAGCTGGCTGCCACTTTCTCTTTCCGGCAATATTTGCTAGTCTTTTCAGTGGTTTAGCCGCTCGCTGGCTGGTCCGCTGGTAATCTTTTTTCTCGGTGTAACTAATTCGCTCCTTCGCGCGAATCACTCTTTGAAGGAGTCGTCCGCATGAAACTCTCTACTGTCCTACTAGGAATCTCGGCCTTTGCCGCGTCCATCACCCCGGCCGCCGAATTTCAAAGCTCGGAGAACGCCGTTTCGCTGGTGGAGCTTTATAGCTCCGAAGGATGCAGCAGTTGTCCGCCCGCGGACGAATGGCTGACGACACTTCGCCAGGATTCCGGCTTGTGGAAAAACTTCGTGCCCGTGGAGTTTCACGTGGATTACTGGAACCGACTCGGTTGGGCGGACCCCTATTCCAAAGCGGCCTTCACCGGCCGCCAAGGCGAGTACGCTTCCGAATGGAACCAGTCCAATGTGTATACGCCGGCCTTTGTTCTAAACGGTCGCGAATGGCGCACCGGGATTCTCGAGCGCCGAAAGGCGCCGCAAAATCAGGGGGCCAAAGTTGGCGTACTGCGTGTGAATGCTAAGAAGGATCATATCGTGGAGGTTTCCTTTACCCCCGTCGGGGCCGGTTCGGACTGGACGGCCACCGCGGTGTTACTCGGAAATGGGCTCGTTAGTCGCGTGATGTCCGGAGAGAATTCCAACCGAACTCTTCGCCACGAGTTCGTCGTTCTGCAGCTCAAGAGCGACCGGATGGAAAAGCGGGGAGATCGTTTTGTGGCTACGTTGAACGTACAACCTGGAGTTTCGGTAACCCCAGCTTCGTACAGCGTGGCCGCGTGGGTTTCAAAACCGGGTCAGCTGACTCCGGTACAAGCAGTCGGCGGCGATTTACTGGCCGCCAAGGAGCAAAAATGAAAACGGCACTCATCATGGCGGTTGGTATTTTTTTGGCTACGGCCTCGGAGGGAAAAGACATGAAGGGCTATAAAAAACCGGCCGACGCGGAGCTTCGCTCCAAGCTGACCAAAGAGCAGTATTACGTTACTCAGGAAGAAGGCACGGAGCCAGCCTTCAACAATGAATACTGGAAGAATCACGAAGCGGGAGTCTACGTCGATCGCGTATCCGGGGAGCCACTGTTTTCTTCCCTCGATAAGTATGACTCGGGTACCGGCTGGCCCAGCTTCTTCAAACCGCTCGTGAAGGCGAACGTGAAGGAAAAAATCGACAAACGTCTCTTCTCTACGCGCACCGAAGTTCGATCGGTACACGGAGACTCTCACCTGGGTCACGTGTTCCCCGACGGGCCACCCCCCACCGGGCTGCGGTACTGCATGAACTCGGCGGCGATGCGTTTCGTACCCGTAGCGAAGCTGAAGGAAGAAGGGTTGGAAGAGTTCCTTCCTCTCTTCGAACCGAAAAAAGCTGAAAAGAAGTAAGGAGTCAGTATGCACAAACTCTCGTTGGTTTTGCTTCTAACGTCATTACTGGTATCCACGGCCCCCGGGGCCGAAAAATCGGAAGTGGCGACCTTTGCGGGTGGCTGCTTCTGGTGCATGGAGGGCCCCTTCGAAAAGCTCGACGGCGTGAAGGAAGTTTTATCGGGTTACACTGGAGGAACCGGCGATAAACCGACTTACGAGAACTATGGCGACACCGGCCACACCGAGGCGGTGCAGATTACGTTCAATCCCGACAAGGTGACGTACGACAAGCTTCTCGACGTACTATGGCGCAGCATGGACCCCACGGATGCCGATGGGCAGTTCGTGGATCGCGGAAAATCGTACCGCCCCGGGATCTACTTTCACTCCGAGGCGCAGAAGAAGGCCATCGAAGCGTCGAAGGCGGCATTGGTTAAATCGAAACGGTTTTCTAAGCCAATCGTTCTGGAAGTACTACCGGCAGGGAAGTTCTGGCCCGCGGAGGAGTACCACCAGGACTACTACAAGAAAAATCCCGTGCGCTACCAGTACTACCGTTACCGCTCCGGACGCGACCAGTTCCTGGACTCGGTATGGAAGACGCCAGCGAAATAGCGTGAGCGGTATATAACCGGTAGACTACCCGCATGACCGTTTCCCCATCCGAATCCGATCTCGTACTTACCGTCGACGCCGTGGGAAAAACCTACTCGTCGGGTCACGAGGCGCTGAAGAATGTTTCGCTGAAGATCCGCCGCGGCGAGATCTTCGCCCTGCTCGGTCCCAACGGGGCCGGTAAGACCACGCTCATCGGTATCGTATGTGGGATCGTGAATGCGTCGAAGGGGGACGTGAAGGTCGACGGCCACGACATCGTTCGCGACTACCGCAAGTCACGCGGGATCATAGGCCTCGTCCCGCAGGAGCTGACTACCGACGCTTTCGAAACGGTGTGGAACACCGTGAACTTCAGCCGCGGCTTGTTCGGCAAGCCCGCTAATCCCCAGTTTGTCGAGAAGGTGCTACGTGACCTCTCGCTGTGGGACAAGAAGGAAAGCAAGATCATGGCCCTCTCGGGCGGCATGAAACGCCGGGTAATGATCGCCAAAGCGTTGTCGCACGAACCACGCTTACTGTTTCTCGACGAACCCACCGCCGGCGTCGACGTGCAGCTACGGGCGGAGATGTGGCAGCTGGTGCGCGGCTTACGCGACAACGGCGTTACCATCGTGCTGACCACCCACTACATCGAAGAGGCCGAGGAAATGGCCGATCGCATCGGCGTCATCAACAAGGGCGAGCTCATCCTCGTCGAGGAAAAACAGAAGCTGATGCGCCAGCTTGGCAAGAAGCAGCTTACGTTAAAGCTGAACAAGCCGCTGGAGAAGATTCCCACCGAGCTTGCTTCGCCGGAGCTAGAGATTTCGGCGGACGGACTCACGCTGGTCTACACGTTCAGCACGCAGTCCGAGCAAACCGGCATCGCGGCGTTACTGAAAAAGCTTGGCGATCACGGCATCGAGTTCGTGGACTTGAATACCGAGCAAAGCTCGCTGCAGGACATCTTCGTTACCCTCGTGAAAGGGCGCGCATGAATATTTACGCCGTCAAAGCCATCTACAGCTTCGAGATGCACCGGTTCTTCCGCACGTTCTTCCAAAGCTTGGTATCGCCGGTTGTCTCGACCTCGCTCTACTTCATCGTGTTCGGCTCGGCCATCGGCTCGCGCATGGTGGAGATCGACGGAGTAAAGTACGCGTCGTTCATCGTGCCGGGCCTCATCATGCTCTCGGTACTCAACGAAAGCGTGTCGAACGCGTCGTTCGGGATCTACATCCCCAAGTGGTCCGGCACTATTTACGAGCTGCTCTCGGCTCCCGTTTCCGCCATCGAGATTGTGCTGGGCTACGTTGGCGCGGCCGCCTCCAAATCGATCTTGCTGGGGCTCACCATCCTTCTGACGGCCCGATGTTTCGTCGCCTTCGAGGTCATGCATCCGGGCTGGATGATGCTGTTTCTCGTGCTTATCTCGGTGTCGTTCAGCCTCTTCGGTTTCGTGATCGGCGTATGGGCCGACGGTTTTGAAAAGCTGCAGTTCGTGCCCACCATGATTCTGACG
Organism: Bdellovibrionota bacterium; assembly: GCA_041736915.1. Classification (GTDB taxonomy): domain Bacteria; phylum Bdellovibrionota; class FAC87; order UBA2466; family UBA2466; genus JBGSST01. The sequence goes on from JBGSST010000076.1 coordinate 6,916, forward strand.
CCGCTTACCTTTTTGGGCGGCAGCTTTTACTCGATCAAGATGCTGCCGCCGCTCTGGCAGAAGCTGACCTTGTTCAATCCGGTGGTGTACCTCGTAAACGGTTTCCGCTGGGCCTTCTTCGGCACGTCCGACGTGGCCATTGGGGTGAGCCTGGCGATGGTGGTGGGCTTCATGACCCTGTGCTTCGCCGGAGTTTGGGTAATGCTAAAGACCGGCTACAAGATTCGAACCTAAGCCCCTAACGTCGCGCGAGCTTGGTGAAAATGGGGCACCAGGAACCAGAAGGGGTGGATAGCGCCCCGTCGACGTAATCGCTCAGTCGCTGCTTCCACGCCTGGTTCACCATTTGGTCGGAGCGTTGGGCATCGGCCCGGATCGGCTCCACCGCTTCACGCAGTTTCTTAGTTTGCGCGTAGCTCAAGTCTTCCACGTTAGCGAGCACGCGGGGCAGGATCACGCGAGACCACAGGCCCATCAAAGTCTTGGCGCTCACCTCGTCCACCGGCATGGCGGCCATCTGCTTTCGCAGCTCTTCGGCCTTGCGAATCGTGGCGAAGCCCTCGAGCCACGCCAAAGTTTTGGCGGTGCGGCTTTTGCGGAGCTCGGCCCGGTTCAAAATGCTGTCGCTGAAACGATTCTCGAACGCCGTCAGCACGTCGGGGGTGGCGTGCTGATACAGATACGACACCATCATCGCGGCCTGCACGCGCGGCGAGACATCGGTCTGGCGACCCAACGCCTCGGGCAAAATCGACAGCGGCAAATGGTCTTTGAAAAAGCGGATTAGCTCGGCGTGCGTCACGCGGCGATCCCGAACGCCGAACAGGCCCAGCGCGCGCCGTAGTGAGTGGAGTTCGCTCACCACCACGAGCTTTTTTTGTCCCGCACGTTCACCCCGCCGCTCGACCACCGGCAACAAAAGATCGTCGGCCGCGCCAAGGCGAAGCTCCTGCCGCAGCTCTTTCTGAACTTTCTCGACCCGCAACAGCTCGTCCATCCCGCCATACAGTTTGGCGAGGCGTGAGCGATTCAGTCTCGCTTG
>JBGSST010000106.1:0-17271 GCA_041736915.1 Bdellovibrionota bacterium
GGCGCGCAGCTTCACCACCATCACGAAGTAACACACCGCTCTCAGACCGCGGTGCGTATCAAAACGCACCGTTTTCCTAAAAGGGGCCAACCCCCTTTTAGGGAATTCTTGCTTCGTTAAGATTTCGTTTAACGACTGATAACGAGAGCAGATCCGCCTTTCTCATCCCCCTACCACGGGTGCTATATTCGGGATTCAACTTGCCCTAAACCACAAGGAGTCTTCCTTATGTTCCGCCCTAAGTTTCCGCGCCAGAAAATCTCGCGGCTGGCGCTGCTCGCTCTTCCTCTCCTCGCGTCGGGAAATGCGAACGCCGTCGAAACCACTTTTCGTTTGATCAATGGTCAGCCCGTGACGCCCGGTACGTACACGTACGTCGTCAACGTAACGACTAACGGAGCGCCCTGCACCGGCGCCCTCGTCGGACCAAAAACTTTGATCACCGCGGCCCACTGCGTGCCGGACGGGGGAACGGCCACTTTCAAAGTTGGCTCTAAAACTTACACCGCGAAGATGAAGCGTAGCCCGATTTACAACTACCCCAAGTCGGATCACGACGTGGCTTTGGGCTTAGTGTCGGAAGAGATCGCGGGCGTTCCGTTCGTTTCCATCGGCGGCAAAGCCGCGGCGAACGTAGGCATTCAGCTTCTGGGCTACGGCTGCACGAAGAAGCCGAACCCGGGCGAACCACCGGTTAGTGACGGCGTGCTTCGCATCGGCGCCACCGTGATCACGGGCTTCAAGGATTTCGACATGGTCTCTCGCCAGGCGAATGGCGCGGCCATCTGCTTCGGAGACTCGGGCGGCCCCGCCCTGGTGAAGGAAGGCGGAAAAGACTTTCTGCTGGGCATCACCACCAAAGGTAACCTCGCCGACACTAACTGGAGCCTTCGTCTGGATACCGACGAGAGCAAGAAGTTCCTTAACGAGTTCGCGAGCCAGAACGGCGTAAAGATTTGCGGCGTGAACGAGACCTGCGGGGGCATCACGCCTCCGCCGGCCCCGAAATGTTCGCTATCGGCGAATCCGAACTTGGCGAAAAAGGGCGAGACGATCGTCTTTTCGATTCAAACGGAAGGGCAAGTAACCTCCGCCAGCATCGATGGCTCGTCGGTAACCTTTCCCTCGGGCTCCAAGTCGATGGTGGCCAGCAGTATCGGCACTTTCTCGGCGCAGGGTCAGGTAAGCGGTCCCGGCGGCTCGGGCAGCTGTTCCGCCACCTACACCGTCGAAGACGGCACGCCTCCGCCCCAGACGCCTAAGTGCAACCTGGCGGCGTATCCCGACTCGGTACTCATCGGCGAGAGAGTGACGTTGGTCATGAACTCGACGAATGCCAATCAGGGCACCATCGACGGCTTCTCCGTTTCGGTTCCCGAGGGCAAGCGTGAGATCGTGGGCACCACGAAGGGCACGTTCACGGCCTTGGGCCGCGTTTCCAACGCGAACGGCGTCGGCAGCTGCACGGCGACCTACCGCGTGGACGATGTTATCAACCCCGACATCCCGAACTTCGCGGTCGTTCCCGCTTTCTGCGGCGAGAACGTTGTGACGGAAACCAAAGTGGCGCAGGTTTGTATCGCGCTCGTCAAAAAAGACTCGGGTATCTCCGACCTGCGCTTGAATCAGGTCGTGCTGGTCACCTACTCGGATGCTTCGAAAGAAGTGATGCCGATCATGGCCCGCAAGCCGCGCTCGAAAGAGGCCGGTGAGGTGCGCTCGAAGGAAGACCTGTTCCTGTACGCCAACGCCGCGATGGGTGGGAAGTACATGGTGCTAGATAGCCGCACGGCGGTGCTGACGAAGGTGGATGGCTCCGACCAACCCACCGCGCTGGAAGGCCGTACGCTGAAGGGTAAGTACTTCCTCGTCGAGAAGCTCTCGCCGATGAACGTTACCGTCGCGGTGCCGTAACGCCGGGTAAACCGTGAATGGACGATTTTGGGCGCCCTCCGCTGGAGGGCGCCCATTTTTTTTACGCCTGTCAGCCCCCTGACAACCTGTCATAACCTAAGCGGTCACCGTTAGTTAACGTTCTGTATTTATAGGTGTTTTTTAGAAAAATGTAGGCATCAGGATTGCTCTACCTAAGCTTAGGAAAGGGGGCCCGAAATGCGGACGTTACTTACACTACTGATTTTGGTCGTGGGCTCTTTGGCTCAAGCAGAACAAGTCGACATGGACGCCGCCGAGAAAAAAGCGCGCGACGAGTTCATGCAAAGGTTCTCTACTTTCACGGAAGATAAAAACGTGGTCGGTAAAGTGCGCAAGGCCGATGGCAAGCGCGCCGAGGGCAAAAAGAAAACCCGTTTCGACCAAGACGACGGGTTGCCCTACCAGAGCGATCTTACGTACCACGATCTTTCGTTCAACACGATTGAGACCGAAAAAGCCGGCGACGATCCGAAGAATCCGGACAAGAAAAAAGTCAGCCGCCTCTTCGCGTTCGTGTCGCCTCACGGTGGTATCAGCGCCGCGGGCGGTTCGTCGCAGCTCGAACGTACGTCTTACGGCCTCCACAAGAAGTTCTCGAAAGAAGAAGAAGAAGACAAGGCCAAGAAAGACGATGAGAAGACGGGCACCAAGTACCGTTCTATTTTCAAGATTACGACCCAAGAGATCATCGAAGACGAAAAGGGCAATATTCAGCCGGCTGGTGGTGCAGGGGGCGCGGCGGGAGCCGGGGCCGCCAAGCAAGCGGGCAACGAAAAGAAGAAGGAGCCCGAGAAAGTCGAGCGCTTCGAGATTCGTGAAGAGGCTTTGCCTGAGATCACCAAGGTGGGCGAAGAGTCCTTCGAGACGATCCGTAAAGCCGGCCGCGATAAGGACAATCAAGATGACCAAACGGTCATGCCGAACGGACTCTTGCTCCGTTACGCCGCGGGCGAAGCCACGCAGGCGATGTGGAATTCGACTTTGGCCAACTTAATTCAGCGCCGGGTAAACCGCGGCGTGCAGGCGAAGAATTTCCCGGATACGCCGCAGCTTTCCGAAGGCGTGCCGAACTGCGAAGCGTGGTCGGGCGCCGCCACGAGTGTACTCGCCAAGGTGAAGGACGAGAAAGATCGCAAAGCTTTACAGGAAGAGATTAAACGCATGACCGAACAGTGCGGTCAGCTCGCTTCGCAGTCGTACAACGCGATCAACCCGAAGTTCGAACCGGGTAAGGATGGCAAGGACGAACTAAAAACCGGTGACCTGAAAAAGGAAGATTCGTTCGTGCGCGACGCACGCGTGCAGCTAGAGACTTTGAAGAGCGCGGGTAAGGATCCCCGCAATGTACCTTCGAACTGGAAGTACACCGATCAGGACGCCAAGGCTCGCATCACTATCGAGTTTGACGACAACGGCGCGCCAAAGGGCGAGCAAGAGATGACGGTGAAGGAACAGCTCGAGTCTTACAACAACCAGCTGCGCGAAGCGGCTACGGGTTACGATGAAGTGAAGAGCCGGTTCCCGGACTTGAAGACCGATCCGTCCGCTCCACTTCAGTACCAGATTCAGTCCGAGACCAAGAGCGTGATGGAGATCAACCAGTCCGCAAACGCGCTGCTTCAAGAGGACGGCGTCAAGGCGGGTATCACGAATACGGCCGAGGACTACAAGACCCTTACCGGTCAGTCCCAACAATAGCTTTGTAAGCCTCGCTGGGGCGGGATAAAACCGCCCTGTGCCTGATACGCCAAGTCCCATTCTTTCGGTGGTGATCCCCGCCTATAACGAGGCAGATCGGCTACCCACCTATCTTTCCGAGGTTACGGCCTACCTGCGCCGGGAGCTGGGCGAGGCCTGGGAAGTGCTCGTGGTAGACGACGGCAGCCGGGACGATACGGCCAAGCTGGCCGCGACGGTACTTGGCGAATCTTGCGTGATCCGCCTGCCCCGCAACGCCGGAAAAGGGGCCGCCGTGCGGGAAGGAATGCTGCGGGCCCGCGGGCGTTATTGCCTCTTTACCGACGCGGATGGCTCAACCCCGATTGCGGAAGAGAGAAAGCTGCGGCACCTTCTCGAGGACGGCGCGGGGGTGGCCATTGGATCGCGCGCCAAGGGCGGAACCCGCCGTTACCTTAAGCTACGTACTGGCGACGAACCCGAGACGGCGGCCCCGCTGTGGACGGTGCGTGCCCATCGGCATTTTCTGGGACGGGTTTTCTCATTGTTCATACGTAGCCTCGTGGGGCTTCCGTATCGTGATACGCAGTGTGGCTTCAAAATGTTTCGGGCATCCATTGTAAAGCCGCTCTGGTCAGAGCTGCGCACTTCGGGTTTTGCGTTCGACGTTGAGGTGCTACTGCGGGCGAAAGAGATGAATCTAATGGTCGAAGAGATCGGAGTTCGCTGGTCGGAAAAGGCCGGGTCGAAGGTGAACGTCGCCACCGACTCGGTAAGGATGCTGACGGAAGTGCTCGCGATGCGGTGGCGCCGCACGGCCGGCGGGCTGGCTCAGGCTTTTTCTTTTCTGATGCCCGCGGCCCGCAAGAAATCCTGAAGAATCGGATCGGCCGCCAGTAGGTGACCGTCGTCCTTCGTTTGAAATTCGGGATGCCACTGGATACCCACTAAGTACTCTTCGCCTTCGTAGCGAATGGCCTCCGCAATACCGTCGGGCACCGAGCGCGCTTCCACTTTGAAGCCGGGAGCCAGGTTCTTAATCCCCTGGTGGTGCACCGAGTTCACCTCGCCACGCAGCTGGCCGTGCATCGTCTTGTGGTACAGCTCCGCGAGTTTAGTTCCGGGAATCAACTCCACTTCGTGCTTGTTCTTATCGTAAACGTCCCAGTCGCGGTGGCTAAGTGAGCCCGTTACCTGGGTGGCAATGTCCTGGTACAGAGACCCACCTAGGGCCACGTTCAAAATCTGCAGTCCCCGGCAAACGCCCAGCACGGGAACCTTCTGCGCGCGACAGCTCTTGATGAGCTTAATCTCGTACTCGTCGCGAAACGCATCGCCGGACCACTCGTGCTTCAGTGGCTCTTCGCCGTAGCCCCGGGGATCGACGTCGGCCCCGCCCTGCAAAACCAGCCCGTCGAGGTCGAGAACGGTGGCGTCGTAGTCGTGCTGCGGACGGCTGGGCACGAGGTAAACGATCGCTCCGTGGGTCGCCAGCCAGTGAGTCATCGACTCTTCCACGTAGGTCAGACGCTTGCCTTTGAACAGCGCCCGGGTGGGATCGGGATGGGAAAAGGACGCCGAGATGCCGACTCTCAAACTGCCACCCGGTCTACTCAATTGGCCCCCTTCGTAATAAGATTAATGCCTTCATGGACGTAACTACACCCGATATAACCAAAACCGTCTTTAGCCTCATTTCCGCGGTAATCCTAGTTTTTCTAAACGCCTTTTTCGTCGCGGCGGAGTTCGCGGTCGTGAAGGTGCGCCGGACTAGGCTAGAGGAGCTGGCGGGGCAGGGAATTGCCCAGGCCCGCGTATCGCTCCTGTGCGTGAACGAGCTCGACGAGACTCTGTCGGCCACCCAGCTGGGCATCACACTCGTAAGCTTGGGCTTAGGCTGGATCGGTGAGTCGGCCTTTTCCAATCTGTTGGTGATTCTCTTTCCCGACGTTTTCTCGCTGAGCCACCCGACGGCCCACCTGGTGGCTGCGACCATCTCCTTCAGCCTCATCACTTTCTTACACATCGTGTTAGGTGAGCTGGTTCCCAAAAGCATTGCGTTGGTCGACGCCGAACGCGTCACCCTGATGCTGTCGCCCATTCTTTTTTGGTTCTACCGCGTCTCTCGCCCGCTACTGCGTTTCTTTACCGGCGTTTCCGACTTCGTGCTAGCGCTGCTGGGTTACCGGAATAAGGAAGAAGAGGCGTTGACCGAGCACGAGCTGAAGCTCGTGATGAAAGAGTCGAAAGAAGACGGGGTCATCAGTGACAGTGAAGCGCAGATCATCACGCGGGCGTTCGAATTTTCCGATAAACGGGCAAGCGACATCATGGTTCACCGCGATGGCGTGCATTTTCTTTCGTTGTCCAAGCCCGTGGACCAGAACTTGGAAATCGTTAAGAAGCAGCAACGTACGCGTTTCCCCCTGTGTAATGCGGCCTTAGACGACGTGGTGGGGATCGTTCACATGAAAGACGTGTGGCCCGAGCTGTTGGTGCGATTCTCGAACGAGGCGTTTAGGGCAAAAGCCCGTCCGCCTATCTTCGTAAGCCCTTCCTTGCGGCAGGACCAGCTAATGAGGTTGTTCCAAAGCTGCCGCGCCCATATGGCCATCGTGCGCGACGATCAGGGACGAAGCTTAGGCATCGTAACCATGGAAGACGTACTTGAGCGCTTAGTCGGCGACATCAAAGACGAACACGGGAACTAAATCAGAACGCGTACGACGCGCCGAAGTTACCGACGATACGGCTGTAGCGGTAGCTGGCCGCGTTCGTTAAGTTGTTCTGGTACTGCAGGTTGATCAGCGCCGTGAGTTCCGTCGTGAGGCGGTACCCCAGGTTGCTCGTCAAACTCAGGAACTGGTCGTTACGGGTACCCGCCGGCCGGTCCGACAAGTTCACCAGCGCGACGGTGGCGCCCATCGACGTTACGAAATCCGGCGATAGGTAAATCGTGTTCGAGAAGTCCATTGTGAGGCGCTTCGAACGAAACTCTTCGCCCGTTGTGTTGTTGTAATCGATGGCGAGGGCCATCGCGGGGTTCCAGCTGCCGCCAACGCTCTCGCGCGCTACGTAGACCCGGCCCAGAGCATCCCAGCCCGAGCGTTTGTTGGTCAGAGGCTGGAACTGGTCCAGGTGGAACTTCTGCGGCTGAAAGAGCGCTTCACCGCCGATGTACCAGCCGCGCGTGAGCTCCGTGCGATAGTACGGGCCGAAAGATCCCTGCAACGAGTACATCGCGAACTTCGAGTTAGTGGTCGTCGGATCTTTTTGGTACTGCAGGATACCGATACCTTGCAGCTTGAAACCGTAGTTGGTCGCCTTCAACGGATTCTTCGTCAGGTAGAGCGACAAGTCATGGGTGAAAAACTCGGCACTCTGCGTGATCGTGCTGGAGTTGAGGTTCGCATTACCGTTGTAAGCTCCAATGAGCTGCCAATCCGACATCGGCGACGTGGCGTAACCCAGGCCGTACCGGAATGTGCCCACTCCCGAGGGCGACCCCGTACCGCCGGCTCCGCTCAAAGCGGTCGACGGAAGTAGTAAAATGTTCGAGTCGTAGCCGGCGAAGAGTCCAACGTAAGCAAAGAAAAGGCTTTCTTCGTACGCTCGGAGATCGCGCTCCGCGCTGATCATGACCTGACGGGCCAGCTTGCGCGTACCTTCGGAAACCGATCCGTCCAGCGACATGTCGCGCGCTTCTTCGCGGGCGCGACCGTAAAAGCGTAGCGCATTGCCACCGTCGTTCATCTGGGTGGAAAGTTGAGCAAGGTAGAGACGAGCGGGCGGGTGAAACTCCAGGTTGTCCGTTTGCAAAACCGCGAGCAGATTATCGCGCGCATCGGTGTAATTCTTTTCCTCGAGCTCGAGCACGCCGAGGTAGTAGTGGCTACCGGCTTGGTTGAAGCCCGAAGCCAAAGCGGCACCAAAGCTCTTTCTGGCGGCCGGAAGATTTTTGCGCTGATACTGCATGATTCCAAGCTGGTATTGGTAGCCACCGAGCCGCTTCTTGTTGGCTCCGGGCTGGGCTTTCAGTCGTTCGAAAATCTGGGTGGCTCCCGCTTCGTCTTTCTTCGCGGAGAGCGCGAGAGCCTTCACTTCGAGCAGATCGATCGATTTCGGATCCGTCGCGAGTCCTTGGTTCACGATCCGGAGTGCATCGTCCGGTTTCCCTTCGCGCAACAAAATCGCCGCATCCGTCGCGGTGGCTTCGGTATCCGCTTCGAGGGAAGCCATGGCGGCGCCGGCATTTAGGATCGCGAAAAGCAGGAAAAGGTTTCGCACTGAGATCTCCCCAAGAGAATGAAAATGATTCGACGTATAAAAAGACGTGTCCTTATTCTACTTCCCCCTTAGGCACGTTGGAAGGGGTCGTCTTGGAAGTTTTTTCCTTTCGCGATACTCTTAACGCATGAAAAAAATCTCGCTCGCCTTCGTCGGTATCGCGTTACTCGTCGGCGCAGTTCCCGGCCATGCGGACAATAAAGAGATCCAGGTCGTCGCGGTCGTCGGCACGGCGAAGGCCGGCGGAAGAAATTTGCGCGCGGGCGACCACATCCGACTAAACGAAGTGATCGAAACCGACGAGAACTCCGGCTGCAAGATTCGGCTCGGTGACCGCACGGTCATCGATATCGCCGCGTCGTCGGTTTTCCGCGTCGAGGCAGTAAAGGGATCCACGAAAGACGAAACGATAACGCGTCTCGACGGCGGGGCGGCTAAGGCGTCGGTTCCCTCGAACTCGGCGGTGAAGGCCTCGGTCGTGAAAAGCCTGAATCAGAAACCTAAGTTTTACATGAAGACCAAATGGTCGGTGATTGCGGTACGTGGCACGACGTTTTTCGCCCACGCCCTGACGGTGGGCGTTACCTCAGGCTCCGTCGACCTGCTTAGCCCCGATATGTCGCGCGTCCTAAAGTCGTTGCCCGCGGGTCGAATCCTAAGGGCTACCGACCCCAGCCGACCCGACCTTTGGCAGATGTCCCCGTTACCGGTGCAGATCATGCAGCAGACTTTCAAGGAAACCGAAGACAGTGGCGCACTGTTCGAAAGCGCCTCCGCCCAGCCGGGAGAGGGCGCCGTAGTTCCTAACCGCGTCATCGCCTCCACCGTCGTGTTCAACAATGGCAACTTCGTCGGCGCCGCGGTGCTCGGTGCCAGCACTTCCAATCCCGCGCCGAACAGCCCGGTCGGTCCGGCGGCCAACGCGGCCATCATCAGCGTTTCGCTGGATGACGGCACGCGCCGACGCTAACCGCTCGATACCTAACTAGCTTTTTTCGTTCAACTTTGTTCCCGGAATTCCCGATAAGAAATCGGGATGTACTCGCTCAAACCAAAAGCTTCGCTATGGCGATCGCACTGGCCAACGGCCATTCTTTTTGCGTCGCTCTTCATGGTGCACGAGCTCGGCATCAACGGCTCGCTGCCCGGAAACTTTTTGAACGAGCGGATGCTGCCGAATCTCCGGCGTGTCACCGCATTCTTCACCGACATCAAGTTCAAGCTGCGCGGAAAACAAAAACCGAAGTCACCAGTCGTCGTGCTCGAGATCGACAGCGCGTCGATTGAATCATTCGGACGCTGGCCATGGCGCCGCGACCTGATCGCATTTTTAATCGACGAGATTTTCAAAGCGGGCGCCAAGTTTGTCGCAACCGATATGTTCTTCTCCGAGCCCGAGAAGCGAGTTCCCGACGAGCTGCTCGACATTCTTAGACACGTACAGCTTGGGCATCTCGCTAACGATTTCGAAACCGATCCGCACATGATCAGTGTGATCGACCAGTATCGAAAACGGCTCGTGCTTGGCTGGGCGACCGAGTCTCCGTGCCAGCCCAAGCTTAACGGCCGTGAAAAGTGCAACGTCCTCTTGCCCGAAGCGGTAGCTTCACTACCCGAAAACTTTTCGAACTTCTCCACGGGGAATTTTCGTTACGCCGTTCCGTTCGACCCTGCACAAACCCCCGTCAGCAGCGCCATCACCGTGCTCGCCAATATCCCCGACTACCAGAAGGTGGCCGAGCACATGGGCTTCGTAAACTCCCAACGCGATCCCGACGGGCTGATTCGCCGGAGCAGCGTCACCATGATTGCGGGCGGCAAGCCATTCTTTTCACTGCCCATGGAGATGGCTCAGCTTGCAACGAACTCGCCGGTCGACGTCTCGTTCGACTCCGGCTTTGGAATCGAATCGCTCAAGGTTGGTGGCCACGAGATTCCCGTGACCCGCACGGGCCTGATGGAGATTAATTTCCGTGGGGGTGAGCGCAGCTTCCCCTACGTTTCTGCTCGCGACCTACTTAGCGTCACGCAGTGCGACGGCACGAACTGCCCGATTGCTCCGCAAGACAAGATCGCTCCGCTAAAGGACGCGTACGTTTTCCTGGGCGTTTCCGCGGTGGCGTTGTCGGATATCACGGCCACGCCGTTTGATGCGACGATGCCCGGCGTGGAAGCCCACGCGATGGTGCTCGATAATATTCTCAGTCGCGACATGCTGATTCCCGCCGCGGCGGAAAAGAAACATTGGCTGGCGTGGGGGCTCATCGTGCTCGCCATGCTGTTCGGCGCCACGACCTTCGCCCGAGTTTTCCGCCGTCTGGAAGCGCTGCCCGCGTTGCTGCTCTTCACCAGCTCGGTGGCATTCATCTTCCTCATCGACTACGCAGTTTTGTTCAAGTTCTACCGCAACTACGCGCTCGGCTTCCTCTACCTCGAGATGCTCTCGGTAACGTCCCTGCTCCTCGCCGAAAAGTACATTCTCGAGGAACGCATTAAAAAGCGCGCGGAAGCCAAGATTATTGATCAGCAGCAGGAGCTGCTCGCCGAGTCGATGGCCAAGTTTCGCATGGAGTCCGAACTCAAAACCGCGCAGATCGTGCAGAACACACTGCTCGCCACGCCCCACATCGAAGACGACGCCGTGTCGGTCAGCAGCTACTACCTGCCCGCCACCGAGTGCGGTGGTGATCTGTGGGACGCCTCGCTGCAGGGGAATCAACTGCGAATTTTGATTGGCGACGCCACCGGGCACGGCGCACCGGCTGCCATCGTTACCGCCGTGGCGAAGAGCTGCTTTTCCACCGCGCTCAGCATGAGCTCGATGAATGACCTCACCCCGGATGAGTGCCTTTCGCTACTGAACCGCGTGATTCTATCGTCGTGCCGCGGACAGCTGCTCATGACGATGTGCCTGATCCAGATGGACCTCGACACCGGAGAGGTGCTGGTCGGGAACGCCGGGCACGAAAATCCCTACTGGCTAAAGGCTCCGGGCGAAGTCACCGCGGGCGAGCTCCACGTGTTGCCGGCCAGCGAGAAGGAGTCGGTTGCAGCGTTGGTTGCCCGTGGAGAGCGCCTCGGATATAGCGGCAAGTCAGTTTATAAGCTCAAGACGTATCAGCTGAACGCCGGCGACAGCTTGGTTCTCTATACGGACGGAATCGCGGAAGCAAAGGACCGCGCCGGAAAGGAGTGGGGGGGGCGGCACCTGCGGAAAATGCTGGCCGAGATGAACGGCCGTTCGGTCGAAGAGATTCGGGACGAGCTCGCGACCCAGGTGCTACGGCACACCCAGGGTATGCCCCAGGCAGATGACATTACCTTCGTTGTGGTGCGTTGGAATGGGCGCCAACCCGTGATTACCATGGACGAAAAAAATAACCTCATCGTCGTCGACCTTTTTGCCGAAAAGAAGGCTAGATGAAGAATCTCGCCAACAACGTCATTCCCAACGAGAAGTTCCACATTGAGTTGAAGTGGGGAACGTCGGGAATCCTTACCGTCTACCTAGTGGGCGTGATGGATGAAGATGCGCTGTACGACGAGGTAAAAGAGCAGACCGGACCGCTGTGTTTCAATTGGAAAGACGTGCTGTCCATAAACTCATACGCGATTCGCAACTGGGTAAACTTCATCAACGAATTGAAAAGCATGCGGATCTTCTACGAAGATTGTCCGCCGCTAGTCGTCCGGCAAATGAACATGATCCCGAGCTTTAAAGGTCATGCGGACGTACGCTCCGTGCAGGTACCTTACGCCTGCAACGAGTGCGATGCCCCCAGTTTGGTCCTGTTCGATGGAAACGGCCAGGGACTGAAAACGGGCACAACTGATTTGAAACTGCCGACAGGAAACGCTTGTGAAGAATGCAAAAAAGGAAAACACGAGTTCGACGAATCCGTCGAAGAGTACTTCGCCTTCCTTGAGCCCTAGCGAAATGCTGAGACTCTGGGCGGATAAGCAAAAGGACATGCTGTCCCTTTTGCTGGACGCGTATTGCGTGGTGGACGCCAAGAACCAGGTGGTCGCGTTCAATACCGCGTTCTCCGAGCTCTGCGGCCTCTCGTTCAAGAAGATTCTGAAGGTTGGGGACTTTGCCGAGCTGGTACGCGTGAATCTAAATGCGCGCGAGTGCCCCACGCTAGAGATCATGCGTGAAGGTAAGCTAATCCGCATCGACGAGCTATCGGGCAGCACCGATGCTTATCCCGCGTTGAAAATGATTCTTTCCGGTATGCCCATCATTGCTCCTACCGGGGAAACCATGGGCGCCGTCGTTACCATTCGCAACGTATCGGCCGAGAACGAGCTGCAGGCGAAGTATTACGATCGCATGCGTGAGTCGATTCAGGACGGCCTCACGGGCCTGTTCAATAAGGTTTACTCCGAAGAGCGTTTGCTTCGCATGATCCAGCTGGCGTACCGCGAGACGGTGCCCATTTCCATCGTGCTGGTCGACATCGACTTCTTCAAAAAGATCAACGACACCAAAGGGCATCAAGCCGGTGACTTCGTACTTTCGAAGGTTGCCAAGCTGATTCGTGACCAGGGCCGTGAGTCCGACATCGTTGGTCGTTTCGGCGGCGAAGAGTTCATCGCCATTCTCTGGAACACCAACGCGCAAGGCGCCCACGTGTTCGCCGAACGCGTGCGCACGGTAGTGACCGGCGCGGGCATAGTCTTCAACGGGGACAAGATATCGGTAACGGTATCTTTGGGTACCTCGACCTTCACGGATACGTGGAGCACCAAGGCCGAGCCGAAGCGCACGATGAAAGATCTCGTCGCGGCGGCGGACGAAGCGCTGTACGAAGCCAAGCGTGGCGGACGTAACAAGACGGTTCAGCACACAAAGGCCGTGCCCAAAAAAGCCGCGTAGGAGACCGGGGCCACTGGCCCGGAGGTAGTCCGAGCGAACCGAGTGGGAATGTGAGTCCGCCCCTCGCTGGTCCTCGGCGCACGTGCAGCGGGTAGGAAACGCTTTCGCGCCTGCGGAGGCTTCGGGGCAGACTCCCATTCCCACTCGGTTCACATGGGCTGCGGTCGGGCCAGTGGCCCCGGACCCGTTCCCGAACTGGATTCATTCGTTGTGCTCTGCTATCTCTCCGGGGTGCTAGAAGCCCTGAAACAAGCCTTCTCCGGGCAGGACCTCATCCTGTTAGGTGCCACTGCGCCCGCTTATGCGGTGGGTGGACTGCCTGCGTTTGAGCGGTTCACGAAGTGGCTGGGCGATGGCAAGCACGCCGATATGGCGTGGCTCGAGCAGTACCCCGATGTCCGGGCGAACCCCGAGAAAGTTCTTCCCGGAACGCGCACTGTGCTGCTGTTTGCGTTGCCGTACTTCCACGAGCTGGACGAGACCAAGCCGATGGCCGCGCGGTATGCGCAGTTTGCGGACTACCACAAGCTGCTCAAGGTCCGCGCGGAGGCCGCGATGGTGGAGTGGCGCGCGGGCTATACCGAACCCTTCGAGTATCGCATCACCGTCGACACGGCCCCCGTACTCGAGCGCGCGCTGGCCGCCACCTCGTCGCAAACTTTCGTCGGCAAAAACACGTGCCTCATCCACGAAGAGCACGGCAGCTTTCTTTTGCTGGGTGAAATTTTTCTGACCGCCGAAGTCCCCCTCACGACATCGCCCGAATACGACTCCACGAAACGGCAGGATGGTAAAGGGTGCGGGCCGTGCACGAGCTGTCAAACCGTGTGCCCCACCGGCGCGCTCGATGAGGACTACCGGATCGACGCCGCGAAGTGCTTGGCGTACTGGACGATCGAGCACCGGGGAACGATTCCGTTGGAGTACTGGCCGTGGCTGAAGGATTACTGGTACGGCTGCGATCTTTGCCAGACCGCGTGCCCTTACAATGGCCGCGCCACCGCCGCCCGTCTGCCCGCCAGTATCCCGCTTCGGACGATGCCCCCGCTGGATCGTGTGGCGATGATGTCGCAGGGGGAGTACGAGCAGTTTTTTGGCGGAACCCCAATGACCCGCGCGAAGCGGGCTGGTCTGCAGCGCAACGCCCTCATTGCGCTAGCCGTAACGAAGGACCCCGCGTTGCCGCGAGTGATGGCGGCCATCCTCGATGTTTCCCCCGACCCGGTGCTGGTTGAAACGCTGGCGCAGGTGCGAGACTATTGTCGTCGTGAAACGCCTACTCCTTAGCGCCCTTTTTTTAGTCGCTACCTTCAGCATGTCCCATTGTGGTTCGGACAGTCCGGTGGTTGTGCAGTCCGAAACTGCCATCGCCGCCATTGGTGCCGCCGTTTTCGCCACGCAAAACACCGGCCTGATTGGTCGCGCGGACGAATCGAAAGGACGCGACCTGCCCACGAGTACGGTAACGTGTCCCACTTTCGCAAGCGACAGCTCGGTGTCCGCGTGCCTCGCTTTGGACGGAAACACCTTCGGTACGAACCCGGGTCAATACCTGTGGCGCAATCTCGCCTTTTGCCAGTTCGCCGGGCCCGCGAAGCCGGCCTGGTGGCGCACGTACCACAACATCAAGTTTCCTTCGCAGGGGGTGTGTGAAGCCGTGAAGGCCTCGCCCTCGGGCATCACCTCCGGCACCGTAACGGGACTCGGGCTGGTCGGGCAAACGGTGGAGCTGCGTTACGGCAACGGAGCCGGAGGCGATCAAGAGAACTTACACTTCGGCCAGAATGGCGAGGTGCTTTTTCTCTACTCGGATTACGAAAGCGGCTGGCTCGAAGGCCGAACCAATGGCACTACGGTTACCTTTGCCTCGACCACCGAGCGCCAGGTGCTGATTAAGGGCATTCACGGCAAGAACTACCAAACGCTTTATGGCAACGTACGACCTCCGCAGGACGTCTACAACGACCTCAAGGCAAATCCCACGGTCGCCGAGCCCTCCGCCGACATATTGACCAAGGTGTGGGACCGCACGGTCGCCTCGCAGCTCGCGGGCGATCGTTTTTACGAGAATAAAGACGAGGCTTCGGACCCTACCGCAAGTGCCAACTCGACGCTCTCGGTGCAATGGGTGAGCAACGTCGCGGTAGCGAAGGCTGGCGCCATCGTGCGCACGCAAGACAACGTTCGCCGCGCGCTCGGCATTTCGTCGATAACCGCCGATTTGAAATACGGCGATGCTACCTGCTGCTGGCCGACCGAAGGTCAGGTCACCACGAGTTACACCACTATCTTCAACCTACCTTCGGCCAACGAAAAAGCGTTCACCGAAGAGGTCGTGGATTTCACGAGTACCTGCGGCAATGTAAACGTCACGCAAAGGGGCGGCGAGCTGGGAGACGGTAAGACCTCGTCGGCCACCCTCTACCACTGTATTTGATTACTTGTCTTTGTCCTTAGCTTTGTAGGCGGAAAGGCCCGGAGTCTCCCAGAGGGGAATCATCGGGTCTTTTTCCGGCTTCTGCTTGCGCTTGGCCAACACGATCTGCACAAAGAGCTCCGGCTTTTCCTTGAGAATCTTTTCCCACTCTTCGTTACCGGGCCCCACGGCCCGGTCGCGCACGTAAGCCCACACCGCGGGGCGGCCGCGATCGCTGACCTCGGCCATGTAGATTTCAAAATGATCCGGATTCTGGTTGGCCGGCGGAATGTGCTTGAAGTATCGGTTGAGCTCCAAAGGGCTCATGGTGGTAGCCGCAATGTAGCTTCCTTTGCGGTACTTACCCGCGAGCACTAAAGACGTTCGGCCGTCTTTGCTCAGCAGGCTGTCGATGCCCTTGAACACCGTGGGATGGATCTGGCGCACGGTATCCACGCCTAGGTCGTCAATGCCTTTGTCCTCGCCCGGCTTAATGATCTTGCTGAGAAGCTGTGGCTTCACTTGGGCCAGCACCCACTCACGGGTTACCGAAGGCGAATAAGCCTTGATCATTGCCATGATTCCCGCAAAGTAGGCAGCGGCATTCGAGGTGCCGGCAAGTCCTTCCCCGTCAGAAAACTCAGCTTCCGAATAGCGTAGAACCAAGTCCGGTTTCGTACGCCCATCCATAGTCGGACCGCGCGAAGATGCCGTGGTCATGTCGCCCACGGTAATGACTTCAGCGTGGTCCGCCGGGATCATAATTTCCTGCTTTGGCTGGTGGTCGAGAAGCTCACAGTAATCGACCATCTTTCTTTCTTCGGGATCAAAGACCGGCGATTTGCCGTTTACGATAGAGACCCGGATCCGATCCGCCGCCGTAAAATTGCCGCTCTTGGCAAAAAGTTTAATTCGGTAGGGTTTGTCTTTTTTCGTCTGATCCAATTCCATTTCGATGATTTCGCGGGCGAGATAGCTCTGCCCCTCTGCAAGGTCAGTCCCCGGATTTTGCACGATTTGAGTAAGTTCGCTCCTGCCGACAACGTTTCCGTCGCTGTCTAGCAAGAAGAGATCTAGGTCTTTGTCGGTTCCCGCTTGCTCTGACTCGTTGAAACTGTTCCACGCGAGAGTAATTTTCAGTCTGGAGCGGTCATAGCGACAGTTGACTCGAAGGCCTTGATTTTTGGCCCCCAACTTCACATGTTTCGTATCGTCCAATACGACCGGTGCGTTATAGACCTTCCCGCCATAATTTCCGGCCGCATTAATCCACAAAATTCCGGCCTGAGTGGCTCTCGAAACCTCACGATTCACGTGTCCACGGCCATCAAAATTTCCCCCAAACTCCCAATTCTGGGAGTTGAGGATGATATCCACCTTTTCATTGATCGCGGTCTGAATGGCCCTGCGAAAATTGGTGAAACCATTCGCGTTCATCAAAAGAAACTGAGGTGCTTCTTCCTTCTTCAGTCCGGTGATTGCCCACGCAAGCATGGCCATTTGGCGTCCGTGCTGTACGTTTGGGTCCAGCGGATTCACATTTTCGGAACCCAGGCCGTACGCTTTTATGAACTCAGGCGTGTAGGTCTCGACGAGTTTTAAATTCTCCACCGGAAGGTCTTTGCTGAGCGTGGCGGGATCTCCATAGCCATTATCTAAGATGGCAATTTTGATCGACTTCAAACGCTCACCCATGTTGGGAATGGTGTCGAATGCCGTTACACCGTAACGTTCCCTAAGCGTCGTGACCCCATTAGGGGAAACGCCCGCGTCAGCGGCCAAGTTTGGCAGTGTCAGTCCCACAACGCCGATCACTAGTGTTTTAAAAAATTGCACCACGGACCCCTTATTAATGGCTTTTTCTAAGATTAAATTTTGAGCGGATTTAAGAAACGCTACCGACGAAGTTCGTGGGCAGCGCTTTCTAAATCTGTTCGTAAAGTGCTTTGGGCCGGGAGACCCGGCCCAAAGCGCAAAATCAAATTACCAAATGTAGACGACGTTCCAACCGCAGTTGTTCCAGCCGCCCCAGCCCCAGCCGCCGTTCCAGCCAGCGTTCCAGCCCCAGCCGCCGCCC
>JBGSST010000124.1:0-7002 GCA_041736915.1 Bdellovibrionota bacterium
ACGGTGTCGCCGACGCGGAACCCGCTCGGGGTCAAGGTGTCGCCGCTCTTCGTTTTGATTACGGAGTAGGCGTTCTTCACGGTGGCCGAGGCATTGCCCGTTTGGGAGTAAGTATTGGGCGCCACGCCCGATCCATCGCGCTCACCGTCGGCGGCGCCGGCCACGCCCACGGCGGTTCCGAGGTTGGCTCCGGGGCTGCCGGGCAATGAGGTATACGTCATCGTGACCGAATTCTGCAGTACCTGATCCGGCTCGACGGTGTCGTTGAGGGTGGCGACGTAGGTGTAGGTGAGCGTAGCTCCGGCCGCGAGATCAATCGTCTGCGGCACGCCCTGAGTGCGGCCCCAGGTTACGTTTTGTCCCGATAAATCCGGCGCACCGAACGTAGGACCAACCGATACGGCGGTGGAGCCCGGCTTGAACGTGGTCCCCGCCGGCAACACATCGGCGATGTTGAGATCATACGCGGTGGCCGTACCGTTGTTCGTCATCGACACGGTGTAGGTAATTTCATCACCGGCATCGAGGCCGGTAGTTGGCGAAACCGCGACGGTGAATACGTTGATGTTCGGGTTTATGACCGTGAGGGTAACGGTGGAAGGCGACAGCACGGGCGAAGAAGTGAAGGAATAGTTTGCCGAGTTCACCAACGTCACCGGGTTGGTGTTGGCGGCGATGTTTCGAACCTGGGCGTCGTAGTAAATCGTAATGGTGCGATCGGCCGCCGCCGTGGCGGGGGGCACGGTGCAAGTGCCGATTGTCCAGCTCATCGCGAGCGGGCCGCCCAAACCGTTGGCGGGCACGCCGGCGGGAACCATCGAGGGGGGGGGCAAGTTGCAGCCGGTGATGGAGGCGCCGAACTCTACCGCAGGCCGGTTGACCAGTACCAGCCCTTCGGGCAGCGAGTCCGTAACCACTAGGGCCGGCGTCACGCCTTCGGGCAGCTCGAGGACGATGCGGAAACGTGCCTGCTCGCCCACGAGTACGTTGGCCGAGGTATCGCCGCCAATCGAGGTGTTGAACAAGGACTTTCCGAAGGTAACTAGCTGCACGACCGTATTGGTTGCGTCGGCTACGGTGAGTACGTCTTCGCCGTTGACCGTATCGGGATCACCGAAAGGGGGAGGAGGAGGGCCGGGGGGAATGGTCTGCGAGCCGTTGGTCCCCGGCAGAGTGGAGTTCACTACCGCCACCGAGTTGGCGATCGTTTCATTAGGCTGCGCGGTCGCTTCGATAACCGCGCGGTAGGTGAAGGTCTTGGACGAACCAGACGCCAAACTCGCCAAACTTCCCGCGTTACCGTGATTGAATACGATATTGCCGCCGGCCCCGACGGTGAACGTGCCTTCGCCGTCCAGGTCCAAACCGTCGATTGTCCCGTCGCCATCGTTGTCGATTCCATCGGCGGCGCCGCTCTGCAGGTTGAGCTTCGAACTCATCGTGTCGGTGATAGACAGATCAAACGCCGTGGCTCGCGAGGCGGCGTTGGTGACGATGACCCTATACTCCATGATATCGCCCGCATCGCCGATGGCGCTCTGTCCAAAGACCGTGCCGTTGGAGATGTTGCGGGCCTGCTTATCGACGGTGACACTCGGCCGCGCTACCGCCGTGGCTACCTGGCTGTGTAAGGAAGCCAAAGTGGTCGGGGTTCCGCCGGTGAACCCATCGGCGGCATCGCTGGTGCGGTATTGCGTGCCGAAGATCGTAAACTGCGAGCCCAGATTGATGCGGGTGGTGGCATTGTTAGTGCCGTGAGTGGCGGTGGTGCCGTTGTTTTTCAGGCGGCCGACGATGTCGGTTTCGAATATAACCCCCGATTCGGAGGAGACATCTGCCAGTGTATAAACAATCGCCCCGTTGCTGCCTACGGCAGGAGGCGTAGTAGAAGCAATCGTAGCGGTGTTACTGCCGGTGGGGGCGTCTGAAATGTAGCCGTAAGTGGTCGGCAGCGTTTCGCGCACCGTAATGCCGGTGAAATGGCTGGCCGCTACACCCGCTTCACTACCGAATAGGGTGAGGCGGAGGCGGAAGGTAGCTTCTTCACCGACGGCGATGGAGGGGTTCGTCGTGTGGGTTTCGTTCGTAGCTTGCAGAGTCAACGATTGCGAGTAACCAATCGCCAGCGCCTGCGTCGTATCGTAGCTGTAGTTGTTCCCGGTGGCGGTAAGGTCGTCGCTTAGATACTGCGCGCCGGTTACCGACGCTTTCATCGTGAGCGGCATGCCGTTCGCATTAGCCGTAGCGACAACCCGCACGATGGCCGAAGCGCCGGAAGCCAAGGTCCCCAGCTGCGCGGAGGTACACGTCGCGCCGCAAGCCGTTCCGGAGACCGCGCCGCCAGTACCCGACTGCTGAATGGTGATGGTCTTCGCGGTCCAACCGCCACCGATCATGTCGGTCCAGGTGATGTGGTCCGCAATCGAACCAGGATCGCCGTTATTAGTGATCGTGAAGTTGAAGGTGTATGCCGTGTTATTGGTAACGAACAGAGGAGAACTGGCCGCCGACACCGTCATGTCGAGATCCGGAGTCAGGGGATCGAGTGTTTGGGTGCGCGAAGCCGACGCGTTGTTAGTGCAACCGTTCTGGTACTCGAGCAAGGTAACGTTGTCAGCCGAGGGCGGAGGCGAGGGGTCCGTGCCCGGCGCTACTTCCGGATTGATGAACGGATTGTGAAGCGAGTCGAAGTTGTCGTCTTGGTAAACCCGGAAAGTAAGCGTAAGGTTTTTGCCATTCGGCAGCACACCCGTGAAGTTAAAAATTGGGGCGGTTAGCGACGTGGCGTCGACGGTAACTCCGCTAATGTTCGTGGGGTAACCCGTGCCACTCAATACCGGCGTGTAGGTCGCATCGTATTTGAAGCCCGAAACGAGCGTCTCGGTGATCTTTACGTTCGCGGCCTCGGCGCCAGTGTTCGTGATGGTTACCGCGATCTCGCCGTTGCCGCCGGGACGAACCGTCCACGCCTGACTCAGCTGAGTCGCCGTGAAGTTCGGATTCATGATGATCGTGGCGGGATCGGCGTTGGAAGTGGGTGACGTCAATGTCGAAGTGGCGCTGCAACCCCAGCGAATGGCGACGCTGGAGGGTCCATCCACGCAGGTAGCGCCCACTGTTTCGTCGAAGTAATAGGGGGCCGTGCTGCTGGCGGCAATGTTATCGATCCCCTCGTCGACCCCATCGCTGATGGGCGTGGCCACGTCGCTGCCGCCCGTTAACGCCGCGGTCGGCGAGCCGGACGTGTTGGCCAGATTCGCATTGAAAAGAACGTTCTGGGCTACGTAATTGCCGTTGTTGGCCAGGTTCGCCTGCCACCGCACGACCTGACCGGGTTTGGCGTATACCGTTTCCCCGAATGCGCCGGCCGGAAAATCGGTCGAATTGCGCCCGGTCGTCGACACATTCATGTTCGGTCGGCGTACGGTGATGGCGTAAGCGCTACCGGGCGACGTCACGGAGGTTCCGCAGCCGATGTTGGCGCTCGCACTGGCGGTGATGCTGGGCAGCAGGTTGGTCAACTCGTTGCCGCTGACCGGGAAGCGGATTCTGACTTCCGCCGGTCCGCCGTCGCTCAATGTGCCCATGTCTAACAGCGCGGGGATGTTGGTCGAGTTCCAAGAGTACGGCGATCCGGTAGTTCCCGACCCGCTGGTCACTCCCAGGATGGGCGACCAAGAGCTGCCGCCGTTGGTGCTGTACTCAACCGCGCCGGCGATATCGACGCCGGTGCTAGCGGGATTAAGCGCCTCGTTTACCACCACGTTGTAAAGCCGAGTAGCGCCGGTGTTCTTTACGATGATGACATCGCGTCCGCCGGAGATATCGCACACGCCGGCCTGCGTCTGCGTCGTGTCGTGCAGAACCTGCATGGCGCCGGTGGGGAACACGAAGTTCGGGAGAAGACTCGTCTCGGTTTCGTGATCGGTGCCCCCGCAACCCCAGCTCGCTACAATCTCATTCGAGCCGTTCGGAATCGAGCAGACGTTTCCGCCCGCATTAGCGATAACTTCGATTGATTTGCTGGCGCCGGGTGCGAGATCGCCAATCGACCATTCCATTATCTGGCCCGCACCCGAAACCACCACCGTAGGTCCCGATGGGTTCGCGTCATTGGTGGCGGTGGCATTCGCGGTGAGGCCGGCGGGCAAAGTGTCTTTCACCTTTACGGCGTAAGCTACGCCGTCACCACCGTTGATAACGTAGATGCGAAACTGAGCGCGGTTGGATCGAACATACAACGTGGACGGAGTGACGATGATCGAGAGGTCACCCTGGCGAACGACGGTGGGGGTGGCGCTGCCGCTCGCGGGGAAGGCTCGGCCAACGGACTGCGCTACCTGAGTGTCGTCGTAAACCAATGAGCCGGTAACGGCGGCGGGAGTGGTCGTGCTCTGCGCCTTGAGGCGCATGTTGTACGTGATGGTGCCATTGGCGCTTTGCTGTAGCGGTGCGCCGTTCCGTTCGAAAGTGGGATTAGCTCCACCGTTCTCCGAGTAGGTAACCGCGCCAGTAAAGTCGCCACCGTAGGCCGGAGTTTGGCTGGTCAGGTAGTCGTAAGCGCCGGTGGTGGATTGCGTGACGCGCGCGTTCCAAGTTCCGGCTTGGGTGTTGTTCAAGTCAGACTGGGCGGTGGGGTCTACCGTCGCCGTAACCGTGAAAACCTGACAGACGTCGAGGGTGCTCGGAATGTTGAGGCCCAAGCCCGCGCTGGCGCGGTAAACGCGGTAGAGCAAAGGCTGCGTAAAGGACACGTTCCCGGATCCGCCACAGCCCTGCGCGCCGCCGTTTAAGGTGAATCGCGATACGTTGACGATGGAGCGTGAAGTTTCGCCTAGGAGGTCGTCGTCGCTTACCGTCGTGCGGTAGCTGAAAACGACCTCCTGATCCGATACGGAATCAACCCCAACCCACAGGCCGCTAGCCAAAAAATCGAGATTTACGGAAAGTTGACCGGGGGTCGCATCGATCGATCCACTCGGTACGGCCACATCGCCCGTTCCGTTCAGGTTTACGGTAAGCGACCCGGGTACCAACGTTTGTCCGGCCACCCCGCCGAAGTCGTCTTCGTAAGTCGAGCCGGTCCACGTACCGGGGTAACCAGGACTAAAGTCGTAGGAGTTGGTGTACTCAAGGAACTCGCCCTCGCCGAGTGCGATGTTTCGAACTCCGTTTCCATTATCCGCAGCACCCGTTTCGAAGTTGTTCGATCCGGTCTGCAAACTGTTAGCAAGATTGTAACTTTGCAATGACGTGAATCCGGGCGTCTGGGCGATGTAAGTAGTCACTCCCGCCGAGCGCGAATAGGGGCAGTCCGGTGGGCCCCACTCGCTACTCGCCGTAGCGGTGCTGCCAATGGGCGTGCCGGCCAAACACGGGTTGGAGGGGGCGGTGAAATTGATCGGAAGGGTCAAGGCGCCGGTGAGCGCGGCCTTGGGGACTGACCAGGTGACTAGCTCGCCCGCCTCGCAGGTTCCCCCGGGGCACGTTACGCTCGTGCCCGCCGGAGCGGATCCCACGCTGATGGAGGCCATCGATGTCGGCAGGGTATCGGTAACCGTAACGTCTTCGCCGAGCTGGTTCACATCGTTGGGCGTAACGGTGATGCTCCAGGTGCCGCTTTCGGAAAGGTTAACGCGCTGGGGACCGGTCTTAGTGATACTGATTGGCTCGCCCCCGCCGATGGCGACGGAGGAAGTCGTGGAGGGAACTTTGTACGGATTGGAGCAGCCGTCGTTATAAGCGGATCTCCAAAGGATGGTTGAGTTGGCGTTCACCGGCTGACACTGATTTTGCTCTAGCGTGTAGCTAAGCGTCGCGGAGGCACCGTTGCCGATCGTGCCGCTCGAGGCCGTGCGGGTAAACGAGCCATTCAAGGCGTTGTAGCTCCAGCCGGCCGCCACGTTGGTAACCGTTACCGGCAGAGTATGCAGATTCGACGTCAGTACCACGGCGAACGCATCACCTAGCCCGGTATTCGATACGCTGAAGGAAACATTCTCGGGGCCGGAATACGGAACGGTCGCCGAGCTCGGAGTAAATGCGATTAACGGAGTATTGAAATCGAGAGTTACCGAGGCAAGCGACGTGTACGGAGAAGTGTGGGTACGATCGACTGACTCCACCGAGTTCTGAATCGCCGTGCAGTTGGTGACCTGCGCCGCCACGGTGGCCTCAAAGCAAGCGCCCGGCGCAAGGTACGCCAACGTGCGCGTGCTGCCCGAGCCAGTCATCGCCGGCGATACCGGTGCGTTTTGGGTGAACGAGGTCAAGGTCAGGGAGCTCAGGCCGTTAGTCAGCGTAACGTCGTACAGGCCGCCCAAGCCCGTGTTACACGCGCTGAGCGTGAAGCTGGCGTCCTGACCAACCGCCTTCGTCTGCTGCGACGGACTTACGGTAAGTAACGTGGCGCCTTCCGCGACCAAGATCGACTGCGAAACCGTAGTGGCGCCGACAAGTCCGCCGCCGTTGGTGTTCGAGTAGTTGTAATGATGCTGAACGCTGTAAGATCCGCCCACCACCGTGGAGGCCGCCGATAAGCCGAAGCCAAACTTCAGCGAGCAGTTCGCGGGTAAGTCATAGCCGGCCGGCAACGTGATGCTCAGCGCGGTGCCTACCTGGCCGGCCGACACCGACGGAGCCGCGCCGCAGCCAGCGCCAGTGGGGGTAACGCCCACGCTGCTGGCTACGTAGTTGAAGCCGGTCGGTAAGGTGACGGAGTACGCTAGCTCGTACGCGCTATCCGCACCGATACCATTGGCCAACGTGAACTCGAAACGATCGCCGGCCGAAGCGACGACATCGGAGGAACCATTCCAAGCGCCCGCGACGTCCATGTAGGTGCGCACGCCGTCGGCCGAAACAAAGCCGGTCGACGTCGTCAACGAAGGCGGCGCAAATAGCCCGGAAGCCGCAAAGGCGGCTACAACAAAAGCAAAAAGCTTCCGGGATTGGTTCATGGGTGACAGAACGAGCAAAAAGCCTGGCCGAAGAGATCGGTGA
>JBGSST010000143.1:0-8260 GCA_041736915.1 Bdellovibrionota bacterium
ATCTCTCCCCTTCTGTTCAGTATCTTCGATCCCAACTCGCCCGGCCACGACGGCGCGGTCACGATCGTCGACGGCCGCATCGCCACCTTCGGGGCGCACCTTCCCCTTTCGCGTAATTCCACCGGTAGACTCGGCACGCGACACGCGGCCGCGCTAGGCCTTGTCGAAAAGTGTGATTCCCTGGTCCTCGTCGTGTCCGAAGAAACCGGCACCATCAGTATTGCGCGCGACGGAAGAATCACTGCGGCGAAAAATGCGGCCGAAATCCGCGACGCCATCGCCAAGCACCTGCGCCGCGTGGGTCCCGTTTCGGTTCAGCGCACCGTTTGGGAGATTCCGTGGCTGCGGCTGACGGGGTCGCTCATGCTGGCCAGTATCCTGTGGGTAGTTTTCGCCCGGCCCACCAATCTCGTGCTGCGCACGATGGACGCCAATATCGTCTTCCGCGGACTGCCCAAGAATTGGGAAGCCAGGCCACCCGATCCGTCCAAGGTGAAGCTTACGTTGTTTGGTCCCGAAGGGCCGCTGATGCAGCTCGACCCCGCGGCCATGTCGATTTCGCTCGACCTCCTCAAGGCGTCCCAAGGACAGCAGACCTTTGCGTTTACCGAGTCGGGCATCAACTTGCCTCCGCGCGTGCGCGTAAAACGTTTCGAGCCCGCGGAGATCGTTGTGCAGGCTTATCAGACCACCGATGTCGAAGTGCCGATTACACTCAAGTGGCGCGACACTATTTCCCGCATGCCGCAGAGCTCACGGCTAGAGATTCGTCCGTCACGCGTCATGCTGAAGCTACCCAAGTCGAGCGCGCGGCCCCCTAGCCTGTCTACCGAGCCCATCGACGCCCAGGAGCTAATGCGCGTCGGCCGCGTAAAAACGAAGATCTTACCCCCGGCCGAGATCTCCGGCGCCGAGATTCCCCAGTCCGAGATTGAAGTCCGCCTGATCCCGTAAGATATTTTGTGGGTGAGAGACCCTATTCTTCTCAACCTGGGGTGCGGTGAGCTGGTAGGCAGCCACTGGATCAACATCGACAGTTCGCCCAACGTGCTGCTCGACAACTCTCCACGGCTCAAGGGTTGGTTTCGAAAACTGCTTCCGGCCTCGTCGCGCGCCGATAAGTTCCGCACGGCCCGCCATCTCGATTTGCGTAAAAAGAAGTGGCCCTTCGCCACCGCCTCGGTCGACGGCATTTACGGCTCGCACGTCTTCGAGCACCTCACGCGCGAAGACGGGGCGCACGTGCTGCAAGAATGCTTTCGCGTTCTAAAACCGGGGGGACGCGTTCGGCTGCTGATGCCGTGCCTGGAAGACCTGGTCGAGCAGTACCGTGAGCTGAAGAAAAAGAAAGACCCGCTAGCCGCTACCGAGTTTGCTCAACGTACTTTAGTACTGCCGGACCTTCCGGCGGGGCCTTGGTGGTACCGGCTGTACTTTCAGTTTTACGATAAGAACCGCCACCGGATGTTTTACGATCGCGCTTCGCTAAAGCATTACCTGGAACAGCACGGTTTTGCGCGCGTGGCCGTTCGCCGGCATCTCGATAGCCAGATCCCCTACCTATTTGAAGTAGAACGAGAAGACCGGTTCCCCGGGGCCTTCTGCGTCGAAGCAATGAAGCCTCGACCACCCAAGCCCCGAACGCGCGGAATGCGGGTGGGCCCGGGCAGCAAATTCAGCAAACGGTATCCGCTGG
This sequence comes from Bdellovibrionota bacterium, assembly GCA_041736915.1. Lineage (GTDB taxonomy): Bacteria > Bdellovibrionota > FAC87 > UBA2466 > UBA2466 > JBGSST01. Next base: position 1,697 of record JBGSST010000143.1, read on the forward strand.
AAAACCCGGCTGCCCAATTGACCGCGCCGGACTAGTCCGCGAAACCGGTCCAATGAAAACAATTTTGCTGTCCCTCACGTGTGTTGGTTTGCTTTTGTCCGGTTGTGGAGATCACCGCCAGCCGGATATCGAGTTTGGCCTGCAGGACCTCATCTGGACCAACACCTTGGACGGACACGGCCTAAGCATTGCCGGCACCGGCCTCATTCTGTCGCAGCGCCGCTCGCTGCCCGGCAACAAACTGCAAACGCACGGCGGAACCCACTTCCGTAACGTTCCGCTGAAAGATATCGGCATCACTTACTTCTCGTGCGAGCACGAGCATTACTCCACGAAAGTGAAAACCAAGTTCCGTAACGTGAGCGTATCGAGCAATCCCACCTTCGTGGCGCACGGCCTTACCGGTAACTCTGAGTTTCTTTCGGGCCGAAATGGGGGCCGCCGTTTCTATACGATCAAGGGGATCGGCTTCGAGCAAGACAAGTACTACGGCGCACGGGCCACCGTGAATGTCGTTACCGGAACGGGTGACTCGGCGGGGTTCGAGCTTCGCTTCGAGCAGTTCCGTTTCGATGGGTCCGAGGGAAAAGTCTCCGGGTCGTGCAAACCCGAGCGCGAGCTTACCCCCAAGGAGCTCACCCTCGCCATTCAGGCGATGCTGAAGGCCAGCGATACGGCCATCGCGTCGTTGCACGCCATGGAGGCTGACGACCTGAGCCGGCTCGTACTCGGTTACCGGGAGTCGAACTTCACTGCGCACCAAGAACCGCTGGTGCTGCGAAATGAGACACTGTTGCCTACCGAGCCGTTCAAGCTCGTAGCGAAAACGTTTCCCGGCCTCCGCAAGTCCGGTGAACGTGCGGCCCTCTGCGATAACCTCACGCTTTTCTACCGCGGAGAAGCCAGCACGACCGACGTAAAGACCGACCCCACGCAGACCTATCGACTGGCGTCGACCGACTACGTCGAGTCGAAGTTTGGAAATTACGGCTACGTGGACAGCCGCAATGAAGGGCTCGGCCTGAGCATTACGCAGAAGTCGGCCAAAGACTTCGATAAGCGTCCGAACTTCGCCCTGGGCATCGACGCCAGCGTCTTCAAGGGGCTGCCCGTGGCCGACCACCAGAAGCCCATCGACCGCTTGGCGAAGTTCGAAGAGGTAAAAGCCCGCGTCGCCAAAACTTTGGCGGCCTGCTCCGCCATGACGAAAGAATAACGCGCGATAGGTACGTGATTTGCAATCACGTACCGTCGTATGAAAGCGAAACTGAGTTGGTCCTGGGCCCTTATCCGAGAAACGTTCCAAGAGTGGAACAACGACAACGCCTTTAGGTTGTCGGCCGCCCTCTCTTATTACACGGTCTTCTCGCTGGCCCCGCTCATCATTCTGGCTACCGCCATCGCCGGTTTCGTCTTTGGTGACGAGGCTATACGGGGAGAACTTTCCAGCCAACTGCGGGGACTTTTGGGACGCGAAGGGGCGGAGGCTATCGAGGGCATCGTCGTCAGCGCCCGCAAGCCTACCACCGGTATCATCGCGACGATCACCGGCATCTTGGTCCTCATCATCGGCTCGACCGGGGTGTTTACGGAGCTAAAGTCGGCCCTGAATCAAATTTGGAACATCCCCCCCAGTAAAACCTTCAGTGGGGTCAAAGGACTCGTGCTGGAACGGCTACTTTCGTTCGCGATGGTAGCGAGCGTCGGTTTTTTGCTGCTGGTTTCTCTGGTGGCCAATACCGTCTTGGCGGCCGCGACTAAGTACCTGTCGGACATCCTCCCGATACCGGGCATTGCGGTGCAGCTCGCGTACAACCTGGTTTCCGTGCTGATCGTTACTCTGCTCTTCGCGATGCTGTATCGCGTACTACCCGACAAACCGATTGCATGGCGTGACACCTGGATTGGTGCCTTTATCACCGCCGTGCTGTTCTCGCTGGGCAAGTTCTTAATCGGCCTATACCTGGGCCAGAGTTCGATCACGAGCGCGTTCGGTGCTTCGGCGTCACTCGCGTTGATTTTGGCGTGGGCGTATTACTCGTCGTTAATTTTCTTTCTCGGGGCGGAATTTACCGAAGTTTACTCACGACGAAGAAAATCAACCTCGACCTCCCGTCAGAAAGGGCCGCCGCTACCGGCTACCCAACCGCACGCCTTGCACGTCACGGCCAAGCCCTATGCGGAAGAGACCGACCCGGACGACGGCGCCAGGACGATCGCCGCGACCGCTCCATTTGCGATTTCCCCTAAGGTATTCTGCTTGCAACGACCGGCTTAGGCCGCCAGCTTACGCGGATAGTGTTGCGCGATCTCGAGCTTCGTTTCGTGCACTTCGGTTTTCAGCGCTTGGATGAGCGCTTCACAATCCGCAAGCGAGCCGGCCTTGGCCGCGCGCCCAATCTCTTCCACCGTCTGGCTCACGGCCTGTGCCCCTACATTCAGGGCCAGATCCTTCAGACGATGCGCAAGTTGAGCCACCGCTAGCAGGTCTTTCGCCGCGATCTCTTTGGCGAGCCGTAAGGGCGTAGAGGTCGCTTCGGTTTCGAACACCCGATACAAGTTGGCCGAAAAATTTTCGCTGCCGGCCTCATCTAGGCTCTTCAGCGACTCGAGCACATCAATATCAATCCAGCATTTCATGGGACCTCCAGCTTGGTGGGATTAGCGATAAGCGCAGGTGGGTACTGTCTTCTCGGAAAGTTCCCTAGAGGTCTTGAGGAAGACGAACGCCGCTACGTGCCATCCGTATAGCGACGCAGCCACACGCCGCCGCCGAAGAGGGCCGCGCCGATCATCCAGTAATTGAAGTTACCGGGGCCGAACGAGGGAATAGACCAGCCAATCCCCATCAAAAGCCGAGGAACGTCTTTGGCTTTGAAGGCACCCCATAGCAGCCAGGTAGACATGAAGGTGGTGAACAGAAATACGAAGAATTCGAATCCGGTAGGCACCCCTTAAGGATAACACCCCGGTGTCCGCCGTACTTTTTTCCAGCTCCCCTCCGTGATTTCAATAACTTATCCCGATGACGGTTATTGGCATCTGGTGCCGGGTGGGCGTTTACGGTATAGCCGTGCGTTTGCATTTGAGCTTTACGATGTCCCAACACCTTCAAAAAATTTGGGTGCTCCTCCTTTTGACCGTGGCCACCGCCGGTTTCGCGGAAGAGGTCTATGTAGCCTGCGTCGACTGCTATGGCTCGTCCGCGGTCTATGCCCAGGAGGCCAAAAAGCTTTTTCCGGGTAAGGACATTCGTTGGATCCACATCCAAACCGAGAAACAGATCCAGGCCGAGTACCAAGGCTCTTTCGAAGCCACCAAGCATTACTACGAAGGTCGCACCTACCAGTTCGACGTGGATTCTCCCGCCGAGCGCGCCAAAATGATGACGCTCTTTCGCGAGAAGAAAGTTTTCTTCGCCTTCGGCGGTATGGAAACGGGCGCGATGCAGGCGGATAAGATGAATGACCTTCTGTTCAAGGAAGGGCTTCAGCCGGAGCGCCTCGGCAACAATCCCGAAACCGTGGACTTACGTCGCCGTAAAGAGGCTGAGCAAAAAGCGGTTGGTGCGGATTACGGTATTCCCACCCTGCTCTCCAACGACTTGGCCGAGATCATTCGCTTCGCGCACCAGCACGCCCCGGCCGGTGTCGTCGTTAAGCCGGACGCCAGCTCCGCTTCGGACTACACGTCGTTCGTCGAATACGCGTCTCCGAAAGATGGCGAAAAAGAGCTCACCAAAACGGTATTGGGTACCCTTGGACAGAAAAACTTTTACGGGCAGGTCATCGATAAGGTCATCGTTCAGCCCATCATCGTGGGGCCCGAGTACGTCGCCAACACGATCGTGCGGAACGGCAAAGTAGTTTTGGTGGCCGTGTGGCGCTACGAAAAGATCGATCTTCCGGGCGGACTACACAGCTACTTCGTGGATGTTCCCATTGAACTCGATTCTCCCATCGCGCTCGAGCTGGCAAAGATCATGACCGGGATTCATCAGCGGCTAGAGCACGTGAATGGCCCGGGCCATTCCGAGCTGTTCCACTCGTTCCGGAAAACCGGCAACAACCAATGGTATTTCGGTGAGCTAGGCGCCCGCGTCGGCGGAGCCGGAATGCCGCTCGTGGATGCGCAGATTTGGGGTACGAGCCACCTTCACCTCAACTTACTACGGGTGCTCGATCCGGCGCGGTACGAGGCCGAGATCGCCACGTTTCCCCGCAAGAAGAAGAACGATGCCGCCGTGGTTAGCCTGATCGCGTATGGAGACGGCGAGATTAAAAAAGGCGGGACCGCATTGGTGAACTCCCTCCCCCATCGCTACCTACCCGCTCCGTTTTACGAGCTCAAAGACGGTAGCGCGTTCGTCCGCACCAAAGACCTGAATTCGATTGTGGGCACGATCAACTTCGTGGGCCCCAGCGCGAAAGTAAAAAGCTCCGCCACGCGCCTCATCCAGGCCGCCGCGAACGAAGAGATCTACGAATACAAAAAAGGTAAGGGGCCATTCGGCCGCTGCGCCTTTGGCTTGATGCACGCCATGCACAAGCGCCGTTTGAACAACCGTCTCAAGACGATTGACTGGCCCCGGTCAGACTGACGCGCCACCGGAGTCTACCGCTCTACCCTGCCCATCCACTTCTTTCCTGTATACTAGAACGAAGAAAAAAGCCGAGGTACCTAGTCCATGCAAGCCCGTCATGGTTCTTCCATCTGGTCCGCTTTGTCTTTGGGATTTTCCTGTTCGCTTGCCCTCCTTTTTTACGGATACTTCATTTATCGCAGCTCCTTTCTTCTCGACGGAATGCGCGCCTTCACATTGTTCGACGACGCCATGATATCTCTTACCTACGCCCGCACTCTTGCCGAAGGGCACGGGCTGGTGTGGTTTCCGCAAGCCCCGACGGTGGAAGGGTACACGAACTTTTTGTGGGTGGTGTGGATGGCGGTGCTGCACTTGACCGGGGCGCCCGATAGGCTGCAGCCCCTCTTGGTCATGCTTTCGGGTGTGGTGATCCTTTTGCTCCTGGCCCGGGAACTTTTCCTGCTAGCCCAAAACTATAGGGAAGAGCCTCTATACACCGGCGCCTTCGTCGCCACCTTCGGCCTTTTTTACTTCCCTCTGGTATTTTGGTCGCTTCGGGGAATGGAAGTTGGCCTTATGGCGCTGCTTCTCACCAGACTTGCTCGTGAAATGCTCGACGAGAGGTCCCCCGCGACGTGGGGGTCGACTTTCAATTTGATTTCGTTGAGCGCCATGCTCATTCTGTTGCGCACCGACAGCCTTATTCCATGCCTGGCCCTCGCCGCGTTCGCCATGGTGGGGAAAAGGGATCGGTCTCGGGATCGAAAAGCGATTGTGCTTTTACTGGCCTTGGCCGCCACCTTCGCATTGCATTCGATTTTTCGTTTTGTCTACTACGGCTCGTGGCTTCCCAATACCTACTATCTGAAGCTACATCTGGTGCCGTTGTCCGAGCGTTTTGCCCGTGGTTTCTATTACCTTTGGTTCTCGTTCCGAAGCGTTCTATGGCCGTTGTTGCCGCCGCTTTTCGTTTTTCTTTGGGTGCGAAGGGGAAAATGGGCAAGCAAAGACGCCGTCGTGGCGTTGCCGTTGCTGCTGACCTTCTCCTATCACATTTATATCGGAGGGGATGTTTGGGACTGGTGTGCCGGACTCACCAATCGATTTCTCACACCGGTGATTCCCTTTTTGGCCCTTTGGACTGCCATTGGAACGGCGGCCTGTTGGAGTAAAGTTCGTCCCGCGCTGCCCGAGTTTGTTTTCCGAAGTCCCGTCGCTCTCGGAGTCGCGACCGGCCTGTTATTCGCTTTGGCAACTTCCAGGGTGGCCCTTCACTCCATGCCCAGCCCCCTTCATCTAGACGGCGACAAAGCGGAAGCACGAGTGGGGTATCTTTTGAATCAGGTGACGTCGCCGTCGACCGTGCTTGGCGTGACGGTTGCGGGGGCTATTCCCTATTTTTCCCGCCGTCGTGCCGTGGATCTCTTGGGTAAAAGCGACCCGGTCATCGCCCGTCTCCCGCCGAAGGGAAAGTTTCACCCAGGGCATAACAAATACGACTACGCGTATAGCGCATCCACTCACCGAATCGACCTCATTACTCGCCTTTGGGAGCACACTGACGAAGATTTGCGTCGGCTTCGCGCCTTAGGTTACGAGCCCCTCAACGAACAGATGTGGGCCCAACCTACCAACCCGTTGCTCCAAATCAGCAGGCTTGCTGCCTTGAAGTACGAGGTACCGTAAAGAGGCTGACCTGGGCCGACCGCAGCTGACCTCAGCCAACTTCATCCAAAGGCCTCACCCTTCCAAAAAATTTCAGAGGCAGCTACGCCGCGCCGGTCCGGAAATCCCTTAGGGCTCCCGCTTCGAAAGGAGTGAGAGGAAAAATGGCGGAGAGGAGAGGAATTGTACCGCAGGTACGATTAACACCTCGAAGTCGTAGTACATTTCAAAAGTAACACGAGCTTACTCACAGGTGCTCACTGAACTGAATCGAACCAATTATCCCCTATTTTGCCCATCCTATCCCCCCGGGG
>JBGSST010000196.1:0-16175 GCA_041736915.1 Bdellovibrionota bacterium
CGAGCCGGACCACAAGATGGTGGCCCGGTTGCAACGTTGGCTGGCCCCGCTAGGCCGCGTGGCCCTGTGGAGTGAAACGAATGGTGAGCTTCCCACGTCGGGGGCGCTCATCGTCGACAAAGTTGGATTTCTTGCCGAGCTCTACGTAAAGGCCTCGGTGGTTCTGGTGGGCGGAAGTTACGATGCCCGGGTGCACAACGTGTGGGAGCCCGCCGTCTATTCCAAGCCCATTCTCACCGGCCCTTACATCAAAAATTCGGCGGAGGCGTTGGCGCTGAAGGGTAAGGGGCTGTTGCAAGTCTGCGACGATAGCGCGGCCGTGGCGCGTGAGCTTACCACCCTGCTTGCCGATCCGGCCCGCTACCGGGCGATTGCCCGCGGTATGCAGGTCTATCTCGACGAGCAACGCGGGATCAGCCGCCGTTACGCGGAAAAGCTGCTCTCGCTTTAGGAAGTGGCGTTTTTGCCATTTATTGTCCCTGGGATTTAATGACGCGCTCTGGCATATTGAGCCCGAGGTGTGATTTGTCCCGATTCGTTTTCCTCTCTATTTTCGCGCTGTTCGTCACGATCTCTAGCTTTGCCGCTGAGCTTAAAGTGTGGACTCCCCAGCGCGGTGGCCCGCGCCTCATCCTGCCCGTGGGCGACCACGAAGAGCCCGAAGAAGCCGCAGCCCGGTACCTCGAAAGGCTATACGATAGCAACGCGCTCGGCCCCGCCATGAAGTCCGAGTGGCTCGGTGAAGTCACGGGTACCTTCAGCGATTTTCCCGATCGCGGCGCTAAACCCGTGATGGTGCTGGTGGATAATAGCTTTGAACCGCACAAAAAAGATTTGAGCGTCTTCAAGAATCAGGGGGCCGACGCCTACCTCGTGCCGCTCGGCGTGGAGCTGGCGCTAAAGAACGAGGCCGAGCGCGCGCGTTTCAAAACGCTGCTCGCCAAGAACGTGGACGGCATGGTTCTCTTGGGCGGCCACGACATCGATCCCCGTCTCTACAACTCGCGCAATACGTACTCGGAGCAGGTTAACGGCGAGCGCGACCGGATGGAGTTAGGTTACGCCAGTGCGCTGCTTAGGCAGGGCAATGGTGCGCTCTTCGGAATCTGCCGAGGGCAGCAGCTCATCGGAGTTCTGTTCGGCTACAAACTTCACCAGGATATTTTTGAACAGCTAGGCGCTGCCGAACACGTCGATGTGAACCATAAGATTAGTATCGAAGGTGGCCACCTCGGCGACGCCATTGGGGACTCCGCGAAGGTTTATTCCCTTCACCATCAGGCGGTCGACATGGACTCCCACCCGCGGGGACGGCTCAAGGCTACGGCCTACTCCGCCATCAGCGGTGATGCGACGATCGTGGAGGCGCTAGAGAGCGCGGACGGCCGCGTGTTCGCCGTGCAGTACCACCCCGAGCTGATGAATACGGCCACGGGTCGCGCCACGATTGAAAAGATGGTCTCGCTAGCAAAAGAGGCGCGAGGTCCCAACTGCTTCCGCCGCATGGCCGGCCTCGCGCACTAATTTAGTTTTTGCAAAGCTTCACGACGAAAGGGCCCGAGACGAAGTTATTGTCATCGGCTTTCACGCTGAGCTGCCCCGCAAAAGTTTCTTCCGTCACCGCGGTGATGGTGCCTTCACCGAATGCCGCGACGGCTTCCGACGCTATTCCCGTTCCGGTCTTCATCGTCTTGGACAAAGAAACCGATCCTTTTCCCGATCCTAATTTGAAATCGAGGGCTCCCGCCTTTAGGTCGTACACGAAGAAACGCACGGTATAGCTGGGGTCGACGGAGGAGAAGGTGCTCTTCCCTTTGCAGGCGTCGCCCGCTGGCTCTTTTTCGTGCAGGGCAACGGCCCATACGGACTGAGCTCCCACCGGCTGCACGGCCGTGCCGTAGCGGTATTTCCACGTCTTGCCCGCGACCTTTCCCTGCATCATCGCCACACAGCGCGTGCCGGGCGCGCAGCTAGCGAACTCATCGGACTTCTCTACCTTGCCACAGCCCACCGTTACCAAAAGTCCCAAACCCAACGCTACCGCAACTCGCATCTTCGTCCCCCTATAAATAAAAAGGGCGGCTGCCTTTCGGCGAGCCGCCCTAAGCTTTGGCTCCCCTTCATTCGAAGGGGGGTGGCTCAAACGATTACCACTTCGTCGAGATCAACAGACGGATGTCGTTGGTCGGAGCAGCGGCGAACTTCTTGGACAAGAAGCTGTGCTGATAGGCCAGTTTCATCGTGTGTTTGTCGTCGTACGTCTTGCCGATGGCCGCGCCGATGACGTGATCCGAGTTGTTAGCACCCGCACCAACTTTGCCGTTGATGAACTGGTACTTCACGCTCAGGTCGAACATGCCGAGGTCCATGCCGGGCTCAGCCATGATCTGCCAGTACGTGTTCTTGCCGCCGGCCGCGAGGATCGCGTTCGTTTCGGAAGAGATGTACTGGAACTCCGCGTTCAACCACAGAGCCGCGAATTTCATCGCCGCGCCGCCGCTGAAGGCGAGATCTTTCGGTCCGCCAACGAAGTTTTGGACCAACGCCGAGATCACCGGAGTGATCGTCGTTTCGCCGTTCTTGAAGTCGTTGTGCCAACGGAGTCCGAACGAACCGAACGAGTTACCCGCACGAGCCGCACGACCGTCGATCAACGAGACTTCGAGAGCGCCCGGAAGAACGTCCATGAAGGTGAAACGCGCCGCCATGTCGTAACCCATGCCGTTACGAGTCGTGAGACCGTAGCCGACCGAGTACCAGTACGATCCCATGTCTACGCGGTCCCACATGGATTCCATGCCGAAGCCGGTACGCATATGACCGAACGCGATTTTCATCGATTTGGAGCATTCGTGCTCGATGTACGCCGCCAAGTTCGAGAACGACAGGCTTCCGCCCGTGATCGTCGCTTGAGAGAAGTACGTCGAACCGTTTTGCGCCGTGAAGCCCGCCGCGGCCGCCCCGGTGTTAGCCGAGTTGAGCGCGAAGGCGTTGTGCAAAACAACATTCAACTTCGGGGAGACTTCGAAACGGTTCTTCAGGTGAAGGCCGTCAACGAACATTTGGGCGCCGCCCGGAGACCACGAGTGGCCAATGCCACCCATGAAATTTCCGCTCATCGCCGGGATTTTGGTGTCGTGGTTCGCGCTCGCGGTAAACGAAAACGCAAAAGCAACCACGGACAGCTTCAACAGTTGGTTCTTCATGCTTGCCCTCCTAAGGAGATAGAGACTGCTTTGTAGTGATTTCAGAAACGATGTTCCCCCACCCCTGCTGATTCGCGACTGCGTCAACGAATACCCAACATCCTCATCAGATTCGGGGGCGTTAATGTATGGTAACCCATGTACTATACATCACGCTTTCCAGAAATCCACCAAGCCTACTGCCGAAACTTTTTCAAATTCCGATGATTAACTCGGCGAACTTCCTTGCGTTACCGAAATTCAAACGGAGATTTCGCAGCAAGGCAACGGAATAAAACGAGGCGACGCGTCAGGTTTTTCGACGGAAAATCAGAAAAGATGCTGTGCGCGATAAGCGTTTAGCTTCACGTATTCGACCCAGAGTTTCCAAACTCCTGTCATCGTATGTGAAGAGAAAAGATCGAACTTCTTGGCGAGCTCGGACGGTACGGGAAAGGGAAAATATTGAAATTCGGGAGCGTAACGGTTGAAAATTTTTAGCGTCCGCACCATGTGGTAGTCCGACGTCACGAGAATAACGCGTTTGATCTTCCGCTCACTCAAGAGCAGTCGGCTCTCCACGGCGTTATCGACGGTAGAGTTGGAGCGCGACTCCATCACCACTCGCTGCCACACCTCGTGAATGTTCGTGCTCGAATCGCCCTGCTGATTTACCAGCTCCGCGAGCGCCACTTTCTTATTCGCGCCCGAAATGATGAGCCACGGCGAGCGGCGTTTGCGTAAAATTTCGAAGGCCTTGGGAATTCTTCCCGAGTCACCGGTCAGCACCAGAATGGCTTCGTCCACCGTCACGGTAAGTGAGTCGAGACGCGCGACCTCGCCGTTTTCCTCCTCCATGAACTCGCGGCACTCCCACGCAAAATGAACGAGATCCATCAGCGTGATGACCACGGCCACGCTGAAGGCCACGATGAGGAACTTTCCTTTGCGGCTGCGGAACATCATTCCAAAGTATCGGAGTTGAGAGGTTTTCTCAAACTTGAGAATCGCGAAACCGCGGCCCGGGCGGAAAAAGAGGAATCTCTCCGCTGGCACACCTTGCAAGGTCGCAAGCCGAGGAGATGCCGATGACGAATAGCGAGCTCTTGTTTCTGGAAAACGGTCCTTTTGGAGAAACGGTACGCCGGGTGGATCGTTTCGCGTACACCCCTTTTCCCGTTTTGCTGCTTGGGGAAAGCGGCGTGGGCAAAGAAGGATTGGCCAGGCGGGTACACGATCACAGCCCCCGCCGACGCGCCCCCTTCGTGCCCATCAACTGCGGCGCGCTGCCGGCGGCGCTGTTCGAGAGTGAGCTTTTCGGCCACGAGCGAGGAGCCTTTTCCGGGGCCGACACGAGCTACCGTGGCATTTTGCGATCCGCCGACGGCGGCACGGTTTTTCTGGACGAGATTGGCGATCTCGATCTCGCGCTGCAGGTGAAACTCTTGCGTTTTCTCGATTGCGGAGAAATCCGCGCCGTGGGTAGCTCACGTCTCGAACGCGTCGACGTGCGCATCGTAGCCGCCACTAACGTAGACCTTTACCGCGCGGTCGACGAAAAACGGTTTCGCCTCGATCTGCTACAGCGCTTGTCCACGCTCAGCGTGAACATTCCTCCGCTACGTGAACGGCCGGGCGACATTCTACTGCTGGCGGAGAGGTTCTTGAAGGAGTGGCACGTCACCTACCACCGACCGGAGCTCGAGTGCCTGAAGCAGTACCCCTTCCCCGGTAACGTGCGTGAGCTAAAGAGCCTATTGGCCCGGGCCCAGGTGCTGGGGCACGGCCGCGTTACCGAAAAGTGGCTAAACCGACTGGTAAAGGAGGAAGAGGCCCGCCAGGCCCCCGCGCTGGGGCTCGGCGCCGGCACGGGGGATCTGCTGAACCTTCCCTTGGAGGAAATCGAAAGAAGGGTTATTTTCGCCAAGCTCAAAAAATGCTTCGGCAACAAGAAGCAAACGGCCGAGGAGCTGGGAATTGCGAAGTCGACCCTGCACGAAAAGATCAAGAAATGGGAAGAACAAGGCGTGGCGGCTACTGCTGCTGCTGACGTTTTGGTACTCCCCATCAGCGCTGCCGGTTGAGCGCCGCTCGTGGGTCAATGAGAACGTGGCCCATCCGCTTTACCGCGTGGCCAAGCAGCCCCGCCTTTACGCCTACGGCGGCGCGAGCCAGTACCTCGACTCGCTGGTCGGCGTCGGCTCAGTGGGCTGGGACCTAGGCCCCGTGGATTTTCGGGCCGTGGCTGGCGGCCGTCATTTTTTCGAATGGCGGAGCGAAGGGGTTGCCGAGCGGGTTCGGCTCGTGAACGAGCGTTACTTTCTTGGCGGCGAAATTGGCCGCAGTTTTTTCGGACGAGAGATGGGTGCCCTGCACCTGGGCTGGCTGCAGTACCCGGCAGCCAAGCTCGCTTACGTCACGGTGAACATCGACACCGCCACCCGGTTCATTAGTGGTAGCGAGTGGCGCTACCGTTTCATTTTAAGTTACTGGGCCTGCGCGATGGGTACGCTCAGCCAATCGCGGGGCGACTGGGTGCACCTCATCTCCGAAGTGGGTAAGGGGCTGTCCGAAAATTTCCTGGGGGCGAGCGAGGTGGGTCTCAACGTGGCGTGGACCTACCGGGCCACCGATGCGTTGGCGCTGGGCACCGGCCGGCACGAGATGATGACGTTAGCTCTGGGGCCTACGCTGGCTTGGCAAGGGGCGACGGGACGGTGGACGGTCGGCGTTCCCTTCCGCATGTTTCTCGATTCCGACGTTAAGGCCGGGAAGCTGACTCACCCGAGTGTGCTGGGTGCACCTGGTTTCGAGGTGAAGTGGGGTCCACGTTGATCGGGCTTTGGAATTTTTCGCCCAGGTCCTTGTCGGCCAGGAAGTTCAACAACGGCTCTTTCTTGCTCGCCGGCGCAGCGTCGCGCGGCGCGAACTCGTCCACGATCTTATCCTTCAGCTCTTTGAGCTTGGGATTTTGGGCCAATATCTCTTGGGCCATGTCGGCCTTGTCGTTGAACATGTCGCGCAGCGCTTCGTAGTCTTCGAACTTGAACGGGTCGCGCTCGACGATCTCGCCCAATTCTTTCTCTAGCTTCTGCTTCTCGGCTTTTTTCTTCTCGGCTTCTTTTTCTTTATTCTTGTCTTTGTTGGCGAGTGCCTTGTCCATCATGTCTTTGATGGACTGGGCCTTGTCGGCCGCGTCGTTGTTCTTCGCAATGTTACCCAGGGTCAAATCATTCGTGTCGCCGAACTTCGACTTGGTCGAGTTGTTGTCGGGGTCGAGCTGGCTGCCCGAACGTTCTTTCTTCTCGGGCGGCTTTTCTTTGCCGGGGCCGGGCTGGCCTAAATTGCGCGCCTGGGCGACCACGCCGTTCATCGTCGCCATGCTCTTGTCCATCGCATTGCGCTTAAGGGTCATGTCTTCCAGCGCCCCCATCACCTTTTTGGCGTTGCCCAGATCGGACAGCGACAAGGTGCTGGTGGAGGCCTGATTCATCAAATTCTGCGTATTCGGATTCTGATTAGCCGGCCGCACGTCACCACTCACCTCGCCCACACCGGCGCTAGTGTCCTTCATCGGCACGACGGAACCCCAGGCCCCGGTAGAGGGGCGCGATTCGGGTACCGAAACGGGGGCCGGAGCGACTTCGGGTTTGGCGAGCTCGGCGGCCGCACTCACGATATTTTTAGGCGCCGCGGCCTCGGTAACGACGTTGGCTTCGCTCAGCGTACTTTCCAAACCCTGCAGCTTATCGAAAAGCGGGTCGAGCTTTTGGCGCTCGGTCTCGGCCTTGCGCGCTTCGAATTTCTCCGGAGTGATTTCGTCGGCCACGGCGAACGTCGCCAGCAGCAAAGACAAAGCGAAAATAAAGAGCAGCTTGCTCTTCATCGCAATATGCGAATTTTCGCTGACGTGTTTCATTCACTCCTCAAACGGACAATGGCAACTCAACTACTTACGACGAACACCACGATGAGACACTGAGTCGAAGACTAAGAGTGCAAACGTCGTTCCGGGAATTGTGAAATTTGTACGAGCGGGAACAGGGAGAATACGGGTGAAGAGAATGCGTCAGGAATACACACGGGTGTGTGACGTAGAACGGCACTGGGGGGGGCTGGCAAAAGGTGCGGCCTCACTTTATCCATCGGCAAAAGGTGCGGCCTCACTTTATCCATCTGCTCTGTTGGTAGGGGCGTGATAGTGGTGTTGGCGGGGGTGGGTGGGGTTAGGCGTGCGAGGCTTCGAGGTGGGTGGAGATCCCCTTCCGTCTTCAACTTGGCCTCGTTGGTCCGATCTATCGCGAGGTGCGCGTCGGGGCCGGGGCGCTCCCCCAGCTTGGTTTGAATTTTATTGACGAGTTTTTGGGAGGGTTTTGTGTCGGACGGCGGCTCGGTTTTATATATGCAATCTTGTCCATCTGGTCTGCCCGTCATTTTACTTTCCTGAGGAAAGTCGCGGAAATTTTGGTTTGCTGATTTTCCGTTGAATGGCGCTGGTCTGGAATCGACGGGAAAACAGCGTGGTAAATCTTTTTCATGAACATTGCAGCACTTCATGAAAAAGCGTTGTCTCTTTCTAAAACTTATCGGGAGTCTGAGTCGGCGTTGCTCGATGTGCTGATGGCGCTGGTCAAAGACAACGGGTTCTTTCGGCTGGGGTACCCGAATCTTTTCGTGTACTGCACCTCGGCACTTTCTTTGAGTGAAGCGCAGGCTTGTTACTTTTCTAAAGTTGCCAAGAAGTCGGAAGAAGTTCCGGAGCTGAAATTGGCTATTGAGCAAGGCTTGATTTCCATGAGCCAAGCTCGGCGAGTCGTGCCGGTCATCACGAAAGAAACCGCGACGGCTTGGATTGAGAAGGCCGCTCAGCTTCCTCAGCGCGAACTCGAACGTGAAGTGTGTGCCGTGAATCCCAAGGCCATGCCTCGAGAGAAGTTGAAAGTCGTATCGGAGGACCGCTCCGAGTTGAAAGTCGGCATCTCCAAGGACCTTGAGGAAAAGCTCAAACGCGTTCGTGAGCTGTTAGGTCAGGATAAGAGTTTAGAATCCGTCTTGGCGCAGCTGACCGACTTCTATCTGAAACACAAAGACCCCGTGCAAAAGGCCAAGCGGGTGAAGCGCAAAGCGCCAAAGGTGGTCACACCACTTTCCTCAGGAAAGTCCTCAGCCCAGGTAAAGCACGAGGTGATCCATCGCGATGAAGGCAAGTGCCGAGCGCTACTACCCAACGGCTTACGCTGTGACTCAAAGGCTTGGGTCGAGCACCACCACGTAAAGCCCCGCTCCCACGGGGGAGACGACACCGCGACCAACCTCATCACGCTATGCTCCGCCCACCACCGCCTGACCCACCAGACTGGCCTACAAAACCTGCGGCTATGACCACGGCCCCCTGCACCGCCGGCACAACGCAACACAACCGACGGTGGCCGCCTGGACCGCCCCGTCGCGTCCGGGCGAGCCATCCGCCTCGATACGCCCGCACTACCCTGCGAAGCCAGCACTTATTTTTCCAGTTCGGGGAACAAGGCTGGGCGGGGAAAGTCCCGGGGAGAGCTAAGCCGTGAGGGTGCGCGAGAGCGAGACCATCTCTACCGCCGCATCCACCGCGTCGGCGCCCTTGTTGCCCATGATACCGCCCGCTCGCGCCATCGCCTGATCGTCGTTTTCGGTCGTCAGTACGCCAAAGATTACGGGTACGCCGGTGTCCAAAGCTAGGCGTTGGCAGCCGTCGCTTACCTGCTGGCAGACGTAGTCGTAGTGGGTCGTTTCGCCGCGGATGACCGCACCCAACGTGACTACCGCGCGGTAGCGTTGCCCTTCGATAACTTTCTTGGCGATGAGGGGAATTTCAACCGCGCCCGGTACGTGGACGACGAGGATCTTTTCCTCGGGCCAGTTCAAAGCTTGTAGGCGTTCGAGCGCACCCTTGAGCAACGCCGACGTGACCTCATCATTGAAGCGGGACACGACGATGGCGATGGGAAACGGGTTAGCGGCGGCGTCTTTGTAGTTCAGCTCTTTGATGGGCATAAAGCGGTCGTCCTCAGTTCGGCAGGCTTAAGATGTGGCCCAGCTTGTCGCGCTTGGTTTGCAGATATCGCAAGTTGGTGTCGTTGGGCTCGCTCTCGATAGGCATGCGTTCGACGATTTCCATGCCGAATCCTTTGAGGCCAAAAATCTTTTTTGGGTTATTCGTCAGTAGCTTGATCTTACGGACGCCGAGTGTGCGCAAAATCTGTGAGCCAATACCGTAGTCGCGCTGATCAGCGTGGAAGCCGAGCTTTTGATTGGCCTCCACCGTGTCCAGTCCTTGGTCTTGCAGCTGGTAGGCGAGAATTTTGTTCATCAGGCCGATACCGCGCCCTTCCTGCCGCATGTAGAGCAGCACGCCCCCCTGTTGGCCAATCTCGGCCAACGACGCGCGAAGCTGCCAGCCGCAATCACAGCGCGAAGAGCCAAAGACGTCGCCGGTGAGGCACTCGGAGTGAACCCGCACTAACGTGGGGCCGTCGCCGATTTCGCCCTTCACTAAAGCGGTGTGCTGGGCGCCGTCGAGCTGGCTTTCGAAAACTTTGAACTCGAAGTCGCCAAACGGTTGAATCGGCATCCGTGAAGAGGCGATCTCTTTCACGAAGGTTTCGTTCTCCATGCGGTAAGCGATGAGCTGCTCGACCGAGACCATTTTCATGTCGTGCTGCTTACAAAACTCGGTCAGGTCCGGAACGCGGGCCATGGTGCCGTCTTCGCGCATTACTTCGCAAATGACCGCGGCCGGACGGAAACCGGCAAGGCGGGCAAGGTCTACGCTACCTTCGGTCTGGCCGGCGCGAACGAGCACGCCGCCATCCTTGGCACGAAGCGGAAAAATGTGCCCGGGCATGACGACGTCACGCGGCTGCGACGTGGGCGAGGCCAGCACCTGTACGGTCCGCGCCCGATCGTGCGCGGAGATGCCGGTAGTGACGCCGCTCGACGCCTCGATGGAAACCGTGAATGCCGTACCGAACTGCGAGGTGTTCTTATCCACCATCATCGGGATGCTCAGGCGTTCGAGGTCCTCTTTCACCATCGACACGCAGATGAGCCCGCAGGCCTTACGGGCCATGAAGTTGATGCTTTCGGGAGTGGCGAGCTCCGCGATCTGAACCAAATCCCCTTCGTTCTCCCGGTCTTCATCGTCCACGAGAACGATCATCTTGCCCAACTTCAAATCGGCAATCGCCTCTTCGATGGTGGAAAGGTGGCTAGGTTTCACTTTTGGGGCATCGGTCATGGTGTTTCCTTCCGCGCGGACAAAATCTTTTGCACGGTCTCTTCAACCTGCTTCTTTAGAATCTTCACGAAGCCGTCGAACTCCACATTCACCCGCTGGCCCGCGGTAAGCGTCTTCAAGTTGGTACGCTCGAGGGTGTGCGGGATCAGCATCACGTGGAAAGCTTCACCATTATCCACGACTTCATTTACGGTCAGGCTGGTACCCTGAATGGCAATCGAGCCTTTGTCGAGCAGCAGGGACCGAAACCCGTCCCCGACGCCGTGAAAGGTCAGCTTCCAAAAATCCGCTTGCGGCTCGATGCTCTTCACCTTTACGGTCCCGTCGACGTGACCGCTGACCATGTGGCCGCCGAACCGGTCGCCCAGCGCCATGGCGCGCTCGAGATTAACGACGGTACCGACTTCGTAACCGCCCGACACCGTTTTCTGCAGCGTCTCGCCCGAAAGCTCACAGTCGAACTGGTTCTCTTTCGGATCGATTACGGTGAGGCAAGCGCCGTCTACCGCGATGCTCTCCCCGATGACGAGATCGGCAAACCGCGTTTGAATCGTAAGCCGCATGCGGCCGTCGGCCTCTCCACCCTGACGGGCGGCGATGGTGCCAACGTGATCTACGATTCCGGTGAACATCAGTTCTGCTTCTTCTCCATGGTGCACAAGCCCACGCCGTTGATCTGCCGCCATTCGAATCCGTCGAACTGCTTTCTCGCGTCGAACTCGGTTCCGACGTCGGACAACAGATTCAAGCAGTCGCCCGGCAAAAAGGTGGGCGCAATCAGTAGGTGCAGCCGGTCGATGAGCTTTTCCTGCAGCATCGAGCGCAGCATGCGGCCGCCGCCTTCGATCCACAGGTCGTGCACGCCACGTTCGCCGATGACCGATAAGGCAGTCCGGAGATTCAAACCGCGGAAGTCCGAGGGGATCTGAATGACCGTGGCCCCTTTGGCCTGCGCCGCTTTAATCTTCGATTCGGCCACGCCGGGGCCGATGAACAGCACCAGCTCCTTCGCCGTCTGGAACAGACGTGCGGTGAGCGGGATCGACAGGCGCGTGTCGAGTACGTACACGGGCTTTTTCTCTTCGCCACGCGCCAGGCGCACGGTGAACTGAGGATCGTCGTTGGTGACGGTCGTCACCGAAGTCAGGATCGCGTCCGCGCAGTGGCGATTTTTGTGCGTCCACTCGAAGCCGTGGTCGCCCGTGATCGAAATCGTTTCTCCATCGCGGCCGGCGATCTTGCCGTTCAGGCTCATCGCGACTTTGTAGGTCGCAAAGGGCCGGCGCTGCGTGGTCCACGTGCGGTAGCTATTATAAAATTCTTCAATCAGCTCAACGGGACGGTAGTCCACCTTCACGCCCGCCGCGGCCAACGTTTGGTGGCCCTTGCCCGCTACGATCGGATTAGGATCGCGGAACGCGTAAACGACGTGGCCGATCTTCTTTTCCAAGATCAGATTGGTGCACGGGGGAGTTTTACCGAAATGGCAGCACGGCTCCAAAGTGCAGTAGAGCGTCGCTTGGCTCAAATCCTGGTCGCCCACTTGGGAGATCGCTTCGACCTCGGCGTGCGGCAGTCCCGGCCCGCGGTGAAAACCGCGCCCGATGACCGTATCGTTCAGCACGATCACGCAGCCCACGGCGGGGTTCGGGGCGCAGTTGCCCTGCCCCTGCATGGCCAGATTCAAAGCTTCTAAAAGGTATGAAGTTTCCGACATTTACTACTCTGATTGGGGTTGTTGCGACGTGCTAGAAGTAACAGATTTGGGACCGGGATTCCATAGCGTCGTTTAGCTTCGGAATATCGGCTACTTAAGCGTCGGCGGGGAAGCGTTTTCGAATCTCTTTGAGCGGGAGCGCGAACTGGGTTTCGAAGTGAAACTGCGACTCGTGGAGCGCCCGAGCCTTGTCCCCCAGCCGTTCGCGCAGGGGCCGATCCGCCATCACGTCGCGAATGGCGGACCGAATTCCCGCCACCGTCAGCTCGGGCACGGCCACGCCTACCGGATGCTCGGACAAAAAAGCCGCGAAGTCCGGAGCGTTGCTGGTCAGTACCGGACAGCCCACGGCGAGACATTCGAATAGCTTGTTGGACGCGGTGGCCGCCATCTTCAAACGCAACAGGTCTGGCCGGTACAGACACAGCCCGAGGTCCCAGCCGCGCAGAATGCTCCACTTGTCGTCTTTGGCGATGCCCATCCAACGGATGCGGTCGGGCGCTTTTCCCGATAGCCGACGTAAGTGTTCGAGGTAGGCCTCGTCGCCCCAGCCCCAGTAAAGAAAATAGACGCCCGATAAAGTCGATACGGCTTCGATGGTCTCTTCGAGAAAATTTTCTTTTCCCAAACCGCCCAGATAGCCCACCACCTTCGCGTCGCTAGGTAGGCCCCACAAGTCGCGGGCCGATCGGGAATCGGCGGGAACTTTGCGCGGACAGTTGAAGACAATCTGCGATGGCGTGTGAAAGCCGTAGCGTTTCCGGTAAAACTCCGCGCGCTCTTTCACGGGAAAGAGCAGCAGGTCGGCCGACGCCAGCACGTTCTTTTCCTGCTCGAGAAACCAGCGATTCAGGCGCGACAGCTCGTGCGCGTCGTAGACCTCGTGCACGGCCACTACGTAGGGCACTCCGAACAAACGAAACAGCACGTAGGCTATCCATTGCTCGTAAAGTCCCGTGGTGAGCAGTAGGCGAGGACGTCCCTCTTTCAGGGTCCAGGCGACCAGCAGCAACAGGGTCTTCAGCACGTCGAGTAACGTGAGTACGCCGGCGGGTAAAAAGCCGAGCTTGATGTGGCGCACGCGCCGCTTGGTGATTCGCCCGGCGATCCACTCGGTAGCGGCATTGTCCGCGCCAAACTCGATCACCTCGACGGGAATGTGGGACTCGGACAAAAGCTCCGTTGCGAACTGCGCGGGCGGAATGCGGCCCAGCCGGGAGAACCGGAGAACGATGAGCTTGTCCTTTAGGGAGAATCCATTCATGCGATGAGTTACAATACTAAAGGTGCGCATCCTCATTGTCTCGCAAAAGGTCGGAGAGGGTTACGGTCAGGAGCGGATCGTTGCCGCGTCCACCGCGGCGCTCAGGGAAGCCGGCCACCTCGTTGAATGGGTGGGAGAATCGTGCGAAGGGGAAGTCGGCGCGCACGCGTTTCACCACATCCCCGATCTGTTTCACCTGAACTCCCTTTCCGCAAAGCGCACGGTCCAGCACGCGCTGACGTCGCTCTACCAAGTGGCGGGCACGCACGACTCGTCGACGTTGATTCATTTCGTGGATCACCTCGATGGGCGAGTCTTCACCGGCGCGGCGAAAAGATTTCCCACGCTCTTCACCGCCCACACCGCGGCCCCCACCTGCCCGGCTAGCGGCCGCGTAGTAGAAGGGCAGCCCGTGTGTCCGCAGCAGAGCGGGTGGAGTTGCCTCGCCAACCACTACCGCTACCACTGCCTTTCGGCTCAGCGGTCGCCACTTCACCGTGCGCACGCGGTGTTCGAGTTTCAGAAAAAACACGAGGCGCTCAAATCGGTTAAGCGCTTACTCGCGGTAAGCCATTTCCTCGAAGAGCAGCTTACCCGCGACGGCTACCACCGCGCGAAGGTGGCTTACGTGCCCAACCCCGTCGAAGCGGCGGAAGGGGGCGACACGGTGACTCCGCCGAGTTCTCCGCTACTCGTGACCGCCGCCCGGCTCGTGCCCATGAAGGGGATCTCGCACCTCATCGAGGCGCTGAAGAAAATCGAAGATGAGGAATGGACGTTGTGGATCGTGGGCGAAGGGGCCGAACGGCCAAAGCTAGACGCGCTGGTATCGAAGCTCGAACTTTCATCGCGCATCAAGTTTGTGGGCAAGAAAACCCGCCGCGAGACCACCGAGATTTTCCGCGCGGCCACCGCCATCGTGCAGCCCAATCTGGGGCCCGAGGGGTTTGGCCTTTCCGTGGCCGAGGCGAGTTTGCTCGGCAAACCGGTCATCGCGTACGACGTTCCGGGATTGAACGAGGTGATCGAGAACGAGAAGACGGGGCTGCTCGTTAAGTACGCCGACAAAACGGCGCTCGCCCTCGCCATCACGCGCGTGCTCGAAAACCCGGGGTGGGCGGGTGAGCTCGGGGCCGCCGGAACCACACGCATTCGCGATAACTATTCGCGAGCAAAGCACCGCGACGAAACTCTCAAGCAGTACGAAGCCGCGCTCAAATAGCCGCGTAAGCGGCGGACGATTCGGCCAGAAACTTTTTTACCTTCGCGGGCTCTTTATTTCCCGCCGCATCTTCAAGCCCCGTGTGCGCGTCGACGCCCCACGGTTTTACCGCGCGGATGGCGTGGGCAACATTCTCGGGGTTCAGGCCGCCGGCCAAAATTACCGGACGCGGTGAGATTTCGACGAGCCGCCGCGACACCGCCCAGTCATGAGTTTTCCCCGTAGCGCCGGACTTGCCGGTCGAGGGCTCCCACGTGTCGGTGAGAAACGCATCGACGAGGTGTGCGTAAGATCGCACCTCCGCCTCGAGCTCGCTCAGTTCTCCCTTACCGATAATTAAACTCTTCCACAGCACGATTCCCGGGAACGCGGCCTTAAGCTCTAACAACAAAGCCGGCGTGGCGGGACCGTGCAGCTGCACCCCTTTAAGGCCGTGCCGGCGGATGACGGGCTCGAGCTCGGAAAACTTTTCGAGATACGTGATCCACACGGTGAAAATCGAAGGCGGAATGGCTTTCACCACCTCGGTGAATTCGGCCTCATCGTGATCTTCGGGGCGGCCGCGCAACAGATAGGGCAAGCCTATGACGTGCGGCCTTTCGGCCGCAATGAGTCGCGCCTCATCCGCGTTGCGGACTCCGGCCACCTGCACGAGCCCGCGGGAAAGTGTCACGGGGTCTTTAGCTGAAAGGTGTCGAAAAAGCGATTGATGTCGGTCGCATACTGGGGAAACTTCGCCGTACGCGAAGCCGCGGTAAGGAGGTAGGCCTCGTCGCCGACCAGTACTGCCACTTGGCGAAAGTAGAGACCGAAGTCGCGTTGGTTGGCCAAAATCTCGAACGCGGGGTACTTCAACTTTCCGAGCGTTACCTTCTTCGCCTCGATGATGTGAAAGCGCTGCCCCTTCATGAAGTCGACGGCGTGCTTTTGGTAGCCGATGAGCCTTTCGGTCTCCATCGTGCCAAACTTGCCAATCGGGTCGACGACTACGCTGAACCGTGCATGGTGCTTGTCGTCGGCGAGCTTGCGCTGAATTGTGACGAGCGTGCGGTCCGCCATCGTCTTGTCCACGGCCTCCAGCGGGCGATTTTGATTTCCCTTGTTCGGCACGACATCCCACGTGGAGTCGTCGTAGTCGAAGTGAAATCCACGCTCGGGATTCGTGTACTGCGCGGCCAAAGCGGGAAAGGACAGGCTTAAAAACAAGATCGAAATATTACGAAGCAGCATGGCCAGGGAGATAGCACAGGGAGGTAGTTAGGTCTTGCCCAATTTCATCAGCTCGCGGCGGCAGCCGGGGGCCGGAAGGCGGCGGACTCGCTCGCGGGCCGGCACAATCTGGCCAATCGGCTTATTCAGATACTGGGGAAACGGGTACTGCATCACGGCGCGGTTTTTCTCGAACGTGATGTGTTTCGTGAGGTCAGGCTCAATTCCACGCCGGCGCGTGGCTTCGTCATAAACGTAGCTCCAGGTGGAGGCGACGAGTGCGGTGGCTTCGGCCATGCGCT
>JBGSST010000201.1:0-4497 GCA_041736915.1 Bdellovibrionota bacterium
TGGAAAAAGTGAGGCCGCACCTTTAGACGAGTTGGGTGGCTAGGGCCGAGAGCAAGCGCTTCTCTAGCGACTTGCTGATCGCATCGCCGCGCAACGATAGGTAGATTGGGCGTTCCACGCGGTCCCATTCGCTGACGCGCACCTCTTTGATGTCTCCCGACGCTAGCGCGTGCTTCACCACCAAGCGGGGTGCAAACAAAAGCTGGTCGGGCGAGTTCCGTAACAACTCCACCGCGGTGATCACGCTACTGCTTTCGTCGCCGGCTTTGCGTTTGCGCCACGGCAGGGGGCAGCCATCTTCCCCTTTTTCAAAACCGGAGCCCTTCCAGTAGGTCGGAACGAGAAACGGATAAGCCGCCACGGCGGATTCCTTCACCGATGCCCCGATGGGATGGCGGCGCGAGGCGTAGAGCGCCCACGACAGGTGCCCCACGCGCGAGGTTTCCCACGCCCGGGTCAACGTCGGCTCCCCGATGCTGACTAACAGCTCGCACACCGACTTCAAGGCGGCCTGCTCCACCTCGTCGGGGGCCATGTCGATGAGCCGGAACCGCAGCGCGTGATCTTTCGCCCGCAAAGTTTCCACCGCGGGGGCAATGAGGTGCGAGGCCACGAAACGCGCGGCGGCCACCGTCAATAAAATCGGCGCTTCCGCCGTCTGGGGCAGCGAGCCTTCGGTCAATGCATCCCGGTAAGGCAGCATCTCGCGCGCAATCTTCACGAGCCTGAGCCCCTGGGGCGTCAGAAAAAAACCTTTCGGCGACCGCTTGATCAGCGTGGCCTTGAGCTTCTTCTCGAGCTTGCCCAAGATCTTCGACAGGTGAGGCGGCTCTAAATGCTTCGCCCGGCCCAGGCTTCTCAGCGAGGAGTGGCTACCAAGATCACTCAGCAGCTCCAGCTCGAACAAAGAAATTTGGCCGATGCCGTCCCGCATTTACAGCGGGCGCCAGTTCAGCTCGCCCAAGAAATCTTTTTTGCCGATATCCAACCCGCTGCTGCGCAAAATTGAGTACGCGGTGGTGACGTGGAAGTAAAAGTTGGGAATCGCCTGCTGCATGGCGAACTCCGAGCCCGGCAGGTACTTTCCTTCGCGACGCGGATTGGTCGTTTTGACCTCGGCCCAACCGTTGAAATCTTCCGGCTTGATCGTGTTCAAAAACGTGATGGTTTTTTGAATGCGTTCCTTGAGCTGCGGAATCGTGGTCTCCGCGTCCTCGTGTTTCGGCGCTTCTTTAGTGGTCAGCTTCGCCACGTAGGCCTTCGCCGAATCACACGCAATCTGAACCTGACGCGTGAAATTGAACTGGTCCGGCGCCAGCCGCATAGTCAGCAGGTTCGCGGCGTCGCACTTTTTCAAGTCCGCGAAGGCCTGCGCCTTGTCGAGCATGGCGGAGAGGTTGTTGAGCATCTTGGTGAACTGGGGGACGAATTCGTATGTCATGGAGGGACGACTATCACGGCTATAGGTGAGTAGCCAATATGGAAACACGGGATGCCGATCTCGCAGTCTCCCGGCCTACGCTGAGAAGCGTACTGTCGGAGCTAAGGAGATTGGTTATGAAATTCAAACAAGTGTTTCTTGGTTCCCTGCTGGTGTTAGCCCACACGGCCTCCGCCGCAACGCACCGCGTTTCGATTACGAGCGCGATGACCTTTGCCCCGGAGAAAATTCAGGTGCGCGCTGGCGATATCGTGGAGTTCGCCAACGAGTCACGCATTCCGCACACCGTGACGGCAGACCCGTCGCTGGCAAAAGATCCGACCAACGTGATTCTGCCGGACGGGGCCACGCCGTTTCACTCCGGCCGCCTCACCGCGGGCAAGACGTTCACCCAAAATTTCACGGTGGCCGGTTTGTACCAGTACGTCTGCCTGCCCCACGAAGTGATGGGCATGAAGGGCCAAGTCGAAGTGCTGCCCGCTGAAGGCGAAGAGCTCGAACTGGAATGACGAGTTAGCGACGACACGTAAACGGCGGGCCGGAGCAAGGGGCTCCGGCCTGCCGAGTACGGTTAGCACTGCCCAACCGCCCGAATCGTGGATAAGCTGCCCCCGTGAAGCTTTACCCGAACGATGCCGTGCCGTTGATTGAGTGGATTATCCGACTCGTCATGCTGTTCGTGGTGCCCACCCGCCGATCGCCGACGGCCGCCAAGGTGTGGCTACTGCTCATCTTCTTTCAGCCGGTAATCGGAATCCTCACGTTTCTCATCTTTGGAAGTAACAAGACGCCGCGCTGGCGTAGAGAGCAGCTGAAGAAGCTTCCGCATGCTTTGAATCCGCTGCGGGAAACACTCGTCGACCCCAAGTATTTCGAGCTCCACGGCACGATCGAACCGCATCTGGCCGACGAAGTGGATTTGGCTAAGCGGCTGGGCAACCTTCACCTGCTCGGCGGAAACGACGTCGAGATTCTCGTGGATTACAACGGCACCATCGACCGCCTGATCGAAGACATCGATCAAGCCACGTCGTCGGTGCATCTCGTGTTTTACATTTTCTATCCCGACGCGACCGGCAAGCGAGTAGCCAAGGCACTCAAGGCCGCCGCCGAGCGTGGAGTGGAAGTAAAGCTCCTGCTCGATGCGGTGGGCTCCCGTAAGGCGCTGGGCAAGCTAGCCCGGGATATGCGCAAGTCGGGCGTTCAAGTGATGGACATCTTGCCGTTCGGTTTTTTCCGCAAGCGGGCGGCCCGCTTCGACCTGCGCAACCATCGCAAGATCGCCGTCATCGACGGGCAGGTTGGCTACGTGGGGTCGCAGAACATCATAAACAGCGAGCCCGTCGACGGGCTCGTGTTTCAAGAACTGGTCACGCGGGTGACCGGTCCAGTCGTATGGCAGCTTCAGTTTTTGTTCGTGTCCGACTGGTACCTAGAGACCGATGAGATTTTGAGTGACGTGAAGTTTTTCCCCGAGCCCGTGAAGGTTGGCAAAAGCGCCCTGCAAACTTTGCCGAGCGGCCCCGATTATCCGTTCATGAACAACCAGATGGTGCTGCTGTCGTTGATTCATTCGGCCCGCAAGCGGGTGTGCATGGTGACCCCTTACTTTATTCCCGACGATCCCATCCTCTCCGCCATGCAAACCGCCGCGGTGAAGGGGGTAAGCGTCACGCTGATTGTTTCGCAGAAGGCCGACAACTGGCTGGTGAGCTACGCTCAGCGCTCCTATTACGAACAGCTGCTCGAGGCGGGCGTTAAAATTCAGCTCTACAAGAAAAAGTTTTTGCATGCGAAGCACATTACGATCGACGACAGCGTGACGACCGTCGGCTCGTACAATATCGATATTCGATCCTTCGCGCTCAACGCCGAGCTAATGGTGCTGGCGTTCGACAGAGACATCACCGCCCGCGTGCAGAAAGTCGAAAATTCGTACCTCAAGCTATGTGATGAACTGACCATGGAGAAATGGGACCAGCGCGGGCGCCTGGCGCCGGTTACTGAAAATTTCGCCCGCCTGTTCAGTCCGCTCTTATAATCACCCCATGAAACACCTGCTCCTCATTCTGCTTTTGTTGGGTACGGCGACCTGCCCGGCCGAAGAGACCGACTTCAAAGCCTTTCCCGCGCCGAATCCGTTTCAGTTTGCCTTGCGGGCTGGCCTGGCGATCTCGGGACCTTCGAAAGTTTCCGGTTCGGACACGCGCGTCCCCTTCTTGCTTGGCGGCGGCGTCGACTACTATTTCGCCAAAGCGCTCGGCGCGTTCCTGGAAATTCACGGCACCTCACGCGGCTTGCGGGTTGGTGCTTCGTCGGCCACGGCCCCGTTTGCCGACGTTTGGTTTGGCGCCACGTTCCGACTGGGCGGTCGGTGGTTTGCCGAAGACGCGATGAACCTTTTCAAGCTCGGTGGATTTTACTCGCAGCCCCTGGATAACTACTCGGGCACCCTTACCCCGGCCTTCGGCCAAGGCGCCAAGGGTTACTGGGGAATCGCCTACGGGCAAGACGTACTTTTCCCCGTGGCCGACGGCCTGAAACTCGGCTTCACGCTGTGGGGAAAGGTGGGATTAGGCGACGCTACGCGGCCTTCCACCGGCATTAAATTCTACGAAGCCGGCCTGGGGGCCTGCCTAGCCTTCCGTTGACCCCTTCCCCCCCGGCTGCCAGGATGTTTGCATGAGTGCCGCCACCCAAGCACTGCCGCCTTACTTGCGAAAGTATGTTTCCGAGCAACGGTACGAAAAGTACTCGCCGGAGGATCATGCGGCTTGGCGCTACATCATGCGCCAGAATCGCGAGTTCTTCAGCCGCCACGCAGTTTCGATCTACACCGAAGGTTTGAAGAAGACTGGCGTTACGCTCGATCGCATTCCGCTAATCGACGAGATGGACCACTGCTTGTCCGCGTTCGGCTGGGGTGCCGTGCCGGTCATTGGCTTTATTCCTCCCGCCGCATTTTTGGAGTTCCAAGCGCGCGGCGTTTTACCCATTGCGTGCGACATGCGCACCTTGCAGCACATCGCCTACACGCCCGCGCCGGACATCGTGCA
>JBGSST010000289.1:0-2207 GCA_041736915.1 Bdellovibrionota bacterium
CGAAAACACTTCGTGAAGAAGGGGGTGAAGGACGACAAGATTACCGTCACCGGCATCCCCAATTTCGACAACGTGAAGGAGTTCGAAAAGAACGACTTTCCGTACCGCGACCACGTGCTGGTAGCCACCACCGACACGCGCGAGAACTTCAAATGGGACAACCGTATGAAGTTCCTGCGCCAGGTGAGAGACATTGCGAAAGGGCGGCAGGTGGTCTTCCGCCTTCACCCCAACGAAAACCACGTGCGCAGCACCCGGGAGATCTTGAAAGTGATCCCCTCCGCCGTCGTTTACACCACGGGCAACACGAGCGAGATGATCGCCAACTGCCACACTTTGGTCACGCAGTACTCTTCCGTGGCCTACATCGGTTTGGCGCTGGGTAAACAGGTACACAGCTATTTCGACGTGGATGAGCTAAAAGAGCTTTGTCCGATGCAAAATGGGGGAAAATCGGCGGAAAACATCTCCGTGGTCTGCCGTGAAATTTTACAATGAACCAAGATACTAAGCCGCAAATGCTCACGTTAATTCAGGCAAGGGTCGGCTCGACCCGCCTACCGGGTAAGGTGCTTCGCCCGCTCGGCGGAAAGCCCGTGCTGGCCCGCATGCTCGAACGGGTGCGTCGCGCCAAGCTCGCCGGCCAAATCGTTGTCGTGACCACGACCGATGCCGAAGACGACCGCATCGTTCACCTGTGCGAAAGCGAAGGGGTGGAATGGTTCCGCGGCCACCCCACCGATCTTCTCGACCGCCACTATCAAGCGTGGCGCCAGTACGGCGGCGACGCCGTCGTGAAGATCCCGAGCGACTGTCCGCTCATCGATCCCAAAGTGATCGATCGCGTGATTGCGCACTACGTGCAAAACCCCGATTTGGACTTTGTGAGCAACCTGCACCCTGGTTCGTACCCGGACGGCAATGACGTCGAAGTGATGAAGGCGCAAGCCTTGGTCACCGCGTTCAAAGACGCCGTGAAACCGCATGAGCGAGAGCACACCACGGCTTACCTCTGGGACAATCCGGAAAAGTTCAAGATCGCCAACGTGACGTGGGAGCTCGGTTTGAACATGGCCAAATCTCATCGCTGGGTGCTGGACTATCCCGAAGACCTGGCGACGATTTCGGCGCTCTTCGACGCTCTTTACCGCGGCAATCCGGCCTTCGGCGTGGAAGACCTCGTGGAAGTGTGGAACGGACGCAGCGACATTCGCGCATTGAATCAGATGTGGCTCGGCGATGGCTGGTACCAGCGCGAAGCGCAAAATTTACGAACCGAGGTTTAAATGGAAAAGAACGACTGGAAAATTTGCGAGGACAAAGCCCTCAAGGTGCGCGAGCACATTTTGGGGCTGGCGACGTCCGGCGGCTGCTTCATCGGGGCGTCGCTCTCGGCGGTCGACATGATCGTGTACCTCTACGAGAAGTGGCTCAACATTCCGTCGTTCACCGATCCGGATCGCGACATCCTGCTCCTTTCCAAAGGGCACGACGTGCCCGCGCTGTACGGTACCTTCGTGGAGAAGGGCTGGATGGAGGCCGAGCGATTGCAGAAAAATCACCTTTCGACGAACGACTCAATCTACTGGCACCCGAACCGCAATATTCCCGGCGTCGAGTATTATTCCGGCTCTTTGGGCCATCTGCTTTCGGTCGGCATCGGCATGGCGATGGACGCCAAAATGCGCAAGAGCAATCGGCGCGTGGTCGTCATCGTAGGCGATGGGGAAATGAACGAGGGCTCCAACTGGGAAGCGCTGCTCGTGGCGCAAGCCTACCAGCTCGACAATCTAGTGGTCGTCATGGACCGCAACGAGTTTCAGGCGAACATCCGTACGGAAGATCTGATTCCGCTCGAGCCGCTCGAAGATAAGTTCCGCGCCTTCGGCGCGAACGCCCGCACGGTCGACGGTCATGACTTCCAGGCGATGCACGATACCTTCTCGGTGCTGCCGTTCGAGAAACGCCGTGCTTCGGTAGTGATTGCCAAAACCCGTCGCGGCAAGGGGCTCCCCAGCATCGAAGCCCGCGCGGATCGCTGGTTCTGTAACTTTACGGCAACCGAAATCGAATCGCTGCGCAAAGAGCTGCACGGTGAAGAAAAGGCTCGTATCGAGTCGGAAACGCTGGTGGTGCGCTAATGAACTACGAAGCAAAGTTAAAAGATTTGGCGTTGAAGGATGAACGGATCGTCGTGATGACGGCGG
>JBGSST010000318.1:0-8688 GCA_041736915.1 Bdellovibrionota bacterium
CACTCCGCGGGCTCGAAAAAACTGGCTACCGCATTGCAATTAGGAGTGGTGGGGGGTCGCAGGTGAAGGGGTTAGTCGTCGCATTAACGTTACTGGTTCTTTTGGTTTGCACCAAGGGCGACTCCAGTTACGTAGCGTCGCGAGAGTCCTTTCGCCGTCCCAAGTCCATTCCCTTCCCGTCGAGCAACCGCTTCACCGTAGAGAAGTATCGGCTGGGCCGCTCGCTATTTTTCGATAAGCGGCTTTCACTCGACAACACCATGTCGTGCGCAAGCTGCCACAACCCCGAGCAAGGCTGGGGCGACGGTCGGGCACGCGGCCGTGGTTTTCGCGAGCAAGCGCTGACCCGTCGAGTGCCCCATCTCTGGAATCTGGCGTGGGGCGAAAAATTTTTCTGGGATGGCCGGGCCGAGTCACTGGAAGAGCAGGCCTTGGGCCCGATTCAGAACCCGAGCGAAATGGGGCTGCCACTGGAAATGCTTATGAAGCGTTTGGCGTCGATCCCTACTTACCGCTCCGCCTTCGAGAAAGCATTTCCCGGTCAGGGAATTCGGCCGGCTACCATCGGCAAAGCGCTGGCCACATTTGAGCGGACCCTACTTTCTCCGGCTTCCCCGTTCGACCGCTGGGTGGATGGCGACGAAAGCGCCCTGACCGGCCGTCAAAAGCGAGGTTTCGCCCTTTTCACCGGAAAAGCGAACTGCGTTCAGTGCCACTCGGGTTGGAGCTTCACCAATGGAAGCTTTGCCGACATCGGCATGCCGTCGACGGACAAGGGCCGCGGATTGGTTTTGGGTGACGCCGATGCCGACTTCTCTTTCAAGGCCCCTACCCTACGCAATCTCAAGGGTCGGAACTTCTTCCTGCACGACGGATCGGCCGGATCGATTGAAGAACTTATCGAAAACTACGATCGAGGGGGCAATCTGCATCGGCGTACGGCCACCCTTTGGCTTCGCCCGCTCAAGCTGACCAGCGAAGAGAAAAAAGACTTGGCTCAATTCATATTCTCTCTTTCGGGAGAGCTGACTAAGGAGACCCCATGAAAGGCACGCTAACGATTCTAACCGGAGCATTTCTGCACCTCGCCGCAATCGGTGATCCGGAAACCTCGGTCACCCTTTACCAGATTGGTTCAAAAGGAAAATACTGCCTTTCTCTCACTAAGGAAGATAGCGGCTGCATCTCCGGAATGGATCAGGCCGGTCAGGCCATCAATCTGGTCGACGTCACGAAAGGTAAGAAGGTGCAGTTTGAAAATCTTTCGGATGCTCCACACGATATGCGGATCACTGGCGCCAACGCCGAGAACATGCCCGCCCAGGAAGTGGGGGCCGGCGCCGTCTACAAAAAGATGGATGTGGAGGACCGCAGTAAACAAAGCATCACCTGCTCATTTCACGGCAATCAGCTAGGGGTCGGCTACCGCGTGTTGGACGATGTGGCCGGTGGAAAGCCGCAAGCCAACTCGGAGCACCGGGATCGAAGTAAAGATGGCCAGCTAGGTGACGGCGGCGAGGCCTCGGGCGAAGTCGAGGGACCGCGGGCCATCGTCCGCACCGGACTTGCCGACGTAGGTAAGGAAATTATGGGGAAGGGGAAACCCGAAGACGTGGCTAAGCTGGTAGCCCAGCGCCCAGAGCTGTTGGACGATTTGAAAAAGCTCCGCCCGATTCTTGCGGGTGAGGTCGCCGAGAAGCTTGGCATGGAAGGCAAAGAAAAGCTGGCCGGCGTAAAGGAGGGGGACGTCGGCGAAGGGGCAGATAGCGATGAATACGCCGACGAGTTTGGTCAGGGCGAAGGCGCCCTGAGCGTGGTGCGCTTAGCGGCGCTGGTGCAGGAGCAAGGGATTAGGGCGGAAGAAACGAACGGCTCCCCAAGCCGCCGGGGTGGCGCTACGGCTACGGCTAGCGTGAACGGAACCACGATGGACGAGCTTGCGGCCAAAGCCCAAAGCGTTGCCCAGGCCGGAGTGGCGGGCTCGGACGGGCGCACTATCGGGGCGAAGTTGACCGCGAACGTCCCTCGTCGGCAGCTGGCTTCCGCTTCGGCTCCGGCGATGGCTCCGTTACCGACCGATTTAGGGGGGCAATCTTCGCCGACCCTACGCGCTTTCTTGGCCGAACCCGGCAAGTTGGGACGCTTGTTGCTCTTGGTTGGGTTAGTCGCGCTTGGATTCTGGGGCCTGTACTTCGCCCTGTTCGCGCGCAGAAACCGCAAGAACGGGAGGGTGTCATGAGGTACGCAGCTTTCCTACTCGTCGCGATCGCATTTACCGCAACCGCCTTCGCCGACGTCTCGGAGATCGCTACTAACTACGGGGCAGACTGGATCGACGGCGTTCAGAAAAAGCCGGCGCCCCTGCGGACAACGCGGCCGCTCGTCGTGCAACGCCGCGGGCGGTGGGATCTTTTGCCGGGTGTAGTACCGCCACGGCTTTCGGAAAAGGCCGTCCCATTGAGCCACTGGCTACCGATGTGCTTCCTATTCGATCCCACGGTGACGACGGCCAAGGCGAATGAAAAACTGCAGTCGATGACGGCCGCCTATGCCGCCTGCGGTATTTCACTGGTCCCCATCACCTTTCCCATTGAAGCGCTGCCAACTGACCCACAGAACGTAGCGGCCGTGGCGCAAAGGGCTTGCCCGCTCAAATCACTTTTTGGCGTGCACGGGGCGGTGCAGATCGAAGCCAACGCCGAGCTACCTCGGCGCATGTGTCAGGACCCCCAAGCCAAGGGTTGTTCGACCCTTTGCTCTCCCGTTTCGGTGTCTATGGTATCGGCCAACGCCTCGGCCGGAGTTGGCTTGCATGAATCGATGCACAGCAACTGCTGTGGCCCGCTGTGCGTCGACAACGGACAGGGCAATGGAATCGCCGCGGGACTCGACATGGAGCTTGCCCTACTGGCCGAACCTTCGGCGAAAGTCTACGCCTCGAAAGTCAGTATCTACCAGGCGCCGGCAATTTCCGATGAGGGCTGCCGGGCGCTACGCGCGGGGGCCAGCCCCAATGAGTTCTCGCACTGGTACGATTCGGAGCGACGCCAGTACTACTCGGCCGACGAAACGAACACGCGATTCGACCTGATGGCGGGCAAGAGTTTTTTTCCGGACGATTTCGCTGACTCGATTCGGCCCGGTTACACGGAGTCGCTCAAGCTACCAGCCCGCATGCTCGCCGTAGCCCCGCCCTCGAAGACGATGGAGAAGCTACTCGCCACCGCGCGGGTCGAGGTGAAACCAGAGGCGCCTCGGCTAGACGTGCCGACCAGCCGGTTGCTCACCCTGGCGCTGGCCAATGGCTCGCGTAAGAGTCAGCCCTTCGGCACACCCGAACCGGAGCTTCCGCAGCGCAACCTGGCCGCGCGCCTGAGTTACAGCTTGGGCATGGCGGAGGAGGCCGTGGATAAAAAAGGCTGGAAGCGGCGACCTCCCTCGGAGGAGATCCGCATCTTTGACGGTTTCAACGCCAGTGACCTCAACAAGAGCTCACCTCAACATTTCTCGGAGTAGCTCTTGCCCTGCTTCGTTTAGCCATACGTTCAAGTCCTCGACCTGGCGGGGGCTAAGGCGTTTTACCACGGGGGAAGCGGCTTGCACGTAGAGCCCCTTGGCTTCCGGATTGGCCGCAAGGGATGACGCAAAGAACACCATCAGCCGATCCTTGACCTGAACGGGATCGAAGTTGGGCGCCGTTACGGCCCGATTCAGGTCCTGCACCATCTTTGCGATCTCCGGAAAATCATCGGCGGTCTTACGTCCCGTCGCCTTCACCCACACCGACTTAAGGAACGCTTTTTCTGCGACCGTCATTCGTGCGGAGACCCGATTTAGCTCGTGCTCGTCGAGCCCCGCCACCGCGCTCAGCACCGAGCGCGTGAGAAACTCCTGAAGGTCTTTCTGCTTGAACAAAGGCGATCGCACGAACGAAAGAAAACCGGCCCGCACCGAGTCCAGATCTCGTTGGGGTTCTGGTCGCGCCCCTTCTTTGATCCAGCCGATGTAACGTTCGGTTTCCGGAAAGTAACGATATTTGGTCGCCTCGAGCAGCTCGACCCAGAACGGCTTCATCGCAACGGGGAGCTTCTTGCCGATGGACGAAATGGTGTTGGGGGCCACGCGCACAATCGCCGGAGTTATATTCTTAAAAAAAGACTGCTTGGCTTCCGCCCGGTGCAACGACGGAGAATGATAGAAACGTCTGACCACCGAATCGAGCGTAGCCGCGGCCACCGCCGTCAGCTCTCCGCTGGGACCGCGTAGCCCCGCCACGGCACTAACGCGATCGGGCAAGCGGACTTCCGGGGGCAGCCGCTTATCGAAGTACTCGAGGGAAACTTGGTTGCCGTGGGCCCGGCAATCAAGCTCGGTTCGCTCTTGATGAGCCACGACGAGTCCAAGCACAGTAAAGCTGCGATCGTTTTCGGTTAGGAACTGGGTCGTGACCTCGTAGCCTAAATCTAAAGGCTCTCCCTTTAGCTTCTCCGGATGCCAGCCGTTCGAAACTAGGGGCTCGCCTGGGTTGGCCGGCGCGCGAAAAAGATTGGCCGCCGCAAGCTTGATCTCGAAGGTCTTACCCCCGGCGTCCCACTCCATGGCCCGTCGCGCTTCGGTGAGCCAGATGCGATAGCTGGCCCCTTTGCCGTCGCCGCAACTGTAAGTAGGCGCAACGGTGGTCGTGGCTATGCCGGGCACGGCGGCAACCAGAAATAGAAAAAGGGCAGGAGAAGCTCCCATGCCCTTTCAGTATAACAGTAGCGGCTCTCACCGCTTTCCTACTTAGATATTGCCAAGGATGAAGTCGAACGTCCTGGCCGGCGACGCGCCAACCACCAAGGTATCGAGCTGCGGCATCAGGCGTTTGGAAATGTCGTTGAAGTTGCGGTCGTACTCCACGTCGCCTTATTTGCCCGCGCCGAACAGCTTGTACCACGACGGCTGCTTCGCCTTCAGCACGTAGGTCTGAAACTGGCGCGAGTTGTCGACGGTAGAGCGCTGCTTGAGCTCCGTAATCACTTCTGACGGCGACAGGTTCGGCTTTTCCAACCACGCCAAAGCGGCAAGACGCGAGACCACCGGAGTCGCCATCGACGTGCCCGACATCGGCTCGAATAGGGTTCGCTCGTCCGCGCAGGTGGTGTACATCGTGTCGATCAGCGGCTTGTAGCGGGCCGCGAATTTTTCATCGAGCTTCCACTCTTTCTTCTTCAGATCGTAAGCGCAGAGGCCGGCGTCGTTCGTGCCTTCGATGATCACATTGTTGAACTGCTTGCGGAAATACTCGCAGTTGTCGTGCGGCACGGTCGAGATTAGCTTCACGCCGCTCGCCAGAACCAGATCCACCTTGTTGACCGGCAGGTTGGTGAACTTAGCCAGCGAGCCGTCCTTGTTCAACGCGCCTACGCAGAGCACATTCGGCGCTTCCACGCCGCACGGATACTGAATGCGCGCTTCGTTGTCGCTCCAGCCCGAGTCGTTGCCCGCCGCCGCTACGAACAAAATCTCTTTGTACTCTTTCACGAGACTGGTCAGCCCGCCCGTGAGCATGCGCTTGTAGTTCTCGTATTTCTCCAGCTTACCTTCGTAGGAGCTGTCGTTGGAATTGGTCGGCTTCTCGAAGCTGCCCCCCAAGCTAAGGTTGACGATCTTCACTCCCGACGCCCGGGCGTGCTTCAACGCATTCTCGAAGTTCTTCACGAAACGATCGGCTTTTCCGCGAGAGAAGTCGGCTTCGTCCTGTTCAGTCTCGTGGTACGGAATCACCTTGTAGGGAATCAGGCCAATGGCGTCGTTGTCGTAAGACATCAACCCGGCTACGTGCGTGCCGTGCTTGGTCTCGCTGTTCTCGACGCCGACCGCGCGGTACGCTGTCATGTAGCGGCCGAGGCGCGGATCGATCTTCACCAGCTCATTGGCGGCGCAGACCTTACCCATTTTCTCGCGGCGTACGGAATCGTTGTAGGCCTCTTTGGTCTTGTGATTATCGATAGCCCGCTTTTTCTGCTTCTCGGATAGAAACTCAAACTCGTAAGCGCTGGTCTCGATGATGCGGGGGGAAGCCCATTCGTCGAGCGCGAGAAAGTCGAGTCCCGCCGACTTCGGCACGCCCGCTTCGTTCAGCTGGTAGTGCATGTGGTCGCGCAGATAGGGGTGGTTATAGTCCACGCCGGTATCGAACACGCCGAGGATGATCTTATGGGCGGCGTTGTTCTGCTGGAACGTTTTGCCTTCGGTAGTGACCGGCGCCGGATTGGCGATGGAAAGGTGCTCCGGCTTGATGACCGTCTGGTCGTCGGGCACACAACCCGCCAAGAAAACGGCCGCCGTGACGATGGACCACAAACGGTAAGTAATTGGTTTCATTTGATTTCCCCCTCAGAAAATCGCTACTTTTGGTGTTGCCCTTTGGTCACATCATTTTTGACGCATCAGGTCAATAGGATTGGTGAGCCTTTTGCCCGTTCTTTACGCGTAAAGAGCAAAGGAGTCTGTTTATGCTGAAGGCGCTGTTCGTTATCGAACTGGCGGCACTGCTCTGTGGCTTGTCCATGGTGTTCAGCTGCACCGCTGCCAAGGGGGAAGCCCTGGAGGATCTGGTGCAGGGGGCACTCGGCGAACCCAGGGTGATGGCCGTGCTAAAATACGGGGACTTTGCACCTACTAAAAACGAGCTTGAAGCGAATTGCGGTGAGCCGGCTAACCCTGCTGGTACTTGTTCTAGCGGCGACGGCCCTGGGCGAGACGAGATTTCGGGTGGTGAACGGGAATATCACGTCGGGCAATAAGCAGTCTTACGACGACGGCGCGGGTATTCGCATTTTTCAAACGTTGCAGCCCGACATCGTGCTCATTCAGGAGTTCAACTATAAGGGAAATTCCGACCGCGACATCCGCCAGCTGGTCGATCAGATCGGCAAAGACTTTCATTACTACCGTGGCCACACCGGCGACGAGAGCGGCATTCCCAATGGAATCATCAGCCGGTTTCCCATCGAAGCCGGGGGGGAGATCGCCGACGGTCAGATGCGCGACCGCAGCACCACCTGGGCCAAGATAAAGTTACCGACGGGGCATACGCTGTGGGCCCTGAGCGCGCACTTAAGCCACGGGGACGACGACAAACGCGAGCGGGGCGCGCAAGCCATCGTTGATTTCGTGAAGCAGAAAGTGAAGAAGGGCGACCTCCTCGTACTGGGCGGAGATTTAAACACTACCCGGCGCAGTGAACCCGCGCTGCGCATTTTGTCGGAGATCGTATCCGACAAGATAGTTCCCGTGGACTCGCAGGGCGAGGCAGGTACGAGCGCTAACCGTAAAAAGCCCTACGACTTCGTGCTGCCCAATCCCGACCTGGAGTTCTTTCACATCTGCCTGGACCTCATGGCCCGCGCGGGCGGCGGCCCGCCGGTAAAGTTCCCGAACGGCCTGGTCTTCGATACGCGCACGTTCCAGGACATCGGCCGCTTCCCTCCCGCCCAGCGCGGCGACAGCGGGCGGCTGAACATGCAGCACATGGCGGTGGCGAAAGATTTCGAGATACCCGCGCCGAGGTAAGCGCGTAGGCCGTGCCAATAATGGTCACTTGATCCGTTCGTTGGTTTTCGGCACAGTCGCCAACTATGCCTCTCGCCCGATTCATCGTCATTTCCCTCCTCGCCCAAGCAGTGGCCGCGCAGGCTCAGTCCGCGTCCCCTTCGCGCGCCCTCGAGACGGTGATTGAGAAGGCCTGGGAACGGTTGTTGGAAGACGAGACCCCCGTAGCGCAGGAACGCGAGTTCATCACGCGAAATCGAACCGTCGTAACGAACTATCCCTGCCGCACGCAGTGCTTTTGCATCGCCACGCGCGTCGGCGAAGCGTTACTCGCGGACACGCCGTCCCGATACATTTACCCGTTACACGTCAGGGGCACTCGCGGCCCGCTCGTCGTGAAGGTGGGAGCCGACCGTCCCAAGAGTAAGGCCTACGATTTCCACGTGGCGCTTTTCGTGGAAGTGGCACCCGGCAGCGTATGGGTCTTCGATCCGATTGTGTTTCACGACCAAAAACTGCATCGCCCCACCAGCTGGCGCGAAAGATTCGTGACGCCCTGGACTGAAATGAGATTTTCTCGTTACGATTCCGACCGAAGGTCAAAATCCCGATAATCCGAAGGCGCGTCACCGAGCCCGCCCCCCTAGCCTCACGGCTGCGCGACGAAACTCCGATAAAGCTGGGTGCGAATCCCAGTCCTCCTTTCCTTGCTGCTGAACCTTATCTTTTCCGCCTCAGCCTTCGCCGGCGCGGATTCGAGCCTGTGGCTCGACAAGCCCGCCTGCGCGCAACAGTG
Organism: Bdellovibrionota bacterium; assembly: GCA_041736915.1. Taxonomy (GTDB): domain Bacteria; phylum Bdellovibrionota; class FAC87; order UBA2466; family UBA2466; genus JBGSST01. The sequence goes on from JBGSST010000318.1 coordinate 8,333, forward strand.
CGAAGTGATTCAATCGTGCGCCGCGAAGGTGAACCGCGCCGACCAGGGCCGCACGCTTTGCCACATCGCCGCGTGTGAGAGCGGAAAGTTTTGCGCCAAGAGTGCCGCCAATAAGCCCGTGCGTTCGCCCAATGGCCTTTACCACGGTCCGTTTCAATTTAGCCGCGGCACGTGGAAATCCATCTGCCAACCGCTCTTCGCCAAGAACAGCGTCAAAACCTGCCGTGGAAAGCAGTCGATCTACAACGCCTGCTGCAACTCGATGTACGCCGCCGAGATCTTAGGCGCCGAGCTAAACCGCGGGATCCAGAACTGGCCCCGCTGCGGCCCCGCCGCCCAACGCGCCGTCGCCGCCG
>JBGSST010000342.1:0-5419 GCA_041736915.1 Bdellovibrionota bacterium
GGCGACGGGACTACCCCCGCAGCGCATTCCGGGCCGACAGGCTCCGCCGCTCCGGAACACCGGCATGGAACGAAATCCGCCGCCTCCCCCGCACACCACTCCGGGTGGGCACTCGGCGCTGGCCAGTGAAGAAAACAATACACAAAAAAAGAAAGTAAAACGAAAAACCACTCTCTACCCCCACAGAACGGAAAACCCCGCAATTTCAAGTTGCAAAGGGCGGGCCCCGAATTTGGGCTCAAGGGGAAGCCCGTAGACTTGGCGTGTGCGGCTAGGCGAGCGACAATGAGGGGGTGTCTTGGTCTTATCTAATCCTTTATCTGACCCTATCCGTTTACGCGGCCACGCCCGATTGCCTCGTGCATTTCGCCACGACTTCCGAGAGCGCCCCGGAGCCGGAGGTGGCCATCGTCGATACCTACGCCCGGCTTCTCGAAGAGGTGGGCGGCGCCAAGCTTACGCCCGAACTCATTCAAGCCACGGTGAAGGCGGGCAATCCGTTTCGCGTGCACGAAGGGAAAGAAGATCTCTCGTCGCTGCACCGGCGCCTCGCCGACTTTCGTAGAATGCTGGAGAAGCGGGGGTGGGAAACGCCGGCGAACCGTCGGCTGCTCCTCGAATCGCTTTCCGCGCGACTGGAGTTACAAAAAGAGGCCGCGACCGCACTCAAAGAAGCGATGCGGACAGAGGAATCCGAATACACGATCCCTTTTGCCAATCCCCGCGGCCCGGACCTTCATCCTAATGGCCGCTGGGTAATGAGCCTGCGTAGCGAGGCATTGCCCACCCACCCCACCGAGGCGAGCGTTTCCGTCTTCGACACCCAAACCCGGCAAATGCGCAACCAGCCGCGCCCGCGAGGGTACGGCGGACCAATCTTTCTACCCGGCCGCCCCGACGTCATTTTTCCGGTCGCCGGTAACGGGCTAGTCTCCGTGCCGTTCCAGGATGGCGTGCTCGACTTTGCCGCCGCCAAAACGCTCCTCCCTACGGACGGGGTGAGCGCGGAGTATTTGCGTGATCTAAAGCCCACGACTACCGCGGGCGTTTACTTCGGCCCCAAGCAGGACGTGGGGGTTATGCGAATCGATCTGAATGCGGGCACGCGCGAACACCTTCCCCTGCCGCGTGACGTGAATGGCAACTGGGACTGGGGGCCGGTGCCCGGCCAAAACCGCTACTTCTTCGTGGATACCGAAGGGGCGGCCTACCGTATCGTGATGGCGAGCTACGATAGGGACGGTAAGTTTACGGTGGAGAACCGCGATCGCTTCGTACGGAAGAAAGCCTTCGGTCCGATCCGCTTTTCGCCCGACGGTAAAACCTTGATTGCCACCGGCGAGAACACCAATGACGAAGTGCAGGTGGGGCCAGTGGCCGACAGCAGTCCGTTGCAAAAGATCACGGCGGCCAATGGCACCACGTCGTTCGATGGAAAAATTCTCCGCGTTCTGCCCGTCACCGGCTCCAACCGGATACTCGTCATTACGGAAACTCGCCCCGCCGGCGGCAGCCGCTTCGAGCTGGTCGACCTCGATACGAAACGCACCATCCGGTCTTTCGGCATCGACCGAATCGTTTCCGGCGTGCCGCAACTTTCCGACGACGCGCAAACTCTCGTGTTCTCCACTACGAGTTCCGGCGGCAACGCCAACGTGCTGAACCTAGGCCCTCGGCTTCAGCAGTAGTTGCCGTCGTAGCGCGGAATGGTCGGATCGACCTGCACCGACCACGCGTCGAGGCCGCCCTGGATCACGTAAACCGACGTGTACCCCTGATCGGCCATCCAGTGCGCCAGATCCATACTGCGCACGCCGTAGTGGCAGTAGACCAGATAAGGGGTCGTCGGCGGATTGCCGAGCACGACCTCATTCAAGATCTCTTCCTCGCACCGGTGGGCGCCGGCAATCCCTTCATGGTGGCACCACTCGGACGGCTCGCGCGCATCGAGAATGATGAGTTTAGGTTCGGTGTCGCGTAGCACGTTAGCGTCGCGCGGAGACAGCTGCTGCACGCGCAGATTGCGAGCCGCGAGCTGAATCTCCATGAACACGATCTGCGCCGAGGGCAAGCCGTGCTTTTCGGTGAGTTCGCGCAGGGACAGCGACAGATCCGCGTTGTCGGGAACCACGCTGAAGCGGCGCTTCAGGCAAGCAATCGCCTCGGGATAGTGGCGGGCCACATCCCTAAGCGAAGTCGCCTCGGTGATCGCCGGCGGCGCAGGACGGAACCAGGACCGGGCGACGTCGGTCAGACGCTGCCATACGGATGTCTTTTCCATCCCTAAATTGTACCAGCCAGGGGCCCGTAAGCGTTACCGCTTGTAGTTCATGTAATCCATGATGTGCTTGTCGCGATCCACCACGGAATATTCGTACTCTTTAGTGTGGTACAGACAGTCGGTCGGACAGGCCGCACTGCACAGGCCGCAATAGCAGCACAGCGAAATGTCGATCTCGAACCGCTTCAGGTCCAGCGTCTTCTTCACGCCGCCCTTGGTCATGTCGGCGGGAGCTCCCGCCCCCTTTTTATCCGCTTCGATGTAAATGCAATCTACCGGACAAGCTTGCGCACACTGCTTGCACGATATGCAGTCTTCGACGTCGTTGAAGAGCAGTCCGCGCGATCCCATCGGCAGCGTATCTTTCTGCTCGGGATACTGAATCGTAATCGCGCCTTTGGTGTTCACCTTCCAGAAGTACTTGATGGTGACGCCCATGCCCTTCAGGGTGCTGAAGGTAATGTCTTTAATCGTTTCGCAGTAATCTACGAAGGTCATCGGTCTACCTCTCCCAGCACGATGTCGAAACTTCCCAGTGTAGCAATCAAGTCGGAGACCATCACGCCGTGGCTGAGATCGTTGAGCGTCGCCACGTTCATGAAGCACGGGCTCTTGCACTTCACCCGATACGGATTTGTGGAGCCATCCGACACGATGTAGAAGCCAAGCTCACCGCGCGGGCACTCGGTGCGCGACCAATGCTCGCCTGCCGGCGGCTTCGGTACTTTACCAATCTTACCGCGGGACGGGCCCGCAGGAATACCATCAATCAGCTGCTCGATGATGCGAACGCTTTGCGCCATCTCGCGCATACGTACGATGTGACGATCCCAACAGTCGCCGAGCGTTCCCTGCTCGCCATTACCTACCGGCACGTCAAACTCGAGCTCTTTGTAGATCGAGTACGGCATGTCTTTACGAAGATCCCACTTGAAGCCCGCGGCGCGGAGCATGACGCCCGTAAGGCCGTAGCTCTTACAGGTGTCGAGATCGATCACGCCCACGTCTCGGGTGCGCTCGATGAAGATCTTATTATACGACACGAGCGTGTTGTACTCGTCGATCTTAGGCTTGAAGTACTCGCAGAAGGACTTGATCATCCTTACCTGATCGGGCGTGATGTCGCGCGCGACGCCACCGATCCACATGTAGTTGTAGAGCAACCGCGCGCCGCATACCGACTCGAAGATGTCCAAAATCATTTCGCGGTCGCGAAAGCCGTACATGAAGGCGGTAAACGCCCCCAAGTCGAGGCCGTAGGTACCGAACGCCATCAGGTGGCTGGCGATTCGCTGCAGCTCCGCGATGATCACGCGGATGTACTCGGCGCGGCGCGGGACCTCTAGCCCCAGCATCTTCTCGACCGCAATCGCAAACCCCTGCTCGTTGTTCATCGAAGCGAGGTAGTCGAGCCGATCGACGTAGGGCATCACGCTCATATAGTCGACATTTTCCGAATGCTTCTCGAAGCAGCGGTGTAGGTAGCCGATTTCCGGGTGGGCGGCCTTTACGATCTCACCGTCCGTCTTCACGATCACGCGCAACACGCCGTGGGTCGACGGATGCTGCGGCCCCATATTGAGGAGCAGCTCGTCGGTGCGAAGGTTTTCGGTAGCCTGGTGTTTTGCCAAAGGCTGTTCGGTATCTAAAGTAGCCATTAGTGACCTCCTCCCGCCGGAGAGGGTTGACCCGGATCCCCGGCCTCGCCCTGGTCCGCGAAGTAGAGCGGTACCGGCATTCCCTTGTAGAAGTCCGGCGTAACGTAATCTTTTTTGAGTGGATAGCCGACCCAGTCTTCCGGGCACAAAATGCGACGCATGTCGGGGTGCCCTTCGAAGGTCACGCCGTTCATGTCGAACACCTCACGCTCGAGCCAGTTGGCCCCGCGATACAGTCCGCACAAAGTCGGGATGGACTGACCATCGCCTCGCGGAAGAATCACCTTCAGACAAACCGTGGTGCGGTGCTGAAAGGAAGCCACGTGATAGACGACCTCGGTGGTGTTGGTCTTCGGGTAGTCGACTCCGGAGATGCAGTGAAGCGACTCGAACCCCAGCTCGTTTAGGTACTTCACCACGTCCACGATCTTCTCTTTCGGAAGCGCAATGAACGGGTCCGGTTTGGTTTCACCCTTGGTGAAGGTCACGCCGGGAAAACGGGCGGTAATTTTTTCTAAAATTGCGTCAAAGGTCACGCCGGTACCCCTCTCACGAACTCGAACGCCTTAGCGTTGTTTTGCTGAACGCGAATCTTTTTCTGGAGAAGCATGACCGCCTCCAACAGCGTTTCCGGGCGCGGCGGGCAGCCGGGCACATAGATATCTACCGGAATGATCCGATCCACTCCCTTTAGGACGTGGTACCCCTCGTGCCAGTACGGACCACCTTTATTGGAGCACGAGCCCATCGAAATGACCCATTTCGGGTCGGGCATCTGCTCGTAAAGGGTGCGGATACGGGTCGCCATCTTCAGCGTAACCGTTCCGGCCACGATCATCAGGTCGGCCTGGCGCGGGGTTGCGCGGAACACGCCGCAGCCAAACCGCTCCAAATCATAATCGGCGGCGCCGGTGGCCATCATTTCAATCGCACAACAGGCCAGGCCGAAGGTAAGCGGCCATAGCGAGTTTACGCGGCCCCAGTTCACGACATCGTCGACCGTGGTGAGCACTAGGTTATCCGAGGCTGACACGATAAAGCTCCTTGAAGAAGTCTAAAGCTAAACAAAAAAACAGCTCGTTTTGGCGCAGAAGGTTATCGAGCGATCGCTAGAAAGGCAAACGATTCTAGCCGCTTTCTACGTCCGTTTACGTCCCCGTCGAACTTCCGCCGGGGGCTCGTACCCTTCCAACACATCAATGCCGATGGCTACGGTCAAATCGGACGTCACATTCACCATGGATCGGCACCGCGCCACGATCCAATCCACGCTCAAAAGGATGGGTAAAGCCTCGTCCGGCAGGCCTACCGTGCTCAATACCAGGGCCAGCGCAATCAGCCCCGCGTCCGGTACGCCGGCCACGCCGACCGTGGCGAAAACACTTACTCCGGCCAGGGCCACCTGTTCCCACACCCCTAAATGGATGCCGTAAGCCTGCGCCAGGAACAGGGCCGCCACCACCTCATAGAGGAGGATGCC
>JBGSST010000374.1:0-35138 GCA_041736915.1 Bdellovibrionota bacterium
CGGCGGCCACCACCGCCGCAGTTGACCCCCGGCGGGCACTCCGCGAAAGCCATGTTGGAAATGAAAAGGAAAGCGAGGCTCATGGCCCCAAAGATCTTGCGCATATTCCCCCCGGAATCTCGTAAAACCCAATGCGACGACTCAGCCTAGAGGAGCAATCGATGGGCCAGGGGGTGGAAACAGCCAGAATACGGGGTAAAGCGCTGAAAACAGGGGGTTTAGGGGTATCTGTTTAATCACAGGAATTCTCGTAGTGGACGTGCTGTCTAATTTCTCGTTGCCACATCTTGGACGCTTTCCCGCGGTGAAAGCCCTTTCCGACGCTTTACAAGCTGCGCAAGCTTTGGAATAGTTCGGGGTTCCAAATTTGTGATCCCGGGTAGCTCAGTGGTAGAGCAAGCGGCTGTTAACCGCTTGGTCGGGGGTTCGAACCCCTCCCCGGGAGCCATTTAATCCTTCATGTTTATCTTAAGGTTAATCATTCATTAAAAATGAACCTTAAGTTGAAAATTAAGATTTAGCGCCGTAGGCGCTTTGGTGGTCCTTCTTCCCGGTTTCGATAAACCGAATCAATCCTGAAACCATCTTTCCAACCCGAGCCAACCTTTCCTGAAGCTCTTCCCTCTCAACCGGCCCAATAAGCTCAAGCTCCCCGAACAAATCCAAAACCGCCACACACTCAAAAAGGGACCCCTTTGCCATGCGGAGGAAGTTAACTTTGTCCTTGGCTGTACTGCGGGCACTTCCCTCTGCAACGTTCAGACAAACGGATTGGCTAGCCCTAATGAGTTGGTCAACCAAACCGCGCCGCCCATCGTTGGGTAAGGCTGCGCAAATCTGATGGAGGCGTTTGGACACAGAGAGCATCTCTTTGTAAATGGGCCAGTTTTGAAACTCGAAAGGCCGAGAAATGACTCGTTGCTGGTCGGAATCGCTTTGATAGGTTTTCATGCCGCCCTACGGAGCAAGCAGTATGCCGAATCAAACTAACTCTAGTGGGTTTGTGGTCTAGGTCGGTATTCCACGAAGTCACAGGAAACCCAATTCGCCGATTTTGAAAAAATTTCGTATTGACCACGTGATCTCACGGGCTTATCACCGTTTTCGAAGCAACCGCTTCCACCTAAGAACGGGCGTCAGCCCGATTAGAGGGGTACTTCTTACCGACCGCCGCAAGGTGGTTCCGAATTCTTCGGCTCCTCTAAAAAGTGGTCCTCAATGGATCGCTGCTTTCATAAACAGATTGGCAGATGGAGTTTACCGGCGCGTTGGGCGGCGAATTTTCCATCGGCAAACTTGTGTAGAGATAGGTGTTACTCATGAAAAACTTCGGAATGTTCGTGTTGGCGTTCGGTCTGGTGTCCGGTTCGGCGATGGCCAGTGGCTTTCGTTGCGAGGGCGAAGGCTACAACGTGAAGATGTACAACCTGACCAGCGGTGCAACCCGCAAGCCGGCCGTGTTGGTACTCAGCCACGAAGACGCTTCTCCGAAAACTCTGCTGACCGCCAAGGGCAGCGAGATCCGCAAGCACAACCGCGTGACCTCCGTTCAGTACGTGACGGACGGCGTGGCGATGGACCTCGACTCGGTCATCCTTCAGATCTCCTTCAAAGAAGGTAAAGAAGTGATTGCCGAAGGCGATGTCATCAATGGCCAGCTCATCCTGGTCGGCGAAGACAAGAGCCGCGAAGTCGTGCGCTTGAGCTGCGAACGTTATCTTAAGAACTAACCTCCCCAGGATTTAGTTCACTTAAGGGGGGCTGCCGCTTCACCGGCAGCCCCTTTTTTTTCTTCTCGACACTCTACCGCACGCTCTTCTCCACGGTCAGTCCGCGAATCGCGGGGCCCGTGAGATTCCAGTTCTCGTCGCTTTCAAACTCGAAAACGATATCGGCCCGCGGCCATTCCTTCGGTAACGGTAGCGTCACGCGGCGGGCGTTGGGGATGCGGGAGCCGGCGAAGTAGTTACGTCGTTCCCCCGTGTCCGGATTCAGTGCGAACAGGCGCAGGCCATCGTTAATGTCCTCGGCTTCGAGCTGAATCTCCATCGAGAGGGTGCCGCCTTTGCCGTCGAGCTGCACCGGTAAGAACGCGCGCACGAGAGAGTCGTTGGGATAGAGCGGCCCCGCCCCTACCCGGAGCCGCCCTCCCACTTCGCGCCACGCGGCGTCCGCATCGCCCTTGAGCACCACGTTGTGCAACGGGGCGATCTTCTCGCCCTGCGGATCGACGGCTAGCCCCGCTTCTGGGATGGCCTCGTACAGGCCGCGCCAGGCTAGTTCGCGAACCACGCGAAACACGTTCTTGCCGCCCTTCTTGCCCACGAGCACTACCCGGTGATCGCTCCACTCACCGGTGAGCCCCTGTACCGCGAGCTCTACCTCGGCGGCTTCGGGGGAAAATTCAACCTCCCACTCACCCAGCGTTCGCGAATCGGATTCGATGGAGATGGTGTCCACGCCCCACACCTCTTCGGTCCATTTAGCTTCGTCACCGTTGGCGAGCAGCACGTGGCCGCCCGTTTTGACCGACACGCCACTCGTGTAGCGCGGAGCCAGCTCGTCGATGATGCCGTGAATGGTGCGCATCAGCTCGTGGGACTCGGCGCCGATATCCCCCTTGGTGAGCGGTACGACTTTGTCGGACTGGATGCCGAGGTCTTCGATGGGAACTCCGTCGCTCTTACCGGCCCGTAAGGTTTGGCGCCACGACACACGCATGCTCTGATCGTGGGGCAAAAGCAGAAAGGGGTTGGCGGGGTCGTTCCCCAAAACGGCGCGGAAGGTGCCGTACTCCATGACGTTGGCTCCACCGCCACCCGTAGTTTTATGGGTCCCCACGATCACCGCGGCGTCGTTGTCTTGCATCCCGCCGGCGAAGAGATCGCACGCCGAATAGCAGTTGGCGTCGGTCAGCACGACGACGGGCCGGTACCAAACTTGACCGAACTCATTGGCTTCGCGTGGAGGGGTAATGGCGAGAGGGGCGGTGTACTTGCGTCCCGCCTGCATCGCCTTGGCAACCGCGTCGGACCAGCGGTTGGGTCCGCCGTTGGCTTTCAAGAAGACCTTCTCGTTCAACTCGTTAGCGAGCATGCGAACGGTAGTGGGCTTTACTCTCTGCGGTGAAAAGAGCTGCACCATCTTTTCCGCCAGCACGATGTGACCGCCACCGTTTCCGCGTACGTCGATCACGAGCCCTTGGGCGGCTTCCAGCCGGTCTTCCACGGCCCGGCGCATTCCGTCGACGATGGTGGTTAAGTCCAAACGCTTGTCGCGCCACAGGAACGTTTTGAGGCGAATGTATCCAAAGGTTCCGGCCGGTGTTTCGATCGCCGATGCCTCGAAGATCTCTTTCAATGCCTCTTCCATAGTGGTGTCGCGAGAGGGGGTGGCCTCGGGCGAGAAAACGGCGTTGAACCGGTGCTGAAACTCATCGAGGCCGATCTTCGTTTGCAGGAAAAAGTCGCCTTCATTCTCATCGACTTCGCCAAAGCACCGATCGTCGGACAACGTCAGCCAAGGCAACTCTTTTTCGTACGTGCCGCTGTCGCCACGAAATTTGAGTTTGAGTGAGTCGACGGCGGGCAAAGGCTGATTGGCGAGGTTGCGAAAAGACAGCAGCTGTACGCTGCGGCTCCGCATCGCTTCGCCATTCGAGCCGCCCGAAAGCGGAGTCAAAGTCTTCAGCTCGGCCAAGGTGGCCTGCCCATTAATCTCTAGCAGCTCATCCCCGAGCGCAATGTCTTTGGCGAACTCGGCACCGTACGGGGTACGCCGCGACGCAAGCACGTGCCAGCCCCCCTCTTTCACCAACTCGAATCGAATCGGAAGGAAGGCCACGCCGCACGCCAAGGGCCTCGGTGCGGAGTAGGTCGTGTGCAAGTCGTGAAGCCCTTGGAAAACATTGGCCATGGCCAGGTGGAAACCATCCGCCGTCAGCTCACCCAAACCGCTACGAATCTTCTCAAGCTTCGGCAACGGGTCGGCTTGGGCGCCGAAATCTTTGATCTTCAGGTCGCGGTGCACGAAAAGCTCTCGCATCAGAAGGTCAGCTTGATCGAGCAAGAGTTTTTTGTCCGACGCGGTATAGGCCGGTAGCACCAGCTTGCCGCGCATTTCCGCGAGCGGCGTTACTTTTCCTTCGGCCATCGCGGTGACCGAAACCAAACCACACGACAGCACCCCTACAGTCGAAAACCACCGAGACATCATTCATTTCTCCTTGTGAAAAAATTCAATTTGCAAGGGCGCGGCCAACGGTGGCCCCGCTGCCTGAGCGGCTTCGCGAGGGTTTTGTAAAAAGTTCCGGGGCAGTTTGTGAAAGTGCCGGGACATTAAGGCCCACGCTCGGCAGATGGGCTACAATAGGTTGGCGTTCCCTTGGCTTCGGAGACCCTTCATGACCTCAGTTTTGCGGCGCGTCCTGGTGATGCTGCCGACCTACAACGAGTCGCGGAATGTCGAAGCGATCCTCGCCGAGATTCTGAACGCATACGAAGGAATCGAAGTCCTCGTGATCGATGACAGCTCGCCCGATGGCACCTCGGATTTGGTGCGTCGCGTACAGGTGCTGGAGCCGCGCGTGCATTTACTGGTGCGGAGGGAGAATCGGGGGCTGGCCAACGCCTACTTCGACGGCATGAAGTGGGGCACCGAGCGCGACTATGACGTGCTCATCCAGATGGATGCCGACTTCTCGCACGACCCCAAAGACCTGCCGAGGCTCATCGAGCGTACGTTTGATCACGACGTGGTGGTGGGCTCGCGTTATACCGAAAACGGCGGTCTCGATGAGAACTGGCCCTGGCATCGCAAGGCGTTGAGTGCGGCCGGAAACTGGTACGCTCGGCTCTTACTCGGCCTGATCGTGCGCGATCTCACAAGCGGCTTCGTGGCGTGGAACCGCGAGGCGTTGCGGGCGGCCATCACAAAAAGCTTTTCGTCACAGGGGTACGGCTTTCAGGTGCAGCTGAAGCATCTGGCGTTCCGGCTCGGTTCCTCGATCACGGAGGTTCCGATCATTTTTCGGGACCGTACGCGCGGCAACTCGAAGATGTCGTTGGCCATTGCGTTCGAGGCCATGGTGCAGCTTCCGCTGACCAAGCTAAGACAGATCTTGGAAGAAAATAAATCGATAAGCGAGTACGGGGGCCCTCCATGAACACTCCATTACGGCGCGTTCTGGTAATGCTGCCTACCTACAACGAGTCACGGAACATCGAAGCGATCCTGACCGCCGTTCTTAAGGCCTACGAGGGAATCGAAGTTTTGGTGATCGATGATAGCTCACCGGACGGCACGGGCGACCTGGTGCGTGGGTTTTCGGAAGCCAATCCTCGCGTTCACCTACTCGTGCGCACGACGAATCGTGGTTTGGCCAACGCGTACAAAGATGCTTTTCGCTGGGCCTTAGCGCGCCCGTACGATCTTGCCTTGATGATGGACGCGGATTTTTCTCACGATCCGTCCGATATCCCGCGGTTGATCGCCCAGGCCGAACACACCGACATTGCTATCGGCTCGCGCTACACGCCGGGCGGCGGTGTTGCGGGTTGGCCATTTCACCGCCGATTGCTGAGTGCGGCGGGAAATCTCTACGCACGTACGCTGCTAGGGATCGGGGTTAAGGATCTGACGGGAGGTTTCATCGCCTGGAGGAAGGCTGCCCTAGCTTGCGTACCGCTGGAACGCATCAACGTGCGGGGCTACAGCTTTATCATTCTCCTGAAGTTTCTAGCCTTCCGAAAAGGCTGCTCATTGGGAGAAGTGCCCATCATTTTTCGGGATCGCACTCAGGGAAAATCCAAGATGAGTGGTCATATCGCGTTGGAAGCGATCCTGAAGATTCCCGTGATGAAAGCAACCCAGCTTTGGAATGAGCGGCGCTCATTTTTCGCGATGCTGGCGGTTTTGCTCGCGTCCATTCCGCTAGTCGAGCTACTCGTGCCCACCCCCCAGGACATTAAAACAATGTTTAGCTGGATGGGCTTGGCCTTCGAGTCGGGGGTATCCCTTATTTACGCCGGGAATGCGGCCGAGGTGAGTGCGCGGCTCGGTGACTTCTCACCCAACTATCCTCCGCTTATTTTTTGGGTCTACTACCCGGCCTACGCCTTGCTGCGTTTTCTTGGCTGGGCGGGGGAGTGGCCCAGTACCCTGGCAAACTTACTATTCCGGTTGCCGCTATTTTTCGTGCAGGCGCTGGCCGCGGTGGCGGTGGGGCGGTTCGCCATGAAGCGCACGGAAGATCCCAAGTTGGCGTGGCTAACCATTGGCGCCAACCCGGCTTTGATCCTTGCGGGTCCCCTTTGGGGCCAGTTCGAAATCTTCCAGTGGACCGCGTGCTTCTTTGGGATGGGTACCTTATTGCGGGGACAGCCCTGGCTCTCCGGCCTTTGGTTCGCCCTGGCATTTCTGATCAAGCCGCAATTCGTTTTTTTTGTTCCCCTCATCGCCGCACTTGCCTGGAAGCACATGCGTATTCGGCGCTGGCAGGTGGCGGCCTCGTTCGCGGCCGTGGTTACCATCTTGACGGCCCCTTTCATGCTGGCCGACGGAATGTCTTGGTTTACGGAAGGGTACGGGCGCCTACTCGATAAACAGGATGCGATGACGGTTACCGGCTTTAACCTGTGGTGGCTCACCAGCCATTTTTTGGGTTGGGCCAATGGGGAAGAGCTTTTTCTCTCGCTGCCGTTGCGTCACTGGGCGTTGGGCATCGCCGCGGTCTTCAGCGCCGTGCTTGGGTTGCGCTACGTTTTCGCTAAGCGAAGTCCCGGGTTCGTGCCTTTTGCCGCCGCTTACTTTACCGGGCTCTATACGTTCTTGCCCGGAATGAGCGCTCGCTTTCTAGCGTTCGGCCTTTTGTGGACATTGGTCTGGGCGGTGGAGGACAAAAAGGCCCGCATTGCCGCGGGCGCGCTTTCCGCCTTCTTGGTTACGGCCCTGCTTTACAACCCATTCTTCGTGGCGAAGTCCCGGTTTTACGGTCTGCTCCCTGAGTCCGTAACCGTGGCCTTTGCGGTTATCGCTTCGGCCGGGGCGGTGTTAGTGACCGCATGGATGGCGTTGCGCTGTTGGCGGGGCGCCGCTAGCCAATCTCTCGAGTCACTAACCGAGCACAAGTCGGCGGTGTTTCAGCTGTCCGACGTGCCAACGGGGCAAATGGCCTCATGAGTTACACGCCGCAAGTGACGCTTTCGGTAAACGGGCGGTTCCATGCTTTCGATTTTGCGCGAGCGCTGGAAAAACGGCAGGCATTATGCCGCCTGCTTACGTCATACCCTGCGTCCGTAACTTGTCGAATGGCCGAACTGTCAGGGGATAAAGTGAAGTCGCTCGCGTGGCCTGAACTTTTGCGCCGGATCATTCGGTTGCTGCCCTCGGGCATTGGCAATCCTCAGTTTTTTCTCAACTCCTCATTTGATAAGTGGTCGAGCCAGCAGATTCCTGATGGCACGAACGTGTTCATTGGCTGGTCGGGCAACTCATTGCTAGGCCTGCGCCGGGCGAAGGAAAAAGGCATCCCCACGTTTCTCGAGCGTCACAGCGCCCACATCGAAACGCAGACCGAATGGCTCGAAGAAGAGTACCGGCGCTTCGGCCTCGCTTTTCAGGCTACGCACCCGAAAGTGGTCGAGCAGGAGCTTCGTGAGTACGAAGCGGCCGATTGGATTTCGGTGCCGAGCCGTTTCGTGCGGCGGACCTTCTTGGATCGCGGAGTGCCCGAAGAGAAGCTTCGCGTGCATCCGTTGGCGGTGAATACCGCGAAGTTCCGCCCCGTACCGCAGCAGTCTAAACGGCTGCGATTTTTCTACGGGGGCCAGCTCTCGTTGCGAAAAGGGATTCCCTACCTCGTCGAGGCGTTCCAGAATTTCAACACGACCGAGGCGGAACTTTTTCTGGTGGGAGATTGTGATGCGGAGCTAGAGCCAATTCTGGCCCGCTTTTCTTCGGACCGTATTCATCGCCTGCCCGCGCAGGACAGCGATCGATTCGCGGCGCTGCTGGCGTCGAGCGATCTGGTTTGCTTGCCTTCGATCGAAGACGGGTTCAATCAGGTAGCGGTGCAAGCGATGGCTTGTGGAGTTCCCGTAATGGTGTCGACGAATACGGGCGCCGGGGAGCTCATCGACGAAGGCCGATCGGGGTTCTTGGTGCCACCGCGGGATGCTAGGGCGATTCATGATCGCTTCGACTGGGCGTTGAATCACCGTGACGAGTTGAAGGCCATGGGCGCTTACGCGCGAACTAAGACGTTACAAGAATTCACTTGGGAACGTTACGCGGATTTGCGGCTAGCGGAGCTCGAAGAGCTGCACGCCACCGGCTCGCTCACCAACGGACGTTCGAAGGCCGGGCGCGGTTCCGCCGCCAGTTTGCCCTGATGGTTTCCATCAGGGCGCTCGTCGAAACCTCCGTTTTGTTTTTGCCGTTGGGGCCGTAGCGCAAATTGAATTCGTTCCAGCTTATCTTGAGCGAAGTCTCCCAGAGCCACAGCGCGTGGTTCACGCCGTACCCTTCCATTAGGTCGGCCGAGTCGCGAAAGAAAAGTTCGGCTCCCTTCACCCAGCGCATGGCTCCAAACTCGTTCACAACTACGGGGGCGCGGCGTTCCCGTTGGAAATCTCCGATAGTCGAAAACTTGCGGGCGAGCCAGTTTTTATCGATGATCGTGGAACGTTCGCCATCGGGCGAAAACTTGCCGGGGTAGGTCTTCGTCCCTTTCATCGCCTGGTGCGTGTAGTTGTATGGTTCGTAGTTGTGAACACCGTACACCACGCGCGAATCCGGCAACGGCGCGAGTGCGGACAGCCAGTCGAGGCTGCTGTAGTTCATCCCTCCGACGAGAATCGGAGTTTCGGGATCTACCGAGCGAATCGCTTGCACGATGCGCGCGGCGAGCTGGTTCCAGTCCTGCGTGGTGTTTTTGTATTTCCGAAAGAAGGCGTCGGGTTCCCAGATTTTTAGGAGCTCATTCGAGTTAGGTTCGACCATGAGGTCGTAGCCCGCCACATTCGGATGCCGGCGGTAACGGGCGGCGACTTTTCGCCACATCTCCACCCAGGCGTTTTGTTTCGTAGCATCTCCCCAAACCGAGTTATCGGCGCCCGAGGCGCTAGCGTCGAAGCCGGCTTCGTTGCGGCCAGGTCCGGTGCGAAAGCTGATGACGACGAAGAGGTCGGCCTTGCGTGAGCGCTCGATCAAACGGTCGAGATATTGGGCCACGTCCTCACGCCAGGCGTAGGGGGCCTTCTCGTTGCGTAATCCGGGGAAAGAAAGGTTGGCGTAGTTGGCGCCGTAGGCGGCCAGTTTGTTTAGGTTGGCCTGATCGTAAGTGGGGCCCACGACCTCGGTGCCTAGCTCGTCGCCATCTTCATTGGGGTCGACGACCTTTTGCCAGAGATTGGCGCCGCGCAGGCACGTGCCCTTTGCCCATAAGTCCCATTTGCTGGCTAAGCTCTTGGGATCGGTGCAGGTCTCGGCGGTGGCTACGGAGCCACACGCCAAGATCCACGCGATAAGTAAGTATTTGTGTACCCCCATCCCTTAACGGTACGGGGGCAATGGATCGGAATTACCGGCGCAATGTGGAGCTTACGCCAAATTGAAAGTCTGAAGAGCCTTTACGGGCCTACTTCTCCGTTGATCATGAGTAGCTCGCGGTCGGGCAAGCTAGCCGTCGCCCGGCGAGGGGCCGCTAGCGAAGTATCGCAATACGCAACCTCACCGGTGCTGGCCTCCACCTTCATCACGAGCTTCTCGCGCGCGGAGGCTTTGATTAAATCGTCGGCAAAAAGCTCTACGGGAAAGCTGCCATCGGGCTCCGGCGTGAGTGAGCCAACGCGATTCACCGCCACGTCGGTTTCGCCGTTCTTGCCCTGATAAATCGGAATTCGCCACGTTAGCGGGCCTACGCTACCGCGTACGCTGGCTTTGAACTTCATGACGTCGTTTTCAATCTTGGGAGGCGATGATTCGGGCTGCAGGCTGCACGAAAAGGGGACAAAACCGGCCGAATTGGGAGTGACCAAGACGTAGAGACTGTCTTTGGCGTACGCACTTCCTAGAAGGGTCAAACCTACGATAAGTACCTTTAGTTGCATCATCTTAGCTGTTTCCTCGTATGGTGGTCCTACTAGGAATTGCAAATGAAGTGCCGAGAATACGGCAAAAAACCCAATGATTTCGAGGGTGGTTTTGGGCCTAGGCGGGGCGGCTTTCCCAGGGGTCTTTGCGGGTAATGAAGGTGAATATGGGGGAGGTCGCAAACGTCGTTACCAGCGCCATGATGACCAGCATCGCGAAGAGCCGCGGCGGCAGGATCTTCAAATCGAGTCCTAAGTTCAAAACGATTAGCTCCACCAAGCCACGCGTGTTCATCAAAATGCCCAGGGCCGAAGAGTCGCGCCAGCTCAGCCCCGAAAGGCGCGAAGCGAATAGCGTGCCGCCAAATTTTCCGACCGTCGCCACGACAATGATGACTCCGCAAAGGACCCAATCCTCCGGCGTAGTCAGCAGCCCGATTTGGGTGCGCATTCCGGTGAACGCGAAAAAGGCGGGCAAGAACATGATGCGCACCAGATCATCAATGCGATCGGTAAGCTCTTTGGCCACGCGGCTGTCGTGCGGGGTGATGGCCCCCAAAAGGAATGCGCCGAAGATGGCGTGAATTCCGATTAGCTCGGTGGCCAGCGCGGAAAGCAATAATGCCACGAAAAACATCGCGATGCCGCCCTCGGTTAGCTTGTCGAACTTTTCCAACCAGGGGATGAGCCGGCGGATGAGGGGACCACCCAGCACGAACATCGCCGTAATGTAGAGCACCGTGAGAATCAGGGTAATGACCGCGCCCCCAATCTTGGCCTGGGAAACACTGACCACCACCGCAAGCAAACACCAGGCGCTTACGTCATCCACGGCGGCGCAGGTGAGGGCGATGGTGCCCATGCGCGTGCGGCTGATCTTTTTGTCGGTAAGAATACGGGCCAGCACCGGAAACGCGGTGATCGACATGGAAACGCCCATGAAAAGCGCAAAGCTGGTGAACGTAACGTTGGCGGGTCCGTAGCTTTTGAAGATGGCCAGCGCCAACGCTACGCCGAGCAAAAAGGGAATGACGATACTGGCGTGCGAGATCGCCAGCGCCACATGCCCGCTTCGCCTTAGCATCTTGAGATCGAGCTCCAGCCCAACCACGAACATGTAGAAAATTACCCCCAGCTGAGCGATGAGCCCTAAGAAGGGGGCCGCCGCGGGCGGTAGCAGAACTTGGTAAAGCTGCGGCGAAATGGACCCGAGAAACGAAGGGCCGAGCAAAATGCCCCCGACCACCTCACCGATGACGGGAGGTTGGCCAATCAAGGAGAACAGCGCGCCCATGGCGCGGGCCATGACGATCACGACCGACAACGCCAACAGGATCTGCAAGAGGTAGTTGATCTGTTCGTGGGCTTGCCCACCGGGAGAGGCGCCGATGGCGGCATCGGAAACGAGCTTCTTACCTTCTTCGTTGATGAGCGTGAAAATCCCGATCGAAACGGCAATCATGACCAGATAAAAAAGCCAGGTCCTCAGCTTGTGGCCGGTCATCAACGTCGAGCCCATGGCGGAGAATCCTAAGGGCTATGGCGGAGTGTGCCAAGCGCATTAAGCAGCACGGCGAGCATTGGCGCTGTCTTGTAATAGTTCGAGCAAGTGCTTGGCGCCGGCATCGCCGCTTTTGCCAAGGTTGTAAATCAGCGCTTCGCGAGCCGCCGTGATCTGGGCCCGGAACTTGTCCGGCGTCTCCATCATCTGTTTCACCGTATCGCCTATCTGCGCAATCTCCGTGGTGCGCATTACCACGCCTAACCGCGAGCGAAGATCCACCTCCACGGGCGGGGTGCCGATCTCGCCGTAGTAGGGGTTATTGACCTTCCGGGGTACGTCGAAGAACAACACCGGCTTCTCGAAACCAAACGCAAACTCGAGGGCGGTGCCCGACCAGTCGCTGATCATCAGGTCCGCGTCCTGAAGGGTTTGCTGGTTTGAGAGATCGTAATCCACAACGAAGTTCGGATTTCGGGAATGCTTGAGGTTGATGTTCTCTACGAGCTTGGCGCTATGGATACAGGTGAGCGGGTGCGGATGAAAGATCACGCGGTAGCCGCAGGCCATCAGCTGGTCGATTAGTTTCGCGCCGCACGTTTCAATAAGCGCCTGAGGTCCCCAGCTTGTGGAGACCAGCACGGTCGGTTGGTCCCGTTTGGGGGCTAAACTAGTAAGCCGATTCGTCGCGACGATCCGATCGATGCGGCCGTGGCCGTGCGGAAGCAAGAGCTTGGGTCTGAGGTTGTGAATCACTTCCCGCTTGCGGATCTCCCTCTCGTGATGCGGACCAACGCAAAGTATGGCGTCGTAGTGATCGAAGGCGGCCTGGCGATAAAGCATGTGGGAGCTCGCGACCGAATGGAAAACGTAGGCATACTTCACATCGTACTTACTCGAACGCTTGAGGTGGTAGTTCTCCAGGTCCGGCATGGTCAGCGCGCAAACGCGTGAGTCGAGTTTTTTAAACAGGTGCGTGCGCGCGCCGCCGTCCCCGACGAAGAAAGCGGTCACGTTGGGCGGGGGCGATTGCAGAACGGGATCGACTTCGCTGGATGTGAGATAGCACACCGGCTGATGATAGGTGGTGGTGAGCGCTTCAATCATCTCCGCGTAGTGGGGCCAGCTAGCCTCATCTTCCGCATAAAAGACGATCGCTTTTTTCTCTGGCGCCAACTTGAAAAACGCACGCACTTCTTTCCATGCGCGGAACGCCAGCTTGATGGCTTTCCAGAACTGCGGTTTTGGTTTGTGCGCTGATTTCATTGATCGAGACGACGGCAATATGTTCTAATCTTTTCGGTACTTTGCGGCGCAAACCTTACCGTGATAAAATGAAGTTCGTTTCGTATTTCTCCCTTCCTTTTTCCTCCCATCCGAAAGCCGAGCTGCCATGAAGATGCCCAAGGCGATCCTGCTGGACTTGGACAACACGGTGTACGAGTACGCGCCATGTCAGCAGGCGGCGATGGCAACCGCGCACGAGGTGGCTCGTGCGCTGCATCAAGGCTGGGATAATTTTGAAGTTTTCTCGCGGGAGTACGACTTGGCCCGCGCGACGGTGCAGAATTTATTGCCTGGTCATGCAGCGAGTCATTGCCGGCTTCTTTACTTTAAAACGATGATTGAAGCAGCGTGTCAGAACAGCCAACTGTCCATGGCCACCCGCATTAATGACGCGTTTTGGCACGGGTACTACGGCGCCATGAAGATCGACGACGGCTGCGCGATCACTTTAAGGGGATGGAAAGAGGCCGGGGTGCGGCTAGCGTGGGTTACCAACTTCACCACCGAAACTCAGGTGAAAAAACTCGCGAAGATTGGTCTCGTGGACGCCGCGGAGTTCTTGGTGACTTCGGAAGAGGCCGGGGCCGACAAGCCGTCGCCGCTTCCGTTTCAACTGGCGCTGAAGAAGCTCAAGGTACGTGCGCAAGACTGCGTGATGGTTGGCGACGACTGGAAAGCCGATGTCGAGCCAAGTCGCGCCTTAGGAATGACCCCTTTGTTTCGCCGGCGCGGGTCGGCCAAAAAATCCGCAGCCGATGTTGGTTCCTTCGATCGGTGGGAAGAACTTTCCACCTTGTTCTCCTAAAACTTAAGCCTCCGAAAACAACATGCAAATCATCATCCCCATGTCAGGCCGCGGCTCGCGGTTCGAGCGCGCTGGTTATAAGAAGATCAAGCCCCTCATCGAAGTAGAGGGGAAACCGATCATCGAGCATATCGTCGGCCTTTTTCCGACGAACAGCGATTTTCTCTTCATTTGCGCCGAGGACCATCTTAAGTCCACTGACGTCAAAAAAGTTTTAAAGCGCATCGCGCCCAACGGGAAGATAGTGGCGATCGCCCCCCATAAGCTGGGGCCCGTGCATACCGTACTCGCCGCCAGGCAGCACATCGATCCGGCTAAAGCCGCGCTGGTCAGCTACTGTGACTATTCGCTTCGGTGGGATTTCGCCGACTTCGCCCGCACCATGAAAGCCTCGGGCTGCACCGCCAGCATTCCGTCGTACCGAGGCTTTCATCCACATAGTCTTGGACCGAATTTGTACGCCTACCTGCGCACCGACGGCAAAAAAGTCGTAGAGATCAAAGAGAAGGGTGCCTTCACTAACGATCGTATGAACGAGTATGCCTCGGCTGGTCTGTACTACTTCAAGTCCGGGGCGCACCTGACCAAGTACTTTCAGGCCGCCATGGACCAAGGGCTCAAAACTAACGGTGAGTTCTACGCGAGCCTGCCCATGAACCTAGTGATTCAAGATGGCGAGCCCGTCGACGTGTACGAGCTGACGCAGTTCATGCAGTGGGGAACTCCGGAAGATCTCGAGGAGTACGTTGCTTGGTCCGACTACTTTCTGAACGGAGAAGATTCGGCATTCGTGCCTCCGTCCGGCGAAGGCACCGTCCTCATTCCTATGGCGGGCTTAGGTGAGCGATTTCAGAAACAAGGGTATACGCAACCCAAACCGCTGGTACCGGTCGATGGAGTACCGATGCTAAAGCGCGTTCTTACGTGTCTGCCCAAGTTGAATCGGCGAGTGCTGGTTTGCCGTGGGGAGCTAGAGATGCCGTTGCGGCGGGAGAAAATCACGGGAGAAGGCGATGTCATCGTCACTCTCGGTGCGCCGACCGATGGAGCGGTCACCACCTGCCAGGCGGCCCGCGAACGCATCGATCCGCGTGCGCCGCTATTCATTGCGGCGTGCGACAGCGCGTACCTTTACTCAAGTCCCGATTGGAAAAAGCTCGCGGCGGACACCTCCGTGGACTTCGCGGTGGTGACCTTTTTGAATCACCCACACGCCAACCGGAACCCTAAGCAGTACGCCTGGGTGCAGACCAACGTGGAATCCACGATCGTGAACTTTGCGTGCAAAGCCCCGCTGAGCGAAACTCCGGCCAAAGACCCCGGAGTAATCGGCAGCTTCTGGTTTCGTCGCGCCAGCGACTTCTTCGATGCCGCCGACGAGCTGAAGGCGCGGGACCTGCGCGTGAACGGCGAGTTCTACGTCGACTCCGTGGTATCGCTGCTTCGCGAAAAGGGATTGAAGGGGAAGTCCTTTCCGGTCGAGTCCTTTCTCTGCTTTGGCACGCCCGACGACGTACGTACCTACGAATACTGGGCCGATTACTTTCGCCATCTGAAGAGCGTTAAGCCATCAGCCAAAAAAGCCCGAGGAGCCAAGCGATGAGCGCCCACTCGAAATCTGCGCGTCTCAAAGTAGCACCGGGACAGCAATCGCCTAATCCGGCTGAGCCTCCCGTAAGCGTTGCGCCGGAACCGGCCCCGAGTCACTCTCCATCGCCGCAGGTTCCCTGGCGCGTCGGCCTGAAGGCCATTATCGAATCTCCCATTTTTTGGGCGGCCCTTGCGCTCAAGCTAGCGTTGGGAATCACGCTGTCATCGCACTATCTGACCGACCTCTTCGTGCCGTTTCTCAACTACTTCGTGGAATCGGGCTTCAAAAATCCTTGGAGCTACTTCGGGGGCATCGAGCACTGGAATGCGTTTCCCTATCCCCCGGTAATGCTGGTGCTGCTCGCGATTCCGCGTACGCTGCTTTCGTTCGCCATGCCGAGCGGTACGTACGAAGTTACGGCCGCGCATCTGTTTGCGATGCGCCTGCCGCTGCTCGTGGCGGATCTTGGACTTTGCCTGATGCTCCTCCGCTGGTTCCCGCAGCGCGTTCGCCGGGTGCTGTTGCTTTACTGGGCCTCGCCGATCTCGCTCTACATCTGCTACTGGCACGGCCAGCTCGACATTTTGCCGACGGCTATTTTCGTGGCGTCACTGCACTTCATCCAAGACAAGCGCTACCGTCTGGGTATGGCCGTTTTTGGCTTGGGGCTTGCAACCAAGTCTCACTTACTCTTCGTGCTTCCATTTCTGGCTTTCTATCTCTGGCAGACGGCCGGGAAACGAGAGACGCTAAAGGCACTCGGTGGTTTTGCCCTGACCTACGCGGCCTGTTTGCTCCCGGTTGCCTTCGATCCCGCTTTTAGGAAAATGGTTTTTGGAAGCGCCGAGCAGATGCGGCTATTCGCGCTGCAGGTTGGCTTCGGCGCTAACCGCGCCTCGATCCTCGTGGCCCCGCTGGCCATCATGACGCTATTCTTCCGCTTTACCGCGTATCCCAAATGGAACTGGGATCTCTTCTTCTCGTACCTTGGGGTGCTGTTCTGCGTTTTCGTGCTGCTCATTCCGCCGGCCCCGGGATACTTCCTGTGGTCTTTTCCTTTCATCGTCTACTTTCTCTGCCGAAATCCTCGGCCCTCGAACCTGGCGTTGTTCGGCGCCTACTCGGCGGCGTTCGTTGGTTACGAAGTGCTTGGCCTGTACTGGCCCATCGGCAGCAGTAACACGGCCACGGTCGCAACTAATCTTACGTTCACGCTGATGGAGGCCTCGCTCGCGGGTATTACGATGCACATGTATATGTTCGGCATCCGTAGCAACTCGGTCTACAGCCTGCGCACGACTCCACTAATGGTGGGACTCGCTGGAGACAGCGGTTCGGGCAAAGATACTTTCGTTCAGCTGCTGTCCGATCTGTTGGGCAAGAAGCGAGTTACCGTGACCAATGGTGACGACTACCACCGCTGGCCACGCGGTCACCAGAAGTGGAAGGTGTTCACGCACCTCGATGTTCGCGCAAATGACATCTACCGCGAGCATGAGCACGCCATTACGCTCGCCTCCGGCGGACGTGTGCTGCGCGGCGAGTACGATCACGGCACGGGGCAGTTCACCGACGCCAAACCCGTTGATCCCAACGGCGTTCTCATCTTTAGCGGTTTGCACTCGCTGAGCCTGAAATCGCTGCGCCACCTTTACGATCTCAAAGTATTTCTCGATCCCGACGAAAAGCTACGCCATTACTGGAAAATTAGTCGCGATTGCAAAGAACGCGGCTATTCGGCCAAGCAGGTGAAGGAAGCATTGGCGCGTCGCAAAGGCGACGCCGAAAAGTACGTTCTACCGCAGAGAAACCTGGCCGATGTGGTCGTGCGCACGACCGTGGCGCCGGGAGGCGACGAGGAAGAGTTCGGCGTAAAGCTGAAGTTGGAGATCTCTGCGCAGAACAGCTTCAATCTTATCGGCGTGGCCGAACGGCTGTCCGCAGTGCAGACGCTTAAGGTTTTCCACGATCCGTTTCAGGATGCCGATTGGCAGCGGCTCGACGTTTCGGGTGACATCAATGCGGGAGTTCTGCGCAACATCGCCGCCGAGGCAATCACGAACTACAATGAGCTTGCGCCGGAGGCTAAGTTTCATGACGGCCTCAATGGCTGTCTGCAGCTGGTATTTTTGAGCTGCCTGAGCGATCAGCTGCGCTGGCACAACAAAGAAGTAAAGGCGGCTTAGGCCGTCATCCCCTTACGGAACTTTTCGGTGGGTAGTCCGCTGATCCGCGACGAGATTTCCGCCGGAAGCTCCGCGAGATCGTTCTGCGCGTGGTAAAGAAGTGATGTCGCCTGCCACAGCTCCGAGGCATCACGATCTTTCTCCCAACAATCTTTGGCCAATCCCGTTCCGTCTTGCTGCGCCTTAAGCCGATCTAAAAATACGGCACTATCGGGGAAGTAGAGCTTGAGCGGGCAGGGGGCTATGCGGCGGCCATCCGCCTTTAGCGACGGGTAGTTCCAGTCGAACAGGAAGGTTTCTTCCAGCTTCGCCCATTCCTCAACTACCTCCCACGTATCGCCTTGCAGCACCACACCGTGGTTCTGCAGGAGGAAAGCCGAAGCGGAGTCATCGGCCGAGAAAGCCCGCGACAGCTCGAGACCCGGCATTAATGCTGGAATATGCCGAAGCGTTAACCTTCCCTTGGCCCACTGGTCGAACTTCGCCGGACTCTGCCACCGTTCGTGGCTCATGAGCAGCGAGGGCAGCGAATGAAAGTGAAGCACCCAGGGTTTCGGCAGCAGCGCGTGAAAGCCGGCCTCCATCGAAGGACGCGGGCTTGCCGGCCGCGCGCTTTGCTTGATCGCTTGGCTGTAATCCTCTTCGGTCTGACTGTTTTTCAGCAGCGCCAACAGCTCTGCCACCCGGCAGCTTCCCACCCCTTTTTCAGGCGTTACCGCGTCGAGTCTGAGCCCCGACGCTTTTATGTAGAGCGTTCCATCGTGCTTGAGGGAAAGGTTTCCGCCCGCGCCTTGCGTCCAGAAGGGAACGTTCGCGCCGACCTTACGGCATGCCGTGGCGACGGCGGTAAGAGAGTCCATATGGTAGAGTTATACTCCATAGCGACTAGGACCGCATGCCGAGCTTCATCAAACACCGCATCAACACCATTGCCGAGCTGAACGCTTTGCTGCCCGGGATCGGCGCGGAGATCGATCTGCGGACATTCCAGAACGAGATCATTCTCAGGCACGACCCATATGGCACGGGCGATCGTTTAGCTGACTACCTCGACGTTTGGGCGAGTAAAAAGGATCGCGGAACTCTCATCCTCAACACGAAAGAGGACCAGCTAGAGCCGCGGGCACTCGAGCTTCTTCACGCCCGAGGGATTAGCGATTTTTTTTTCTTGGACACGACGATTCCGTCGACGGTAAAGCTCGCCCTGAAAGAGAAGATGCCGAAGATCGCGATTCGCGTTTCAGATTATGAGCCGGTGGAGGCCGCGCTGAAGTTTGCGGGGCTGGCCGAGTGGATCTGGCTCGATTGCTTTGCGGCGAAGCCACCGTCGTCCGTCACGCTGGCCGCGCTAAAGGGAAAGTTTCGCCTCTGCCTCGTCTCGCCCGAACTACACGCCCATCCCAAAGAACTATGGGGGCCGTTTTATGCGGTGACCTCACAGGTTGACGCGGTTTGCACCAAGGACCCCCAAGCCTGGAAGGAAAACGCCCGGTGAAGAAGCTAAGTCTCATCATTCCTTGCTACAACGAGGCAAAAAGCCTGGAGGCGCTGACCTCGCGGGCGATCCAGTGCGCCACGAAACGAAATCTAACCCCCGAACAATTCGAACTGGTAGTCGTCGACAATGGCTCGAGTGACGGCAGCGATGCGGTGATCGATGCGCTGATAAAGGGTCCGAACAAACGCTTCCTTCATCCCGTGCGCGTCGAGAAGAATCAAGGTTACGGGTTTGGCGTTTACTCCGGCTTGAGGGCGGCCACCGGCGGAACGCTCGCGTGGACTCACGCTGACGAACAGTGCGATCCGGAAGATGTGTTCGTGGCCTGGGAAATTCAGCGAGCCAAGGGTGAGAAGTGCCTCGTGAAGGGACGCCGTTACGAGCGAGCCCTAGGCGACATGCTTTTCTCGCGGGGCTTCGAGCTGGTGGCGCTCGGTTTGCTTAGTCAGTACGTGCACGAGATCAATGCCCAGCCGAAAGTGTTCGACGCCGCCCTGATGAAAACGGCGACAAACCCTCCTTACGGTTTTCCCTTCGACCTATACATGCTATTGAAGGCAAAAGAAGCGGGGTTCCATATCGAGTCCATTCCCGTCCGCTTTCCGCCGCGGCGTCATGGAGAATCCCGCTGGGCCTCAACGTTCCGGTCGAAGTTCCGGACCATCGCGGGGATGGTCCGCTTTATGTGGGACTACCGCGCCGGTAAATCACCAGGCCACTTAGTGTCAGGCCAAGGCCAATCAGCAGCCCCCAAGACCACGCGGGAACGTAACGTAAGCTGATATTTTTCCAACCCGGCGGCGGCTGAAGTATCACGCGGCCCCATGCGTCTTCTTGCACGTCGATACGGGTACCGTCTACGGTGGCCTGCATCCGAGGGCGCCGCAAAAAATTGATTAGAACCGGCCCTACGGAGTTTCCCTCATTCACAACTGAGACGCCCGAAAAGTTTACTACGAATGGCAAGGCGTGCGTTCGATTGTGAAAATCAAACGCGATAGGGTCCGGATCCGATACCGGCACCAGGGTTGGGCGTTCTTGGTGTCTTTGATAGATCAATCGGAAATGAGAGCCCGAGACGCGCAATAAGTTTTCCAACAGCTGGGGACGGTGGGGACGTGCCGGGTTGCATCCGATCTTACTATTGATATCGAAGGCATCCACGCACAGTGCTTCGTTCCATTTTTCCCACCACTGTCGATTGATAAGCGTGTTGCGTACAAGGGGATCGTAACCCCACACGGCCGCGATTCCGTGGGCGGTCGCGAAATTGTGCGTAAGTGAATTTTTGTAGCCTGGACGGTTGTCGCGCAGAGCTGCGACGGACTCGATGCGGGTGTAATTTCGATCACCCCGGATCTTTCTTTCTAGCCCCTCCGCCAGTGGCGTGTAGCTACGATCCCCGAAAACATAGAACGCTTGATCCGAGGCGCTAAGGTGGAGTGACGTAAGTCCCAACACCAAGACCATCACGGAGGCACGCAACGTTCGTCCTTCTTGCTTTGATAAGCGCCGAGCGATTCTCTCCAGAAAGAGGCCACCGGTTAGGCAGGAAAAAAAGAGAATATAGGGCAAGAACTTAAACGGATGAGAAAAAAGACTAAACGGCGGACCTGCCTCGAGGAGAGACCAAAGGATACCGAGTCTTCCCATGCCCAGCACAAACGCTATCGAGGCAATGACCACGCCACAGGAGATTGTGTAGTCCCAGGGCGTTCGTCGTTTACCCAGCCAGTGAAGGTAGGAGTAGCTCACTACGAGTAGGGCGAGTATCGGGAATACCGTTCCGCCGTAGAAAACGTGACCAAACTCTGGATAGATTCCCGAGTTGGTGGTGCGAAAAAGCGGAATGGGGAAAATTATCTCGCCGAGGTGCTCAGCGATGGTGCCATGGCCCTGGGGGTCCCGCTTAACGGTCGCCATGAACATCAGCTGGACGAGTAGCAAAGGAAAAGCAATTCCTAGTGCAACTAGGGCGATTGAACCGAACCTGAGAATCTCGCTGCGTATGGGGATCGTTTTTCGGTATACGTAGTTCCAAGCAACGCCAGTGACCCAGAACATCCCCCAGTAGAACCACATTTGCGTGTTTCCCGCGTGGAAGCTAAGCCCCAGAGTAAGGGCCGACACCCAAAACCAGCGCCGCGACCGCATCTGTTCAATGCGAACGAGTAGCCACCCCAGAGTGGGTATGGTGACCAGAAGTGGAATCATGTAATACCAAGAACGGCCGGCCCCAATATTGTATCCGCAAAACAGAAAGCTCATGGCGGCGCTCAACGCGAGAGTTCGCGACATCCGCGCGGCACGAAAGCAGTACACGGTAAGTAAAACGCCCGGAAATGCGTGGAGTAGAAAAAACACATCGGCCCAGAGCTCGCGATTACCCAGTGCCTTGGCCGCAACGACGGCCAGATACGTGGGAGGGTAGGTCAAGGCATATACCCCAACATCCGCGGTTGGCGCGCCCATAAGCTGAAAAGGATTCCAGTTGGGAAAGGTACCATCGCGCAAGAATCCTTCGACGCCCGCCAGAATTACCGGCCCGAACTGGGAAAAATTATCATCCTGATTAAAGTAGATTGGATCGATTTTATGCAGGACGTAGTAGCCAGCGATCGTAAGTAGAACCGCGAGTCCGTACAAAAGACGTTCTCGTCTCTCGTTCGCTTTTTCTTGCGGTAAGGTAGCGCTCCAATCGACGAAGATCGCATGAAACCTACGCTGCGGGATGAGTAAACGGTATCCAAGACTAAGTCCGATTAAGGAGTAAGCGATTAGGCGAGTCTCGAGCGTGATGCCCGCGTTCGGCCAAAAAAGTAGGTATAGCACCGCAGCGGCGGAAACTACCGTGGGCCTTAGTCTGGCATCCATCGGAGAACTCCGGTCCGGTAGCTAAGCCCCAATCCGACCGCAACCAAAAGCAAGCCAATTAGAAAACCTTTTTCCCAGGGTGGCGAGTAAACGACGTAGATCTTCTTCCACCCATTCGGAGTGGGAATAACCATGCGGCCCCAGTCATCAGCCTCGACCGAGGTTTTCACGTCGTCGACCCAAGCCCGCAGGCGTGGCCGGGCGAGGTAATTCAGAACGACCTTCTTGGACGACCGGTTCTGCGGGTTGGTTACCTCGAGCCCCGAAAAGTTGGCGTCGTAAGGAAACTGTACGGCGGTGTTCTCGAGGGCAAACGCCATCGGGTCCGGATTATCGATTTTTCCCATCAGCAAACGGGCGTCGCGGTAAACCATCTGGGTCGCGACTCCAGCTTTTTTCATGCCGTTTGCTTGATCGCGTTCCATCTTCAGCGAAAACACGTGCGACTCGGTCGTGGCCCCTACGAGGGGATCGTAGCCGTCGAGCATAGTGATGCCGTAGTAGGTAGCGAAGTTGTGGCGAAGCGCCAGAAGGTAGCCACGGTAAGGGTCCCAGCGCGGCGACATGGTATCGACGCGATATTTCTTCACGCCGGGTCCGGCATTGGCCTGCAGCAGATCGAGTATCTGGTGAGGATATGGCGGATAGGTGACATCGCCGTACAAGTAACGGGCGGCATTCGCCTGAGTGAGGTGGTAGCCCACCAGTAGGATCGAGAGCAGGGCCACGCCAAAGCGGGCCCGGATCTTCTTGCGCTCTTCCCAAGCCGCCCAACGTTGCTCGAGAAACACCGCGCCGGCGATGATCCAAAAGAAATGTAGAAACGGAAGAAACTTGAAGGGGTGATCGAACTTGTTGAAGGGCGGCAAAAATCCGAGCAACGACCAAAGGCCTCCGCTTTTGCCCAGCGACAACCAGAACGCCAGCCAACCCAAAATCAGGAACACTGCCGGGGTAGTCAGCGTGCGCTGCTTGTCGCGGAGCCAGAAGAAAGTAGCGGCGAGAGCGCATAGGGTGAACACCGTGCCGGCGTAAAACATCTGGCCGAGCTTGCCGGGGCCACGTGGGTCCGGCCACCAGCCGTCCGGAAAGCCGACTTGGGCGATGGGGTGCGGAAAGATCAACGCCAGTAGAGATCGGCCAATGCCGGAGTTGAACTGCGACTGACGGTGCATCTCGGAGGCAAACTGAAATTGCGGAATGAAAAGCGGGGCGGCGATTCCCATGCCGATCACTAAAGCGATGCCTACTGCCTTTAAGCTAACGAGTTTAGCCTCGCGGGGTTGCCGGGAGATGAGCAGGGCGGCGCCCAAGAGCCAAAAAACCAGAAGGTAGATCCACATTTGAGCGTTACCGGAGTGAAATCCGATCCCGACCGTGAGCGACGCCACGGCAATCCAACGGGAGCTGGCGGCCTGCGCGAAGCGAAACAGCGTAAACGCGAGTAGCGGCAGCCACAGGATCATCGGAATCATGTAGTACCAAGAACGTCCGATGATGAGGTTGTAACCGCAGAATACGAAGGCCTGAGAGGCCGCGATGGATACCCACTCCGATACTTTCAGCTCGCGCAGCAAGCGCATGGTCACCAAAAACCCGGGAAAGGCATGTAACAGAAAAAAGACATCCACCCAGGCTGCGGGATCTTTCCACACGTTCACCGCAAGCCACGCGCTTAGGTAGGTGACCGGGTAGGTTAGGGCGTAAACTCCGGTCTCCGCCAGTGGGGCTCCCATCAGCTGAAACGGATTCCAGTCGGGAAAAACGCCGTGATCGAAAACACTCCGCGCGGCCGCGAGAATTACCGGGCCGAACTGGGTGAAGTTATCATCTTGGTTGAAATAGTTTCTGCGTATGGCCGCGAGAATCGCGTAGCTAGCAAAGAACAAAAATGAACCGATGAACCACTCGGCGTACGCAGGTTTCTTGGGTGAAGCAGCAGAGTTGTCTTGCACCCGCAGATTGTACTACCGTGCTGCTATGTCCGATACTCAAGAGCTGCTCAATCGCCGAATGGACTATGTGCGGGAAGCTATCGACGAGACCACGCTGGTTTCCGATCCTTTGACGCAATTCAAAACCTGGCTGGATGAGGCCGATAAGTCCGGCGTGGAAGAGCCGAACGCCTTTTCGGTCGCCACGGCGTCGAGCGACGGCACGCCTTCGGTACGGATGGTGTTACTGCGAAAGCTGGATGAGAAGGGTTTCTATTTTTACACGAACTACCACAGCCGCAAGGGCCGCGAGCTAGCGCAGAACCAGCGAGTTTCGCTTTGCTTTTACTGGCAGAAGCTCGATAGGCAGGTGCGAGTTGAAGGGACGGCGAGTCAATGCAGCCGTGATGAGTCGCTGGCCTACTTCCGTACTCGGCCCCGCAGTAGCCAGATTGCCGCATGGGCTTCTCCGCAAAGTCAGCGCCTGCTCGACCGCGAGGCGCTGGACGCGCTCGTGAAAGAGGCCGAGCAGAAATTTCCCGAGGGCACCGAAGTGCCGCTGCCGCCCGAATGGGGCGGTTACTGCGTGCAGCCCTACCAGGTAGAGTTCTGGCAGGGGCGCCGTTCGCGCCTGCACGATCGCGTGGTTTATCGCAAAGAGGGAAAGGCCTGGGTCCGCGAACGCCTGGCCCCCTAATCCCCAAAGGTGCCCGCTACCTTTTGATGCTGGTGTGGGCGAGGAAGTTTTCCACGGGGTTGGCGTAAGTTTGAACCGTGATCTGCTTAACGCGGTCCCGATCCCAATCGCCTTTGGGCAAAATCGTCAGCTGCTGCTCCAGTCGTGCTTGAAACTCGTTCTTCTCGGCCGCCGTGTAGTGGTTCTCGCCGGTCCGCGATCCGTGCACCAGATCGTGGGCAATCCAGTTGGACGGCCACAGGCGGTAATTGAGCGCAATGCTGGTATCGATGGCTTCGGCAAGCAGATCGATGGCATTCGGCCGTGGAACGTCTTTCATTCCTTCGTAAACCGAAGCGGGAAGCTCGCCTCCCAAATGGATGTGTACCCGGCCCTTGGGACCTCGGATTCCTAGCGCCATGCTGCGTAGGTCTTCTCCGGGCGCCTTTTCGTAGCTGCCGGTCTTTTCCGTAACGTATAGCTCTAGTGCCTTCCATACGTCGGTAGGATCAAATTCGTAGGAGATGGTGGTGGGCACGATGCGCAAGTTGCGCAACGACTGGTGAATCTCGTGCCGGTCCGAAAGGGCGAGCATCTTCAAAACCCCGGTGTTGGTTTTGTCGAATCCATCTTTGCTGCGGCCTTCGCGCTGAGCGAGCCAAACGGAGTCCACCCCTTCGACGACCACGCGGCGCAGGTAAGTGGAAAGCACCTTCGACCAGCGTAACAGCTCGCGCTGGGTAAGCTTGCGCTTCACCGTAACGCCCTTGTTGCCTTTGATCAGATCCGTGATGAGCGGGTTAATAAGGAGGTTATCGCCCAAACAAATTTGGGGAGTCCGGCGCCCCTGAACCCGTCCGGCCCAGCAGATAAGGGACGGATCACAGATGATGTCTCGGTGGTTCGAGAAGAACAGATAAGTCTTGTCGTTCTCGAGCAGGTTCCAGCCCGACGACGTGAACTCGCGGATCGAGTGTTTGACCAGGCTCTTCACCGCTACGAACGTGACCTGCGCCTGGTACTCATCCACGTTAGGAATGTTCGAAACGAAATGCACGAAGGCATCCCAGTCCAGCTTCGGGAACGTGGGCTTTACGATATCGGGGAGTTGCGGATTCTCGAGAAGTCGCTGAATCGACGCGGCAAAGTCCTCATCGAAGTAGGGCGCGATCTCTTTCGTGTCGTCCGAGATTCGAGTTAGCTGATATTGCCGGCTGCTCATTCAAACTCAATCACTATGCACCCACGGTTAGCCATGGGGATATAGTGGTAAAGGTCCTGTTCCTTCGCGAGAACCAACAATCGTTCCCGAATCAGGCCAGTGCCCGTAATGAAACAGATTACCTCAAGGGTGTTTCGCAGTCTTGAGGTATTCAACTTGTCGTAAAAGACCTTTTCCGCGTCCGCGACAAGATGGCCGTGAAGATCAATCTCCCGCAAGCCGGGCTCACTCGTTCTCGAGCGACACGGACCGGTATTCACCGCGGAACGGCTCGGCACTAAGGGTTAGCGTCTTCGTCCGGTAGCCCGGCGCTTTGATGGTCACATTCTGCTCACCCGGAATAGTGATGCGGTGAACCGCCCCGGTGTACTTCAGCGCCCGGGTCGACGTGCCCACTTCAACGCTTACGTTTGGCACGAGCTGGCCGTCACCGTTGTATACCTTGAGGTGTAGCCCCATCATGCCGCCCTCCAGGTACTTCACCAGCGATTCCCGGTTGTCGTTCCAGAATTTGGCGAGCGTGTTGGCCGAAGGCCATTTCACGTCGGAGATTTCAAGCGTGGCGTGTACGGCGTCGCGGAAGTATGCGGCCCAGTCCTGCATTCCACCGAGCACCTGGTACCACTCGTAACCGTACGTGATGCCGTTCACGAAGGTGCCCGTGTTGACCTGCCACATCGGCTTATTCGCCTTGGCGTAATCCTTGGCGAGGTAAACCATTAGCTGGTCGTCGCCGAACTTACCGGCTCCGGAGTTGCGGCGGTGATCCCAGGGCAGGTTCACGCAAAGCGCGCCGCCGTGAAAGTTCATGGCGAGCGGAAAACGGTGCTTTAAGTGCAGATTCATCAGGTGTTGGGTCTCGATCTCGCGCCCCTTCATGGAGAAGGCCTCTTCGTTCATTTCCGGAAAGTTGCGATTGAGGTCAACGCCGTTGGCGTTCCAGCGCTGCTTGCGCTCGGTTCCGTCCGGGTTCATCGAAGGCAGCAAAAAGATTTCGGCGTTATCGAGAAGGGCCGTGATGCGGGCATCCGTGCCGTACTTCGACGTGAGCTCGCGCGCAAAGTAGATCAGCATCTCTTTGCCGGTGACCTCGTCGCCGTGCATGGAGGAAATATAGATGAGCTTCGGCTTGTCCGGATCATCGAGCTTTTGGCTGGTGATCCGCATCAACCATAGCTCACGCGATTCCACCGACTTGCCGGCGGATTCGAGCTTCACCAAGTTGGGGTATTTCGCCGTGAGGTTCTGCACCTCTTCGGTCAACGTTTCGTACGTATGAAAGGGCTCCACCACGTCACGGGAATGATCGTGAAAGTCGATGTTGATCGGCTCTAACGTTTTAGGGTCGTGGGCCTTGGTCGCCCATTCCCACGTATCCAGTACGACGGTATCGGTGCCGTCGAGCATTTGCGGCGCCATTCCCTTGGGAAGGTAACCAAAAATGTAACCGGCGCGGCCCCCGTGATCGGCGATGAAGCCAGTTTCCTCGGCGAACTTTTGCGTCACCGCCGACTCGGGCAGACGCACGTAGTCGTACTCTTGGTGAGCCGACGCCAACACGGGCGCCAGTAGCAAGAAGGC
Organism: Bdellovibrionota bacterium; assembly: GCA_041736915.1. GTDB lineage: Bacteria > Bdellovibrionota > FAC87 > UBA2466 > UBA2466 > JBGSST01. The sequence continues at coordinate 27,247 of JBGSST010000374.1, forward strand.
CAATAGCTTATTCATGGGGTTTCCTCCACCTGTGGGATCTAAGGTAGCGGGAAACGAGAGGGGCGCAATGGGAATTCTAGAAACGCCGTTCTCTTCCGTTAAACTTGGGTTGGTCCCGTTTCCTACGGAAGGCCGATATGTTAAGTCTCATATATCTATGGCAACTTATCTAAGCATCGATACCGAAGCTACCGGCCTGCAAGAAGGCAATTTCCTCATTCAGCTCGCGCTGGTTCCGGTCGATTCCAAGACCAAACGAGTTTACGAGGAGCTGGGAAAAGAGACGCTGGTGGCGTGTCCCAGTTACGAAGAGCTCGAGCCCAAGCTCGACTCTTGGAACAAAGAGCACAACGGCGGTCTGATTCGCGCGGCCCACGAAAAGGGAATCCCCGCCGAGGCGGTGAAGACTTTCATCCAGTCGTACCTAAAGCTTCCGCAGATCACCGAGCTATTCCGCAATGAGCGGCCGGTGCTGCTGGGAAAATCGCTCAGCGCTCTGGATATTCCGCTGCTCAAGCGGTACATGGGCTGGAACCTCTACGACCAAACTTTTCATCACCATACGATGGACGTCACCTGCTTTGCGCGCGGGCTCGCCGATGCGGGCAAGCTGCCGGAGAACTGCTCTTCGTCGTCGAAGCTCATCAAGCATTTCGGCATTCGCGATAACGTAAAGCACACGGCGCTGAGCGACGCCGTGGACATGGCCCACATCTACCTGCGCTTGGTCGATTTGCTTCAGCCCAAGGCTTGAGCAATGGACCTAAAGCGGATCTTCGAGAAGCAGCGGGAGTTCACCAAGGCGCGCGACTGGGACCAGTTCCATACGCCTAAGAATCTCGCGATGGCGCTGAGCGTGGAAGCCTCGGAGCTGGTCGAGATTTTCCAGTGGCTAGACGAAAAGCAAGCCACGGCGGTAGGTAGTGACCCCAAGCTGCGCAAGAAGGTGCAAGACGAGCTGGCCGATGTTCTGTTTTACCTCTGTCGCCTCACCGATAACTTAGGCATCGATCTCGAGGCGGCCTTCTGGGAAAAAATGGAACAAAACGCCGCCAAGTACCCGGTTGAAAAGTCCAAGGGCCGCACCGCAAAATACGACGAGCTCTAATTGCTGTTAAACTTGCAGGAGTGAAACCACTCTTCGCCATCGCCTTGCTACTGGCCGTTCCGGCCCTGGCCGAAAAGAAGGAACGAAAACCGCGTAGCATTCTCGACCGTCCCACGATTTACGTGGGCGTGCTCGAAGAGCTGCGCGAGCGCGATGCGAATGCGCGCACCAACGTGGGCACCGCCAACTACAAGATTCACGCCCGGGTCATGTTCAAGAAGCCGATTACCGAATGGGAAGGGCTTCCGCGCCGTCGCGACTTGTCCGAAGCGCCCAACGATTTTCCGCCGAAACTCGTGTGGAGCGCCTGCTATCAAGGCAAGCGGGTGCTGTCGTTCGAATCTTTCAATGCTCCCGGCTACCGTTTCCTAAGCCACATCGGGTCGCACCTGGTGCCGCCGGGGGTCCGCATGCCGGCCGCCGATGCCGAAGGAAACAAGTTTGCGGGCTGGCGTGAAGAAAAAGAGAATAGGCGTCCGCTCGTCGCCACCACGGGCGGGCGTTGCGATGATGTGGATTACTGGCGAAAGGATGAGCCGCCCGCAAAGTTGAGTCAGATTCCCTTCATGATCAAGCTGAAGGAAGAGCTCGCGAAGACCACGTGGATTGAGTATCCGGAGAACGAAAACGGAAACGTCGCCCACGGCGGGACTAAGAATTACAAGTTCCGCGAGACCGAGGTGAAGTGGGGTGAATTCTACTCCTCGCGGCGGACCAAGGCGCAGGTGGCGACGTTGGTCGTGCCGGGTTCCGACAAACGCACGCACGACGAAGTGTTCTTCATCGCGCCCAATGGCGAGATCAGTTACATCGGTTCATCTTTGTATTTTCTCGATGCCGCCGACTACGACGGCTCGGCCCTATCCACTTTAATGTTCCGCATGCAGAGCCAGTTCCGCGACGGTTACGTGCTCGTGGACGGCAACGGCCGACGGTTGGCTGACTTCCACTGGGGTTACGAGTAGTATTCTTCTTAATGATTTCTTAACCAGAAAAACATAAGGAGACCCCATGGCTCGACTTGCGATCTTCGTCTCGCTGTTGGCCGTGCTGGAAGTTAGCGGAGCGCCCTCGGCTACAACCCTTTCCCAGGTGAAAGAAGCACTCTCTCACCGCCAAGCCACGTGGCAGGCGGGAGAAAGCTGGGTCACCGACCTCAAACCCAATGAAAGACACCAGTTACTCGGAGCCGAACTGCCGGAAGGCTTCGGGGACGAGTTTCGTAACCGCGCCGAGAAAGCGCCGAGCGCCCGTTCGCGCGCGGCTCTCGACTGGCGTAACTACGGCGGTGAGAACTACGTATCACCGATGCTGAACCAAGGGCGTTGCGGAAGCTGCGTGGCCTTTGCGGTCATCGGCGCTTTGGAAACGCAGATGAACATTTCGCGGCGGACGCCGAACTCCCCCTGGGCGTTCTCTCCGCAGCACTTATTCTCGTGCGGTGGCGGCGGATGCGACAAAGGCTGGAGGCCAGGCAATGCAATGGCTTACTTAAAATCGACGGGCGTGCCCGACGAGACCTGCTTCCCCTACATGGGCGGCGCCAAGGGTGAAGACATTGCGTGCTCCAAGAGCTGCGCTAACTCCAAGGAACGTTCTTTGAAGATTGCCGATCACTACATGCCGACCTGGCTGTTTGGCTCGAAGGACGCCGTGAAGAACGCGCTCCAGAAAGGTCCGGTCGTCACCTCAATGATCGTGTATGACGACTTCCTCTACTACAAGTCGGGCATCTATAAGCACGTGACCGGTTCCATGGCGGGCGGCCACGCCGTCACCATTGTCGGCTTCAGCGACGAGGAAAAGGTGTGGATCATCCGTAATAGCTGGGGTGAAGAGTGGGGCGAAAAAGGTTTCGCCAAAATCAGCTGGGACGATTCGTCGGGCGTAGGCTCCCAAACGTGGGCGCTGTCGTTGGGCGAAGAGGAAGGCTACATCACGCTGGGCTCGCTGCGCGATCGTCAGGTTCTGGAACGTACCGTGATGCTCACGCCGCAGGTTTCGGTGGCGGGTCACCACGGCTTCGACATCATGGTTCAAGACCTGGCGGGTAATGTCAGCTTCGTACGGCCGGTGGAGGACGACAAGTTCGCCCTCGACACCACGAAGTACAAAGACGGGGTGTACGTCATGACCGCCACGTCGAACGTGAACGGCAAAACGTTGCAGAGCCAGCCGCGTACGGTCTACGTGTTGAACAACGGCATAGCCTCCAGCGATCTGAAGTTCACCAACCTCAAAGAAGGCCAGGAGCTGAAAGAGAAGTTCGTATTCGACTTCGATGCCGACTCCAAGCCGGTACCGTTCACGGAGGTAATCTTCACCGCGAAGAACCTCGCCACGGGCGAAGAGATCACCCGTCGCACGCCAAACGTGGCGCCGAAGATGGCGCTCAACTGGCGCATGGCCGACGCCGCGGCGGGAGAGTACGAAGTGAAGCTAACCGGCAAGGCCGGGGCCTACTCCATCAGCAGCGATGCGGTTAAAGTGAAAGTCGCCAAAAAATAGAACGGCTTCTACAGTAAAAATCACCTCCCGCAGGTACCTGCTTCCTTTTTCACGGAAAAAGGAAGCAGGTACCTGCGGGGGGGTTACCGCCCCAGCATCCTGCCGAAGTACTCCCGCAGATACATCGTGGACCGCATGAGATTAGACGCTTTGGGAAAAAAGTCCTGACCCGATAGCGTGTCCGTCACTTCCAGCGAAGTAGGAACCGGAATCACCTTAAAACCGGCCTTTTCGAATAGCGCCGTCGAGCGGGCGAGGTGATACGCGCTGGTCACCAGCAACACTTCCAGCACTCCGCGCGAACGCAGCAGGTCGGCCGTGTTTTTGGCGTTTTCTATGGTGGTTCGCGAATTTCCTTCCGTGTGAATCGCCTCCGCCGGCACGCCGTACTCGATCAGCAGGTCGCGCATGTCGTCGGACTCGCGCCGATCCTTTCCGTCTTTCACCATGTAAGGATCGCCACTGGTCACGACCACGATCGGCGCTTTTCCCGCTTTAAATAGCCGCGCGGCCCCCAGCACCCGGGCGCCCCCGATCTCTTCCACACTCACGCGGGGAGGGGCCATGCCGTAAGTACTACCGCCGAGCACCACGATCGCTTGCGACACGGGATACTCGCTCATCACCTTTAGCGGATAGGTGCGTTCGAGCGGTCGACCGAATAGCTTAGCCGCGATGTTGGTGGAGAAGAAAAACAGAAACACGCCGGCGGCGGCCACTAGCCCCTTCGCCCGGTGCGGTTTGCCTTTATCGAAAAAATAGAAAGCCGCCAGCAAGAGCCAGAGCACCCAGCCGAGGGGGGCCAGGAAAACGTCCTGCAGCAGCTTTTCGAGAAATTGCGGCAAGCCGATTATTTCGCGGCCTTCACCACGAGAACCGCCGGCACGTGCGCCGAGTGGAAGTGGCAGCCCACTTTATACTCGCCGGGCTTCATATCCTTGGCGATCGTGACTTCCTTGGTCATCGGCTTGTGGCGGTCGACCTTTTCAGTCACCTTGATCTCGGGAATGAAAAGCCCGTGAAAGTCGAAACCGCCTTCGAGGTCGTGCTTGGCCACAATCGTGACCGTCTCGCCCTGGACCACTTCAATCTTCTCCGGGTTCCAATGCACCTTGTCGCCGATTTTCTTCGTTTCGATCGTGATGGTGCGGGCCTGTAAGGCCGAAGCGGTGAACAGCAGAGACAGAATGAGAAACTTCATGCGTACCCCCTAGTGAGTGCCGACATCCTATTCGAGGACCTTGCCAGGATTCAAGAGCCCCTTCGGATCGAAGGCTTTTTTGATTTCCCTGAAAATACGCATCTCTTCTGGCGTGCGGCTGAAAGGCAGCCAGCTTTTTTTCAGTAGCCCCACGCCGTGTTCCGCCGAGACGCTTCCGCCAAAGCTTTTCAGTACGTCGAAGACCCATTTCTCGACGATCACATAGTCCTTCTCGAACTGGGCGTCGTCGACGCCCGGCCGCTTGAGAAGGTTGAGGTGAGGACTGCCGTCACCCCAGTGGCCGAATAGATAATAGTCGAGCCCCAGTGTGGGCTGCCCGGCGAACCAGGTTTGAACTGCCGCCAGAAGCTCCGCAATCCGGTGGGGCGCCACCGCGATATCGAACTTCTTTACCTTGGATTTTTTTTGCAGGCTTTCGGTAATGCCCTCGCGCAGCTTCCAGAGCTCCTGCGCTTCACGTTCTGACTGGGCGAGTAGCCCGTCGGCCACCTCACCGGTCTCTAGAACTTTACCCAGCCATTCGGTCAGTGGCTCCTCCAGCGGCTTACCCGCTAGGGCCTCGACCTCCATCAGCAGATAAAACTCGGGCTCGGGGGTAAAGCGCGTATCCACCCCAAGTTGCTCTTTCACCGCGAGGGCACAGGCGCGCGAGAAAAACTCGAGGGCCACGATGTGAAACGGCCCCCTTCGCGCCTCGCGGAAAAGCGTCTCCACGTTTTTCAATCCGTTTACGCCGAAAAGAAAAACCTTCGATTCTTCCGGAATGCGGGTCAGTTTCAACGTCGCTTCGGTTACGACGGCGAGCGTGCCTTCGCTGCCGCAGATGAGCTGCACGAGATCGTAGCCGGTATTGTTCTTCTCGAGGCCGCGGTTTAACTGCAAAAGTTCGCCGCTCATGGTGACGGCTTCGAGGCCGGTAACCCATTTTCGTGCCATCCCGTATCGGATCACGCGTACGCCGCCGGCGTTCGTAGAAAGGTTGCCGCCAATTTGCGAGCTACCCTTCGCGGCCAGATCGATCGGCCACGTCAGCCCCTCTTGCCGGCAGTGATCGTGCACGGCTTGCGTAATGGCTCCGGCCTGCACGCGCACGGAAAAGCCCAACGTATCGACGGGAAAAATCTTGCTCATCCGGGAAAGGCTAAGCACGGCTTGCCCATCCAGGGGCACTGCGCCACCAGCCAAACCGGTGCGCCCGCCCGAAGGCACGACGGGATAGTTTTGCTCGTAGCAAAATTTGAGAACGCGGCAGACCTCTTCCGTGGTGCGGGGAAGAAAGACCACCCCGGGCTTACCCGCTCGGCGAGTCCAGTCCGAGGCATAAACCCACATCTCGGTGGGATCGCTCTCGACGATCTCTTCCGGCAGCTGAGTGAGTGCGAGGCGAATAAACTCGTCAGTGCGGCTCATTGCCAAACCACCGCGTAATGAAGCTCTCCCCACGACATCATGGCCCGATCGCCCGCCACCACCGGGCCGACGCCCGCGGGAGTTCCGGTAAACAACAAGTCGCCATCGCACAAGGGGAAGAACTGGCTGGCGTACTCGATCGCGGACTCAATCTTCATCGTCATCTGATTGGCCGTGCCCCGCTGCCGGACTTTGCCACCGAGCAGGAACGTAAACTCTTTATTGGCGTAATCCGCAAAGCGCGACGGCGGCACCCACGGCCCCACCACGGCGGCGTCGGGAAACACCTTACCCGTCGTCCAGGGGTGCCCGTTTTTCTTCAGCTCTGCCTGATGATCGCGCAACGTCATATCGAGCCCCAGCGTGAGGGCGTCGATCTGCTCGCGGGCCTGGATGGCGCTGATCCGGTAGCCGCCTTTTTTGATCCGCACCACGATCTCAGCCTCATGGTGCAAGCTACCCATCTCCTTGGGCGGCATTCGCAACGTCAGTGTGGTGCCCGAGGTGTCGACCGAACGCAGCACACTGGGCGGCTTCAAAAAGATAACCGGCTTGTCGGGCACGGCGTCGCCTAGCTCTTTAGCGTGATCGAGATAGTTTTTTCCGAGGCAGACGATTTTATCCACGGACGATCCTTACTTTTCGATGGTAGCTACCGTACCCATGCCGCCGCCGGTACAAATCGAGATGAGCCCCTTACCCGAGCCCTTCTCATCCAGCAGCTTGGCCACGGTGGCGAGAATGCGGGCGCCGGTGGCCCCAAACGGATGGCCCAGCGCTACGCTGCCGCCCGCCACGTTCAGCTTTTGCCGGGGCACGGAGCCCAATGGTGCTTCTTTGCCGAGCTTCGTGCGGCAGAACTCCGGAGACTCCCACGCTTTGAGAGTGCAGAGCACCTGCGCGGCGAAGGCTTCGTGAATTTCGTAGAAGTCGAAGTCGCCAAGGCCAAAGCCGCGGCGATCGAGCAGCTTGGGCACGGCGTAAGTGGGGGCCATCAACAGCCCCTCTTCCTTTAAGTTGATCGCCGCGCTCTCGAAGCCGGTTAGGAACGCCCGAATGGGGAAACGGTTGCGCTTCGCCCATTCTTCCGACGCCAGAAACACCATCGCGGCGCCATCGGTGAGCGGCGAGCTATTCCCCGCGGTAAGCGTGCCCGCGCCGCTGAAATCGAAAGCGGGCTTCAGCTTTTCCATCTTTTCCATCGAGGTGTCGGCGCGAAGGTTGTTGTCGCGCTCGATTCCGCGCACCGGCAGGACCAGATCGGAATAAAATCCGCGGGCGAACGCGGCGGCGCCGTTACGGTGGCTAGCCAAAGCCAGTTCGTCTTGCGCGCGGCGGCTGATGGACCAGGTTTTGGCCATCTGCTCACAGTGCTCGCCCATCGACCTCCCCGTCTGGGGTTCGTACGCCGGCGGCGTTTCGGGAATGAGCTCTTTAAAGTTGAAGCCCTTCAGCGTTTTCACGCGGTCCATCATCGACTTCGACTTGGAAAACTTAACGAGCCGGCGCGATCCCTTGGGGTTCAGATAAAACGCCACGTTGCTCATCGACTCAGCACCCCCCGCAATTCCACAGTCGATCATGCCGGCCGAAATTTTCAGCGCCACCGTGATGGCCGCGTCGAGCCCGGTCGCGCAGGCGCGC
>JBGSST010000467.1:0-10950 GCA_041736915.1 Bdellovibrionota bacterium
GCGCCGGTTTCCGAAGCCTCGCCGGCGTTGCCCACCGCGGAAACCGGAAGCGTACACTTCTTCAACTTGGCGTTGGTTCCCGACGTACAGATCTATAACCGGGCCGACCGCATCGAGGGCGTCACGTTGAGCATCTGGGGAGAGAACCCACAGATGTCCTTCGCGCTTGGATTAGTGAACGGGTCACGTAACCAGAGCGGTGGATTCGCCTGGGGGGTCGTGAATTACGCCGATGACTTCACCGGTGGACAGCTCGCGGCCGTGAACTGGACCAAGGGCAATTACCTTGGCGCGCAGGTTGCGATCGTCAACTTCGTGCAGGGCACCATGACCGGCTTCCAGTGGGGAGCGGTCAACTACGCACACACGGTCACCGGACTTCAGTTCGGAATCGTGAACTACTGCGAGGTGATGGAGAGCGGTTTGCAAATCGGGGTCGTTAACGTCATTAGCGAGACCACCACCTGGTTCAGTGAGTTCCCGCAGCGGGTCGCCCCCGCGATGATTTTGGCTAACTGGCGATTTCAATAAGTCATAGTGCTGACGGAAGTTTAAAGGGCCGCCCCGTTGGGGACGGCCCTTTTTTTTGGGGGTTATTAGGAGAACGATTCGGCGTGCTGGGTAAGGTCCAGCCCCTGCTCCTCGTCCCATTCGCTCACGCGAAAAGGGATGAGCCAGTCCGTGAGGCGGAACAGGGCCAGCGATCCCAAAATACTGAACGCACCGACGAGGACCGTGGCCCCTACGTGCAGCAGAAACAGTTTGAAGTGTCCGTGAATCAGCCCCACGCCTTGGGCGAACACGGCGGTGAAGATCATCCCCGCGATGCCACCCACGCCGTGGCAGGGGAACACGTCGAGGGTGTCGTCTAGTCCCGTGCGGGAACGCCAGTGCGCCACCACGTTGCTTATTGCCGCGGCCGCACCGCCGATAAAAAGGCTAGCGCCCACCGACACGAAGCCCGCCGCGGGGGTGATGGCGACCAGGCCCACGATGGCGCCGATACAAGCGCCAATGGCCGAAATCTTTTTCCCGCGCAGGACGTCGACCATCACCCACGCCAGCATGGCGGCGGCGGAGGCCGTGTTCGTGTTCACGAAAGCCTGCACCGCTAGCTCGTTCGCCGCGAGGGCGGACCCGGCATTAAAACCGAACCAGCCGAACCACAGCATGCCCGTACCGAGCAGCACGAACGGCACGTTCGCCGGCGTGGCGCCAGGATTCTTGCGGCGTCCCAGGTACCATGCACCGGCCAAAGCCGCGAAGCCCGCCGACATGTGCACCACGGTGCCGCCCGCGAAGTCTAGAACGCCGAGCTGCCGCAGAAAACCCTGCGGGTGCCAAGTCCAGTGCGCTAGCGGGGCGTAGACGAAAAGCGTGAAGAGTCCTGAAAAGAGTGCCACGGCGGAAAAGCGAACGCGCTCGGCGAACGCTCCGGTGATGAGCCCCGGCGTGATGATCGCGAACTTCAGCTGGAAGAGGGCGAAGAGCGCCAAAGGAATCGTCGGGGATAGGTCCGGATGGGTCGCGCCCCCTACATGATTGAAAAAGGCGAAGCTCAGCGGGTTGCCGATCACTCCGCCCAGGCTTTCGCCGAAGGCCAACGAGAAGGCAACCACTACCCAGAGCACGCTCACGATGCCCATCGAGAAAACACTTTGGAGCATGGTCGAGACCACGTTCTTGGTTTGCACCATGCCGCCGTAGAAGAAGGCTAAACCGGGAGTCATCAAAAGCACGAGGCCCGTCGCGGTCAGCATCCAGGCAACGTCGCCCGGCACGAGGGGGCCTCCCTTCACGATGGGGGCGGCTACCGGCATCACGGCGCCGGCCAGGGCGATCAGCACGAACGCGGTGACGACGGACCATTTTCCAATTTTTATATTGAGGTGCGGAAGAGACAGAGCGGCGCGTGCGCCGGTCGCGGTGGACATGCGGGAATCCTTTCGTTTGCCATCGAGACTTTAGAGCCCCGGTGACGGTCAAAGTGGTGAGGGTCCGGCGGAATCGAAACTCCGTAGAACCCTTAGCGGAACTATGTGCGCTTTCAAAAAAGTTCGCAAGCCACGCCGCAACCTCCCCCGTTTGGGGGAGAACAAAAAGTCTCGTGAGCCTTTCTGGAAAGGCCTGCGCGTAAAGGGTTAGAGGGCCGATTCAAGTTCGAATCGGCCCACCAAACACTCAAGGAGACTTACAATGAAATCCAATTACTTCCTCGTACTGCCCGCAGTTCTCGCGTTCACCGCCAGCGTCGCCATGGCGACCGGCTCCCAGCGCGTTTCCGCCGAAGAGCTCACCCTCGTCGGCGAAAGCGTAGCGACTATGCAGGCTACGGGTCCCACGCACGGCCGGGGTACCGGCCGCGGCATCGGCACCGGACGTGGCCGGGGAACGGGCCGGGGCAATGGCCGCGTAATCGGCTTCGAATCCATCGAGGTGGCCGCCAACAATCTACCGACGCCCCAGGTGGCGCTCGCCAACTAACCGGCACGGAGCTCCGTCCCCGGCCCCTTCACCGGGGGCGGAGCCTCCCTTCTTCACGAGACATTTATGAAACTCCGGATCGCCATCACCGCGGGACTGCTCCATTTGGTACTCGTCATCATCGGCGCGGCCGAGCTGAATCTTCCGGGAGATAATTTTGCCGCGCGCGCGATCCGTTTCTACGCTTCGCTTAGCGCCGCCAACGCTAACTACAGTTTTTTTGCCCCTAGCGTGGGTTCGCCCTTAAGGGCCACGTTCCACTTCACCGACGCCGACGGCCGGCAGTACTCCGAAGACACCGACGCGCAAGCCAGGGAAGTCACCCTGCGCTTCGGCAACATGGTGGACGCCTTCCGCAACAAGATCGACAACGAGCCAGTTCGACGTTCGATCGCCGCTTCGTGGTCGGGCCGCGTGCTCGCCAAGTATCCGGCGGCAACCAAAGTACGCTTCGTGCTCGACGAGTATCAGATTCCCACGATGGCCGAGTACCGCGCCGGCCAAACCATGAGCTGGAAAGAAGACTACGTCGCCCAGTTCGAACGCCGGAGAAAACCGTGAAACAGAAACTAATCGCCGACTGGAACTCGTTCTGGACCAAGCCCGCCAGCGCCAAGCCGTTGGCGGTGCTTAGGATTGCCACCGCATTGATTCTGCTCGTGCAAGCCTACTTCGTGGCGCCGCACTTTTTAGAGATCTACGGCAGCGACGGCGTTTTGCAGGGGGCGCTGCGGGCCCAGTTCGATAACTCGCCCGTGCCCGGCATCTACGAGCTGGCGAACTGGTTCGCGCGCTTTGGCGTCACTGAGATGACGATCCTGGCCGGGTTGGCGGCGCTCTACCTTTACGCGGTAGTTTCCTTGCTGCTAGGTCGCCACACGCGGATGGCGGCCGTTCTGCTATGGCTGTGTCACGTCACGCTCAGCACGGGCCACGTGTCGAGCTACGGACTCGATACCTTCGTGAGCATTATTCTGTTCTATTTTTTGTGGATGCCGGTGGGGGCCGCTTACTCGCTCGACGTGGCCAGCGGCCGCACGGAAAGTGAACCTTCCGCGGAGGCCCGCGTGTCGCTCCGGATTTTACAGCTGCACTTGTCGATCGCGTACCTCGCGTGCGGACTCGACAAGGCAGCGGGGATTCAGTGGTGGAATGGCGAGGCCATCTGGAGATCGCTCCTGCTGCCGGTATACGCGCACGGCGATTTTACGTGGCTCGCCCGCTTTCCGTTACTCGCCAAGCTAGCGGGCTGGGGCACCTTGTTGGTCGAGTGCGGTTACCCCGTGGGCATGTGGTTTCCGCGACTGCGCAAACTAACGTTAGTGAGCATCATCGGTCTGCACTTGGGAATCTTCTTCTTCCTGGGGCTGCACTTGTTCGCCCTCGTCATGATGGCGTTCAGCTTCAGCGCCTTTGGCGTGAACGCGGAGCCGGAAGCCGCGCTGGAAACGGAAGGCTGGCGTGGCTTGATTCCCTTGCCGGTGCGCCGTACGCTCGTGCGATGAAAAACTTTCATCTGGGCTCTTTCGTTTTGGGAATGCTGGCGACCTTGTTCACCGTGGGGGCGCTGTTCGGCGGCGCGACGATGGCGCTAGCGGAATGGAATCTGGGCGGGATAGCCGATAAGGCGAAGGCCATTGCCAAGGCCGCGACTAGTCTGGTGCAGGTAAAGCAGAACCTCGACAAGGATGTGTCCAACCTAACGGCCGACGCGAAAACGCTGCTGGGCGACAAAGAGAACCTGATGTCGATCAAGGATCAGCTGCAGGGGCTCGCCACTAAAACCCGCGATCAGATCGACTCCATCTCCAAGCTCGTTACGGTAGTGGAAGGGCACATCAAGTCGACCCAAGACAACATTGCCCTCACGGCCAAGCACGTGTCGGGCGTGGATGCCGTCCGCAAAGACCTCACGAGCCTGAAATAAAAAAAGCGGGACCGCCATAAGGCGATCCCGCTTTCAAAGAAAAATAAGATCGGGCTTTAGAAGCTGCCGCGATTGAAAGCCGGCTGAGGACGAGCCTCGTTAACCGTCAACGCGCGTCCTTCGACGTCCGAGCCGTTAAGGCTGGAGATCGCGTCGTCCGCTTCTTGCGGGCTCGACATCTCCACGAAACCAAATCCTTTGGAACGGCCGGTCTCGCGATCGGTGATTAGCCGCGACGAGATCACTTTTCCGAAGGGAGCGAACGTGTCGCCCAAGATGGTTTCGGTGAAGGAATAGGGCAAATTGCCCACGTAGAGTTTCTTAGTCATTTATTTACAGAGTCCTTGATTATGGAACTAGATTGCCGAGAGAGGACGGGACGGAGCACTTGCCCAGAGGTCATCAGACGGGTCAGTAACGGAACCCACCGTAGCCGTTCCCCTGCCAAATAGACACCTTTATTAATTTAAGGGCTTTAGCTCGCGTGCGCGCACACTTCGCGAAACGAAGCCGCGAGAGTTTGCATCAGCGGATCGTTTTGATTGCGCCCGTGACTGGCGAGCCACACGCGGTACTTCCAATAACCTTGCGGCGGTCCCAACACTTTCAAGGTGCGCTCGCGAATTTCCCGATCCACGTACAGGCGAGGAAGAAACGCTAAGCCGATCTCGTCACTCACCGAGCGAACCAGCGACGCCATCACGTCGCTCTCGAAAACGATGCGGCCGGTGAGGCCATTGTCCTCGAAGAAGCGATCGATTTCTGATCTCAGCTTGAACTTCGCCGACGGCATCACCCACTGAATGTCTTCGCGGCTTTCGATGCGATCGATGGCGTCGGAGGCGCTGAGCTTTTCCGTTTTTGATTTCGTTCTCCAGCGCTGCGAGCAGGTAAGTACCACCGGTACCTCGGCCTTCTCCAGATTCTTCAGGTCCGGATCGGTGGTCGCCTGCTCGGTTACCACGGCATCCAGCTCGCGAAACCGTAGCCGCTCCACGAGCCGATCGCGATCACCCGATACCACGAACACTTTGGGGCGTACGCCGGCGCCGTGTTTCTTCAGGAAGAGACTCACGATGTCGGCGACGAAAGGCCGGTCCACTTCGTCGGATACGCCGATGTGAATGCGGCGAGAGACCGAGGGCACCTCTTTGGCGAGCACTTCCTGCAGCTCTTCCGACAGCTCGAACATCTGGCGGCAGTAACCAAACACCACGTTGCCCGCTTCCGTAAGCTCGTTCACCCGCCCCACTTTGCGGAATAAGCGCAGGTCCAGGGCTACCTCCAGCGTCTTCAACTGGCTGCTCAGGGAGGGCTGGCTGATTCGCAGATGTTTGGCCGCCGCCGTAACTCCCTGTGATTTCACGGTCGTATAGAAATAGAAGAGATGATTATAGTTATACATTCAAAATAACTATATATCAGATAGTTATTATATATTTTTATTATTCATTGAAATGCCGCATCCTGTAAGGGTGAAACAACTCATAGGAATTCTGGATAGCGGTGAGCGCGGGATATTCTTTCTCGGCTATCCGTTCGTGATCGGAATGGGACTGCTGGCCGCCGTTTCGTTTCAGGACCTCTCCGGAGTCGAGTTGCTCGGAATATTTTTTCCCTAAACAAGGATGTGCTCGATGAATGGATTTTTAATGCAGGAACGCTGGTCGGAAGTTCGCGAACGGATCATGACGAAGTGGGGAAAGTTCACCCGCCGCGAAGTGGATGCGCTACGTGAAGATCTCGAAGGCCTCGTGATGCTCATTCAGAAGAGCTACGGCTATCAGCGCAACCACGCCGAACGTGAGTACCACGACTTCCGGCTCGCCATTCGCCCGATGTTCTATCCGGTGGATGCCCGTGCGCTGCACCAGAAAACCCGGCTTGCTCCGGTCATTGCCCGACGCGCATAAGTCCTAGGCGGAAACGCCCGGCAACGAATTGAAGAGGCCCGCTCCATTGGAGCGGGCCTTTTTTTATTTACGGTCCCGTCACGGTATTGCGGCCCGGGCTCTTTGCGCTTCCCGACTGCGGAGCCGGCGCCGGGGCGGACGGGGTTCGGGGGGTACCCGATAGCCGTGGATTCACCACGCGATCCCGCTTGATGTGGGCGTCGTGCGAGCTGCGCCCGTCTTCCATTCCCGACGAGCTGGTACCGCGATCTTCGAACATTTCCGACGAACGCCGATCGATAGCCGGAGAAGCGGTGCTTTCCCGGCTGGTGGCGATGGTGTCATTTACTTCAGCGGGTTCGGTGGTGGCCACCGGTTCTGGAGAGTTAGAACAGGCGGCGAATCCTAGTAGGCCTACCACGGAGAAAAACTTAAGTGCGTTACGCATTGCGACTTCCTTTCCTAAAGTGAGTCACAGCTTAGGAATGCAATCGCAGCGCCAGTTCTGGTATTCTGGGGACCTCCCTTGAAGTTTCAGATCACATTTTTTTTGGGCCTCGCCCTTTGTCTCTCCTCGGCGCACGGGAACGTGTTCGGAGCGGATCGTCGTGAGTTCGCGCATCCTGCCGAGTTTCCCGCGGTAGGCCGCGTGTACCATCGCGCGGGGACGCGCGAGACTACGCGCAGCCTTTGTACCGGCACGCTCGTGCACGAACGTTTCGTACTAACCGCGGCCCACTGCATCGCACGAATTGATTCACTTAACTTGAATCCCGCAGTGCCCACGATGTTCGAGCTGGCCCAAGGGTTTCGCGCGCGCGCCGTAAGGGTGTGGAGTGGGGAGTGGGAAGGGGAGCTGAGCCCCCGTGACGGCGATTGGGCATTTCTCGAGCTGGAGCATCCCGTTCCGTCGGAGCTGGCCGAGCCGCTAGAGCTGCTCAACGACGGCGTGCGGAACAATGCGGCCGTGTTACTGCCCGGGTTTTCTTTGGATCGCCGCCAAGGCGATCAGCTTTCGGTAGACCGCGTTTGCCGCGTGCGCTCGGTCGTAAATAGTTCAGTCTTCCATCACGACTGCGGGGCATTTGCCGGCGCGTCGGGCGGCCCCATCCTCGTTAAAACCAGCGACGGCTACGGCATCGTAGGCATCCATAACGCTCACAAGAGCCAAGGCACCCAGGGGCTTACCCTCGCCGCTTACTCGCGAAGTTTGGCCAACATCGGCGCTTCGGTTCGCGCCTTTCAGCGCGCCTACAGAAAAATCGTGCCGTCGCCTTTCGGCAAAATGGCGCTAAATGCGACAGGCCGTCTCTACTGAGTACGGTAGTGCGGTAACCGCCTACCTATACTAGAGTGGGCTTCGTGGAAGACGAGTTCTCACAACTTACCGACGAGGAAGGCCGGCCGCTGAAAGCCGCGCGGCCCGCGTTCGCTAAGCCCGTTCCGCAGAAAGTGGAAGAGGAAGGCGTGGAGGTGCCCTACGAGGCGCTCGCCCCCGAAACGTTAGAGCAGCTCATCAAGGCGTTCATATTCCGCGAAGGTACCGACTATGGCGTGCAGGAAGCCTTGCTGGCCAGCAAGGTCGAGCAGGTAAAGCGCCAGCTCCAGCGTGGCGAGGCCAAGATCGTTTTCGACCTGGCCTCGGAGACCGGCTCCATCGTGCCCACGAAAAAGTGACCGCCTTACCTGGTTCCTAGCCCTTCGCTACGCAACAGCGCTTTCGGGTCCGGGGCCTGGCCGCGGAACAGCCGATAAAGTTCGTCGGCTTCGATTGAGCCGCCGCGCTCGAGCACGGTGGTACGGAATCGGTTCGCGGTGGCCGGATCGAACACGCCATTCTTTTCGAAAACCTCGAACGCATCGGCCGCCAGAACTTCCGCCCACTTGTAGCTGTAATATCCACCGGAGTAACCGCCGGCGAAGATGTGGCTAAAGGTGGTGGAGATCGACGTTCCCTTGGGCCGCGGGAAAACGCGGTAGGGGGCCGTCACCTTTTCTTCCCACGCTTCGACCTGGCTGGCCTCTACGCCGGTAAGGTCTTGCGAATGCCACGCGAGATCGAGCCGCGAAAGCAGCACCTGCCGGAGACCGCGGTAACCCGCCTGAAAATGCTTGGCCTTGATCACGCGCTCGATGAGCTCGTTCGGGATCCGCTCGCCGGTATCCTTGTGGCGGGCATACACGTCGAGCACCTCGGCTTCGAACGCGAAGTTTTCGAAGAACTGCGACGGCAGCTCCACGAAGTCCCACGCCACGTTCGTGCCCGCTAGCGAAGCGGTACGCACTTGGGTGAGCATCGAGTGTAAGCCGTGGCCCAGCTCGTGGAATACCGTCGTCACGTCATCCATCGTCAGCAGCGCATCGGCGTTGCCTACGGGCGGGGTGAGGTTTCCGGCGTTGATCACGTGCGGTCGGCGCAATTGACCACCGAAGATCCCGGGACCTTTCACGTCGGTCATCCAGGCGCCCTGGCGTTTCGGCTCGCGCGGAAACGGATCGAGGTAGAAAACCGCTAAGTGCTGCCCCTTGGCATCGAGCACTTCGAAGGCGGTGACCGTCGGGTCCCACACCGGAAGATCCGTGCGCGGCTTGAACTGAACGCCGTAAAGTTTGCTCGCGGCGTAGAAGGCGCCCTTCAGTACCTGCTTCAGCGGAAAATACGGGCGAAGGTCTTCCGACTTATAGTTGTACTTCTTCTCGCGCAGCTTTTCTGAGTAGTACGCAAAGTCCCACGCTTCGAGCGGGTGCGGGGCAATCGCTTGCACTTCGGCGATGTCTTTCTCCGCATGCGGGCGGTAGGTGGTCGCGAGATCCTCTAGGAAAGTTTCGACGTTGGACGCCTTTTTGGCCATCCGGTCCGACATCACGAGATCCGCATGCGAGGCAAAGCCCAGCAGCTTGGCCTTCTCCGCGCGAAGCTGCGCGATCTTCAGGAGCGTGCCCGAGTTGTCGTGTTTGCCGCCGAGGGCGCGCGACGAGTACGCGGCCCAAACCTCTTTGCGGCGCTCGCGGTTATCGGCGTAGGTCAGCATGGGCATCACGCTGGGCGCCTGCAGGGTGAACGCGTAGCCTTCGAGCCCGCGGCGTTTGGCCTGCGCTTCGGCGGCGCCCAGAGCCGACTCCGGAAGGCCCGCCAGCTCTTTCACGTCCGTGATGTGCAGCAAGTAGCCGTTCGTGGAATCGTTGACGTTCTTTTTATAAACTTCGGTCAAAGAGGAAAGTTCGCTGCCGATATCGACGATACGTTTTTTCTGATCGGGCGACAGCTTCGCTCCGCTTTTCACGAAAGCGCGGTAGGTGTGATCGAGCAACGTTTTCTGCTCGGTGTCCAGCTTGAGCGATTCGCGCGCGTTGTACACGGCCTCTACGCGCTTGAACAAAACCTCATCGGTAAACAGGCCGCTATTGAAGCGGGAAAGAATCGGGTCGATGCGCTTCGAGTAGCGTTCGATCGTGTCGGAGTTGAGTAGCGACTTGTAATGATGAAACAGCGTCACCGGCTGATCCATCGGCTCGGACACGGCCTCGAGCGCTTCGATCGTGTTGGCGAAAGTCGGGGCTTCGGCGTTCTTTTTGATCACCTCCACGCGGGCCTTCGATTCCCGCAGCCCTTCGAAGATGGCTTTAGGGAAACCCTTGGGATCGATTTTGTCGAACGAGATGGCGCCTAGGGGCAGTGTGGTTGATTTCAAGTTGGCTATTTCCTGAGAGCAGTTTGGGAGGACGATGGCCCCCGCGACTAAGGGAACCACCAGCAACATAAGACCTGCGACCACATTCATTTTAAACCCCTATCCCAATAAGCGAAAATCAACCCTGACGCGAAATAGCGCGTTGAGTCAATTGGTTGTCGGCGGGGCCTGCGGAAAAAGCGAACGAGCGTTAACGGTCGAGGGGGACGTCCTGCGAGGGCATATCGGCGCGGGCCACGCGGGTGACCTGACCGGGCCACCGCCGGCTCGCCACGCTGGCGATAGTCAGCTGGCAGGTGCCAATTGGATTCTGCTGGGCCGCGACCCGCACCGGAAAAATGGAGCGATCGCCCAGCGGCTCCGGGGCCGTTCCCGATGAGCTTTCGCCTTCGTTCGGCGCGGGCTGGCGTTTTTCGGGCTCCGCCCGCCGATTGCGGCGTGCTTCGAACTCCCGCTCTTTCTCCATCAAGCGCAGACGTTCGGCGGCAATTTCGGGAGTATCGGTGGCGTAGCGTTTGCCGGTCGGCGCGGGCACGGCCGGTGGCGGAGCGACTTCGACTCCAGCCTGCGGCGTGGTCTCGGTTTCACGACTCTCTTCCGTCGCGGCTTCTTTAGGCTGACGGCGTTCCGAAAGCTGGCGCTCTTTGGTGCGCAGGTTAGCCCGAGCCGCTTCTAGATTGTCCTGGGACAGCTTACTGCCGCCATTGAAAGTTTCTTCGCTTGCGGGCGCGGGTTTCTCCGGCGCGACCGGCGGGGCCATAATCGCGGCGCTGCTGACGGCGACAGTGTCGCGGTTGTCTTCGGCTTCCAGCTCAGAGGTGTCCGCATCCAGGATTGGCTCCGCTCGCTCGGTTTCGGAAGCGGCCGGTGCTGAAGCGGGAGCGGGAGCCCGGGCGGCTAACGAATTCGCCTGCGAAGCGGACGCCGACGTGGCGGGAACGGTGTCGGTAGGCGC
>JBGSST010000385.1:0-2622 GCA_041736915.1 Bdellovibrionota bacterium
CGCTGCGCAGCACCGCTTCGCGCGCTAGGTTCCAGTTGGAAGGATGATAAAAAGTGGTGCCGAGAGCGACTTCGCCTACCTGCTGATTGCGCAGCTCGAACTTTTTCACGAGGCCACCCAGGCACTCGGTCATCATCTCTAAAGTGTTCAGGTCCGAAAGGTCGGTCCCCATGCGGGCAAAGGGAGTTCTAACCCCGCCCAGAATCGCCACTGGCTTCATAAGTCACCCCAAAGATTTTTATATCAAGGGAGGGACGAAGAGTAACGCTACTTCAGCCAGGCGTTCTTGGCGGCCTCGTCGAGACCATTGATGCGGTGGTCGAGCAGAAAGGACAAGTGCGCGCGGGCTTCGTTGCGCACGATCTCGTCGGGGCTATTCTGGAAAAGGTAACGGGCGAAGTGGGCTTCCCAGTTGTGACCGCTGCCGTCATAGGTTTCGCCTAGAGTTTCATCGCAAATCTTTTCGCCCTTCGACTCCCCTTGGGTGCAGACGACGTGGCCCGGATCTTTGTCGCGGCCGTGCGACGCTTCGTGAAACAACAGGGCGGCCCGCCGAACGCGGCCCACTTTGAAGAACGGCTCACACAGGGTGAGGGTGTTCTTGGCTCCCATGGTGGCCGCCACCCGTTTGCCGCAGGCCGGAGAGTGGGCCGAAGCGATCACGGTGCGATGGATGAGGCGTCGAGCCGACTCGTAAAAGAGGCGCTTACCGTCCGCCTCGTGCAGGTCGTCGATCGCCTGCGCGACGAGGAACGTTTTGTCCGCTGGCTCGTCACACGAGAAAACTTCGCGTTGTACCGCTACCGAGAACTGGGATTGGTAGGTCACCAGAAACCGGGCGTTGAGCCGGTCGCAATCACTCGACGCGCGCACCACGGCCGAAGCCAGCAGCAAGGTCAGCACGATCCAATTGCGGAGTCGGTTCGCCATAGGGTTTCGGGATAAACGTTTCGGGGAGCCGTAGTTATAACGCATTGCGAAAGCGGAAGGAAGGGGGAAGTGGGGCGTTTTGGAACCACCGTCTCCAAGGGGCCAGCTGGAAGGTGGGACAGGCTGCCCCACTCAACTGGCATGACTTACATAAATCATTGAATTACTGAATGAAAACTTGTGGCCGCCTACCTGCATCTTTAAGGCTTAGGAAGTCGATAGCGCCTCGAAGGAGGCAGGAGAAACACATGAAAAACGTACCAAATGGGCAGGTTTCCAAGCTGGTTTTCGGACTAATTACCGGCCTTTTACTGGCCGGCCCGGTCTTCGGCGATGAGCCGGTAGCCCCCGCCACCGACGCTTCGGCGGCCCCCACGGCCAAGGTCGAAGAGGTGAAAAAGGTGGAGAAGAGCGAGCGCAAAGGCAGACGCCGCCACCACAAGCACAACAAGGAGATGAAAAAAGAAGCGGCTAAGATCGAAGCGCCGGCCGCAGAATCTCAGCCGGCTCCGGTCGTCGAACAGAAGTAATGCGGGGTGCCCGTCGATTTTTCGACGGGCGCTTTTTTAACTCGGAGCCCGTTCGTTATTCCCGATGTGCTTCACCAGCTGGCGCGGAAAATCGGTGATGATGCCGTCTACCTTCCAGGCAATCAGCCGGTCCCAATCCTTCACGTCATTGACCGTGTACGGAATCACTTTCAGCTTCGCGTTGTGGGCTTTGATAATCTCTTCATCGCTCAGCATTTCGAACGAGGGGCCGATGTGCGTGGCTCCCACTCGGCGGGCCTGGGCCACGAAATCAACTTTGTTTTCGAACAGGAGCGAGATGGGCAGCCGCGGCATTGCCTTGCGGGCCTGCATCAGGGGACGGGGATCAAAGGACTGCAACAGCACGCGCGTAAACGCGCGGTACTTTTCGATGAGCCCTAGTACGTTAGCCGTGTAGCGCGCCACGAAAGGGTCTTTCCACTGGGGCCACACCTTCATCTCGATATTGAGGGCGAATGGCGGGCGCTTTTTCGTTAGCCAGCCCAACACCTCATCGAGGGTCAGAATTCTTTGCTGCGACAAGGTTTGGCTGCGAAACTTGGGTTGTGGCACCGAGCCTACGTCCCAGGTTTTCATTTCAGACCAGGGCGTTTCGAAAACCTTCATCTCCCGAAAGGGGCTACAGCCCCCGCGTCGGCAAACCCGCTCGGTCAGCGAGAAGTCGTGAAACACGGTGACGACGCCATCTTCCGTCGGCTGCGTGTCGATCTCCATCGCCTGGGCGCCAGAGTTAAAGGCCTCTTCGAAAGCAGCCAACGTATTTTCAGGATGAGTTCCCCGCGATCCGCGGTGACCATGCACTTCAATCATGCGGGGAGACTACTTCTTTTCGGGCTTTTTGGCTGCGACAGATTTGTTGTAACGCTGCATCGCCTCTTCGGAAGACGTCTTGGCCTTGCCCAAAGCCTCTTTCGGTTCGGCCTGGCCGGCCAGCACACGCTCCACGGCAGACTCGATGTGCACCCGCGATTCGGAGAAAGTGCCGAGCAGTGCCCCTTGGGTGGCCGGAATTTCCGGGCTGGCCTTCAGCTGGCTGATGGCCGTGCGGGCCGCCGGATTCTTTTCGTAGAATCCTTCCTTCTCTAGGTCCGCGATAAGGTCCGCGCGGATGGGGAAGTAACCGGTGTTGGTGTGCCACTGA
>JBGSST010000142.1:0-5477 GCA_041736915.1 Bdellovibrionota bacterium
GGCCCAGCAGCTTCAGCGTGGTGTTGGGGTCGGCATTGGAAACGACGACCTTGGCGGAAATCTTCTCGCCGGACTCGAGCATTACGCCTTCTCCGGGAAGGATCTTGGCCACCGGAGTTTCGGTCGCAATCTCCACGCCCAAACGGCGCGCGATATCGGCCAATAGGAACGACACCGTTCCCATGCCGCCCTTCACGTAACCCCACGTTCCCGGCTGGCCATCCATGCGGCCGGAGGCGTGGTGAAAATGCACCGATGCCGTTCCCTTTTGGAATGGGCTCGCCTTCGTGCCAATCACCCCTTGCCCCATGTAGGCCAGGTGCATCCGCTCGTCGTCGAAAAACTTTTCGAGCAGCTCGTTCATCGACCAGTCGAAGAGCAGGGCCCGCGCTTCGCTATCCCCCTTCAAACGATCCTCGATCGTTTCCAAAGTTGGCGGCGGCCCCAGCCACAAGTCGCCATCCCCCTCGGGACGGATCTTGTCGCGCAGGCGGCGTTTCAAAGCGCCGAACGCTTTCCAGCCGGCCACGTCGCCGGGAGAAAACTTACGAATCTCTTCCTCGCACCGTTCATCGTCGTTCCAAAGCTGCAACGAGCTGCCGTCGTCGAAGGGAACGAACATGCCGCCCTCGGCCGGAAACCACGTGAAGCCGGCTTCCTTTAAGCCCAGCTCGGTAATGACTTTGGGGTGAAGCAACCCCACCACGTACGCGCAGGGCGACATGCGGATGCCCGGAAGCACCTCTTCGAGCGTGCACGCTCCACCCACCACTTGTCTGGCTTCCAGCACCAGTACACGCTTTCCGGCCTTGGCCAAGTACGACGCGGCGGTTAAACCGTTGTGGCCGGCGCCCACGACAATCGCGTCAAAGTTCCCCGAAAATTTACGTGTCATGAGGGGCGAAGCTAGCCTGGCGTGAAATTCCCGTCACGGGGTATAATTCCGCCATGCCGCTAGAGCCAACTCTGTTTGACGCCGTGATTATCGGCTCGGGCCCTTCCGGTTCCTTCATCGCCAAAGAGCTGGTTTCGGCGGGCTGGCGGTGCCTGATGCTCGAGGCCGGCGAGTGGCTGGACCGCACGACGTATCCTTTGGACGAGATCGACGGCAATGGCCGGCTCTACTGGGGCGGCGGCATCGAGCTGAATCACGACGCCACGCTGGGCTTGCTCCGTCCCAAGGTCGTGGGTGGCGGCTCGATCGTAAATCAAGCGCTTTTGGATCGCTTCGACGATATCGCGCTGAACGACTGGCAAAAAATTTCGGGTAGTCCCGCCTTTTCCTCCGCCAAATTCGGACCCCACTACGAGAAGGCGGAAGGGGAGTTGTCCATCCAGGAGATTCCCAAGGAAGCGTGGAATCGAAATTCGCGGATCTTCGAAGAGGGGTTCGCCAAGAACGGCTTCAAGTGCAAGCCGCTGAAGCGCGGGCAAAAAGACTGCGCCTGGAGCGAGGGCAATGACTGTATCGAGTGTTTGAACGGCTGCCGCCGCGACAGCAAACAGAGCATGCCGGTAACCGTTTTGAAACGCGCGATCGGGCTGGGCTTGAAGCTGATTCCCAACTTTGAAGCCTCGCGCATCGAAGAAAAAACGGACGAAATCTGGATCTCCGGCACCTTCCGCGACGGCCGTGAAGAAACTTTTCGCGGCCGCACCGTCGTGATGGCCGCGGGCGCCATCGGCAACACGAAGCTGCTTTGGCGTTCGGGCTACCACAATAAGCTGCCGCACTTGGGAAAGGGTTTTTTCAGCCACCCCCAGCTGATGACCTTTGCCCGTTACGATGAGCCGGTGGATGCGTTTCGCGGGCCGTTCCAAACGCTGAAGTCCGACGATATTCGCTTTCGCGAGGGCGGCTTCAAACTCGAGAACGTGTTCGCGCCGCCCGTGGGGCTAGCCATGCTGTGCCCCTACACCGGCGCAAAGCATCATGAGTGGATGCAAAGCGTGCGCAATCTGGCCTGCATCGAAGTGGCGATTCGTGACGTGACGCCCGGGCAAATGGGATTCAATCGCAACGGCAAGTTCGTCATTCGGAAAGGGATGGACGCCGAGGATCGCAAACGGATGGAAGCGGGGGTGAAAGCCATTCGCCAGATATACGAGAGCACGGGCGCCAAAGAGGTCTGGATCGGCGACACCGCAATTGGTCTCCACCTGATGGGCGGCTGCGCCGTGGGCAATAGTGCCGCCGACTCGGTGGTAGACCATCGTTTTCGCTTGCACGGTTTTCCCCGCATTCGCGTGGCGGACTCGAGCGTGTTTCCGTCGGCGCCGGGAATCAATCCGTCACTTTCGATCATGGCCATGTCCATTCTCGCCGCCGCGGACTGGATCGCCGAAGGCAAAGACGTAAAATCGGAGGCGCGGGTTGTCGCTAACTAGCACGCAGAAAAAAGGAATCGAGAAGCTGGGGCAAACCCTTTGTCCAGGAAACGCCACGCTGCCTTCATTCGCGAGCTCGGGCGTGATTGCCCAAGCCGATCGTTGCTTCGCCCATCTCACCCCCGACGATCAGGAGGGGCTGGGAATGTTACTGCAGGTGCTGGGGTTCTTACCGGCATTTTTTGCCCGCCTCGTGCTGAAGCTCGCCGGCACGGCTAATAGCTGGCCCGCGTTCGCCGCCCCCACGTTGCGCCTTCTGCAGGTTGGACTAAAGGGTTTCGTTTACAGCCTGTACTACTCCGACGAGCGCGTACGATCGCTGCTCGGGTGGAAAACCAGCATCACGGGCGTTTGCAAGTAACCGGTATGCATCACTACGAATCGCTACAGCGTTTGGTGGGAAACGAGCCGGGCCCTTCTTTCTGGGTCGACATGGACGCCCTCGACCGCAATCTGGATCGCGTGGTCAATGCCGCCCGCTCGGCGAATAAAACGGTAAGGATCGCGACCAAATCGATCCGTGTTCCATTTTTGATCCGCTACCTGCGCGAGCACGGGCAGGGAGTTTTGCGGGGGCTGATGTGTTACACGGCGGCCGAGGCGCGAGCGCTGGCCGCATTGGGGGAAGACGACTTACTCGTCGCCTATCCCTGCGTCGATGCCGACGAACTGCGCGCTTTGGCCAAGCTGCATGGCGAAGGGCTGAAAGTTTCGCTCGTGGTCGACGAGAAAGCTCACCTCGACGCAATCGAAGCGGCGCTGCCGGCGGACGCGAAGTTACCCGTGTGTATCGACGTGGACGTGAGCTACCGGGTGGCGGGCCGTCACCTGGGCGTGCGGCGATCGCCGATTACCGATCTCGAAAAGTACCAGGCCTTCGTGCGCCAGGTGCAGGCGTGCTCCAAGGCGAGGCTGGTTGGCGTGATGGCCTACGAGGCGCAGATCGCCGGGCTTACCGACTCGAGCCCGTACCGCCGGCTTATGAACTACGTGGCGTGGTGGTTAAAGCAGCTGAGCCGCACGGATGTAGAGCGGCGCCGGCGGGAGATCTCCGAGTGGACGAAGGAGCAGGGGATTACGCTCGAGTTTTTCAACGGCGGCGGCTCGGGTTCATTGAGCGAAAGCGCGTACGATTCCGCCCTCACCGAAGTCGCCGTGGGCTCGGGATTTCTGCAGAGCCACCTCTTCGACTACTACCGGGTGAACCGCAACGAGCCGGCGTCGTTTTTCATGCTACGGGTGACGCGCATTCCCGCCGTGGGATTCGTTACGTGCCACGGCGGCGGCTTCGTCGCGAGCGGGGCGCCGGGCTGGGAAAAATGCCCGCGCGTCTATCAGCCGAAGGGGCTTACGCCGTTGCCCGACGAGGGATTCGGCGAGGTGCAGTCGCCCTTTGCGATCGATGAAGGGGCGCCCCAGCCCAAGGTGGGCGACCCGGTGTTCCTACGCAGCGCCAAGGCCGGAGAAATCGCCGAGTACTTCAGCCACTACAACCTCTACCGGGGTGAAAACCTCTGGCAGAAGGTGCCGACTTACCGCGGTGCTGGAATCAAAGCCTGAGGTCCGCCGGCTTTGCAGGTAAGTGCGCAAGGCCGGACTCTTGATATTCTTCGTCCGTGTTTACGTGCCACAAACCTTTCGGCAATTCATAGCGAATCAGGTTGGCCGTCAGAATTCCCATGAGCAAGGAATGGTCTTGGTTGTTGTACTTGAACGAACCGTAGCGGCCGATCGCGGAAAGGTTTTCGATGGAGTCCACGAACTCGCGAATCGGTGCGAGCTTTAGCCGATACCCTACCTCGTAAACGGGATAGCTGCGCCGCAGTCGCTCGACGTGAGTGCGTACCAACGCAAGACTATCCGGAAGAGGAAAAAGACGGTGAAGCTCTCGTTTGGCGAGCTCACCCAGCTCGTGATCGCTTTGCGACCAGAGCGGATCCTCGTCAAAACACCAAAACTCCAGACAGAGAATGGAGTTTGCTTGCCCGTTCCGTAGGGTAGGGCACCAGTTCGCGAAGTTGGTTATGCGGCCATGCCGTACCTCGTCGGAGTTGATGTACAGCCAGTTGTCCGGAAAAATGGGGTCTACTCCGACGTCTACGTAAACCAAGATCGTGTTGCGGAAACGAAGGCTCGCTGCGGCGTCCTTTACCTCGGGCGGTGTCACGCCGATTCCCTTCACCAGTTCGGTGATCGGCATGGTGGAGACGACGTAGTCCGCGTGAAGTCGGGTACCGTCGACGAGCTCCACGCCGGTAGCCCGGTAGCCACTGTCGGTCGGTTCCACTAGCACGCGCCGGACCGGCGAGTTTCGTTGCACTCGGCCACCTTGTTGCACGATGCGTTTGGCCATCTCTTCGTACACCGCGCCGGCTCCGCCGTGGGGGTATTGAAACACATCGGCCAACGTCCGGTGGGTTCCTTTTCGGGGCAGTACCGCAGCCTTAATGGCTTCCCATAACGACAGCTTGCGAATGCGCTGGGCGGCCCAATCGGCGTCTATCCGATCGCAAGGCACCCCCCATAGTTTCTCCGTGTAGCCGCGGAAAAATATGTCAAAGAGGCGTTCGCCAAAGCGGCTAACCACCCAGCCTTTGAATCGAGTTCTGTCGTGCCATTTCAGCTTAGCGAAAAGGTAACTGCCGAGACAGCTTATCAACGCCCGTGGCGATAAATTAGTTAATACGTTCGCGGGGCGAAGCGGGTAATCGAAAAAGCGGCCGCCGTAAAAGATGCGGGTCTTACGATTCACCAGCGTGTACCGGCCGGCCGTGACTTCCGCCCACAGATCTTGCACGAGTTCGTTCGTCGTAAAAAAACGGTGGGGCCCTAGGTCCACCGTTTGTCCCCACAACGAGAAGCTTCGCGAAAACCCGCCGACGTACGGCGAGGCCTCGAGCACGTGCACGTCGAAGTGCGGGTCACCCAAACGGTAAGCCGCTGCCAGCCCCGCGGGCCCTCCGCCAATGATCAGCACCGTTTTTTGGGGCGCGCGGCCTGGCATGATAGGGCAATGATAGCACGTAACTCGCCTGCCACACACGTGGCGCGACGAGTCGCAAAAAGGGAGGGACTCCTTTTCTGCAGGG
>JBGSST010000430.1:0-19434 GCA_041736915.1 Bdellovibrionota bacterium
CGGCGACCGCGGCTCCTGCTCCCGATGCAGCGCCGGCCGTTGCGGTAGCCGTACCCGCTTCGTTCCTCGTTTCGAACGTGGATGAGTTTTCCGTCATTTACAATCGCCTGCTCCAGCTAGGCTATCCGCGCGGCGCGGGCCACGTAGTGGCGGCATCTAAACTGGTGAACTGCTTGTTCAACAACACCGCCGTAGAAAAGGCCGACTTCCTCCACGCCGTGATTTCCAATTTGGCCATCGGCACGGAGAACACCGTGCGCCGCCTTACGGTGTTAAACGAAGTTCGCCGTGTGGGTGGCGACATTCGCAACTCTGCGCCTGCCGCAAGCTTGGCAGCCGTGCTCTTGTGCAAACTGGGAACGCGCAATTACGACAATATAGCGGCCGACTTCGACGCGGCGTTGATCGAGCTCAACAACAAAATGGGCAAGCCCGTGGGAGCGAACGGCGTGTTCCCGTTCTTTCAGCTGGCTAGCGTTGCGGAGCTGATGAACTAAGCGTTTAAGCAAGCTCGCATTCCGCGAACCGCTCCATGGCTTTCGCCAAGTACTCAGCTAGGCCGGGATGGTAGACGTCGTACACCTTGCGGAAATCGGGGCTGTCACAGTACATGCGGCCGAGAGCTGGATAGCTATTCCGATCCGGTGTCCAGAAGCGGCTCACCACCGCGTAGTGTTTCTTGATGAGTGCCTGAACGTCGTTCGACTCCACCGGGCTTCCGAGCAAAATTTGCAACGATAGCGCCGTATGGATTTCTGCGTATTCGCGGTTCACCTGGTCGTACTCCGTCTGGGTCCAGCCTTTTGTTCGCTCGCGGCTGATCTCGACTTTTTCGATTCCCCATCGGTCGATGGCTTGCTTCTCGTATTCAAACAGCTCGTGTTCTTTCATGGAAGGTTCCCTTTCAAGATGCGCGAGGGTTTGGTCGATAGTCTGAATCAGGGCGTCGGTTCTCTGGTTTTCCTGCACGAGACGCTCGCGATGGATACGCAGCGCCGCCGCCCTGTCGAAATGAGGGCTCGCCACGATCTGTTGGATCGTATCGAGCTTCATATCTAATCCCCGGTAGAAAAGGATCTGCTTAAGGGTGAGTAGCTGTTCGTTTTCGTAATACCGGTAGCCGTTCTCTCCCGTGAAAGCGGGCTTCAACAAACCAATCTGATCGTAGTGATGCAGGGTTCGGATCGAAACGCCCGACAGCTCGGCTACCTGTTTCACCGTATAAGTTTTTCGACTCTTCGCGCTCATGGGATTCATTCTGAGGACTAACGTAACGTCAGCCTCAAGTAAAAAAAGCGGCGAGGTTGACTCCCCATTCGGCGTTGAATAAGGTGCCCATTCCCTTAAATGGGGCGGTAGTTAAGTTGGTTATAACGCCTGCCTGTCACGCAGGAGGCCGCGGGTTCGAGTCCCGTCCGCCCCGCCATTTTTCATCTACCTTCCACTATCACTTATCAACTTTCGATTCTCCGGCGTTGTAAGCTGTCCGATTCCAAAAGATCAAAGGAGAGCTGATAGTTGAAAATTGAGAGTCGAGAGTAACGACCGGAAGAGAACGTCTCTTCTTTCAAAAGGAAGCGGGTACCTGCGGGCCGCCTTATTTCCCAAAGTCCGTATTCAGTCCCAAATCAATCACCACCTCCTCGACATCTCCTCTTTCAATCTGCGCCTTTAGCTCCCGGCAAATTGCGCAGTCATCGAAGAGTGGCTCCGCGTTGATGCCCTGCGGACCAAAGGAGCCAACGACCGAGAAGAGCTGTTCTTTATTGCGATGTTTGTAAGTTTTCATGGGACTCTAAAAACATCGAAAAGAGGTCGATTTCAATGAAGTGAGGGGAGCGCGATGGATAGAGATCGAAGCCCGGTGCTTCCCCGGCGAGTTGGGTCTGCAGACTATTGCCTAACCTCCGACTTCTTCCCTCGAAACGAATCAAACAGTCTTCGATGAGCGGTTAGGGAAAACTCATCCTGTCGGGTTTCGTAATCTCGAACCCAAGAGACTAGCATCTCCAGGTTAGCGTCTTGCGCGGCTTTGTTCGCGTACTTGTGAGGTTCCCATGGTCGTTGGCGGCAGCGTTCAATGCACTTCTCGATACCGGGATTGAGGAAGATCATTTCAGTACACTGCGAGCTCAAGAGACTAAGCAGGTCGGCGTAGCACCCCTCGATTACCCAGCTAGAGTGCCGTTCCGCAAAAGACTGAATGCTTTTCTGGCTGTCTTCTAATGGGCGGCGCTTGGGAGGCAAGGTGGGGAGCCAGGCCAATGTATCCAAGTCCAAATGCGCTAGCCCGAAGTCTTTCACGTACGTCTGAGCAAGGGTCGACTTTCCAGAACCCGAGTTGCCGAGAATCAGTAATTTCATATTTCTAACCACGTCCCGAAAACAAAATGGCCGCCCTCTGGAGTTCCGAAGGCTGGGTGTGGGAGTCTTCGTCATTCACCAGAAGCATATTGACGTGCTCCCCCTCCACCCGCGCATCGATCCCCTCGAGCTTTCGTTTCGTGTTGGCGTTCTCGAGAAATAAGATCTTACCGGAGAGATCCATTATTCCCACCGCCGAACCGTGGCACGCACCGTCTTCGAAGCTACTATCCGTACCTTCCGCGGCCGCCGTAAAAAGAAGGTGACCCGAGGCGAGCATAGTGGCGTCGGTCGGAGTGAGCGGAACTCCGTTCAGATCGCCGAGATCCAGGGGACAGGTACTCAATAAAGCGGAGTCATCCATGGTAGTTCCCGTCGTGACCGAATCTAAAAACGCACTCAGCTCCAGAGCGATCAACGTGTTGTTCCGATGTTTCTTGTTTCCCCGGTTGAGCAAATACAGCGTCGGTCCGAACACCGCGGCGCCTTCGATGTTGAGTGGGCCGCAACGCCTTTCGAGAGCGGCATAAACGTGGGTTAGATTGATAAGCGCCGGCCCGGCCCCCACCGCGCCGCGATCATCCAAGGGTACCAAAGCGCCCGTGCAACGATGAGGCTTGGAGCCCGACGGTATCGCCAACAGCGCCCCGTGCGGCGGCTGAAAATCCGCGGGCAAAAGGGTCAGTGCTTCCAGGTCGGGTTTCACTTTTTTGCGGGGCTTCTCTTCAATCGGCAGCTCGCCCTCGAATAACCGAAGCACTTCCCCGGGGGCTTTGCCGTCCTCGTTAAACACCGCCAAATGATGCTCGTCGTCGGCAATGACGTATAGAAAACTCCCCGCCCTTACCAAGCCGCTGGCCGCCGACAAGAAAGAAGACCTCCCCTTCTGAATGGCTTCCTTGAGGTCGAGTTCCCGAACTTTGCTTACTTCGATCATTTGGCCATTAAGACAAAAAGTTCGATTGTCGTCCACTCTACAACGGTACCTTCGTGCGCTTAATGCAGGCATGGTCTGCCATTTTTCCCTAACCCGAAACTTTCCCTCCACAACTGACGCTCGATTCGAGTAACTCCAAAGACATGCGTTCGCGGAGAATCCCTCGTCTACTGGTTGGCTTAGTGTGGCTGACCTCTTTCCCCCAAAGCGTGGCGGGTACCGCCAAAGCTGCTTTTGTGTCCTGTCGAGACGATGCGGCCAAGTATGCGGCTCGGTCGAAGGAGCTACAAAGTATCCTGGCGGCGGACCAAGCAGACCGTCCGGGTAATGCCCTTAAGCCCGGCGCTCAACTTCGTGATCGTGAGCGACGCCAACGCGTCGGTAGCATTTTTGGCGAAGGGTGCTTCAAAGAAGCGAAGGACTTCGCGGCAGCAGCCCTTGTATTCCAGCATGGCGATCAACCCGACCATTTCCTGCAAACGTTCCTGTGGGCTAAGCGGGCAGTCGAACTTGGGGACGCCTCACAAAAAGTACTGATGGCCTGGGGAATCGATCGCTATTTGCTGAACGTGGGCCACAAGCAGCTATTTGGGAGCCAGTTCCTGAAACAAAAGGCTCTCGATCCGAAGGGGTGTTGGTGCCTTAACCAGACCGAAGCTTCATTTCCGGATACGCTTCGTTTGAAATATATTGGTCACGACTATCCGCACCAGCTTGAGGCCCTCAACGCTTTGAACGCGGGATTGAGCTGCCCCTTAGCCGAATGCACCGAATCGTTGGCCCCCTCACCGGCGGGGACTATTCCCGGATTCTGGTGATTTTCCTTCGCATACTCCACTTCTCTTCGTAGAATTCCATTCACTATGGCTCATTACGTCGATGGATTTGTGATTCCGGTCAAAAAGAACAAGCTGGCCGCCTATAAAAAGATGGCCACTATGGGTCGCAACGCCTGGATGAAGTTTGGCGCGCTTCATTACTACGAATGCGTGGCGGACGACATCAAGATGCCTTACGGCGGCACGCCATTTCCGAAGATGGCCAAACTAAAGGCCGGGGAGACGGTAGTGTTTGCCTTCATCGTCTTTAAGTCCAAGGCGCACCGAAACGCGGTGAATAAGAAAGTGCACATGTACTTTGCAGAGAAGTACGACGGCGAAGACGGAGAGATGCCGTTCGACCCGAAGCGCATGTCGATGGCCGGATGTAACGTACTAGTCAAAGGCTGACCTGCTCGCACCAGAACTCCCGCAGGTACCCGCTTCCTTTTGAAAGTTTTCAAAAGGAAGCGGGTACCTGCGGGGCGGTTATAGCTCTTCGGAAAAGACCTTTTCGGTCACGCGCCAGTATTTTTCTTGTTTGCGGGCGATGACGAAGGCTGGGAGGCGGAAGAAGCCTTGGTATTTGACTACGTCGGCGGGGCGGAGAAAGCCCGGTGCTAGCTCGGGGCGCTTCAGGTGCGATCGTAGGAAGTTGATATTGAACTTCTTGATCGACGAGGCGTTGCTGAAAAAGTGGGCTTCGCTGAGGTACTTTGAGTCGTAGTCGTAATAGCGAATCTCTAGGTACGACTTACCGTTCTTGTCCTTACGTTCCTCGAAGGTGATCCGATCGGGGGTCAGCACGTGGGAGTTTTTGGAAAGCTTGGCCTGTTTGAGCTTTCCGTGGGCGTCCACCATTTCGGCCGAGCACTTCTCGCACGTCTTCGCTGTAACGTCATTCTCCGCCTCGCACGACGGGCACAGCTTTGCACGAAAACGGTACCCGCACGGAATCGTGCGCAGCTGGGCGTCTTGAGTCGAGCCGCGGCACTTTCGACCAAAATGCTCGACGACATCCCCGTCGTTATCCGCGTAACCCCAAAACGTGTTCTCGAAACCGCAATCCGGGCAAGGCACGAGGACCGGCACGGTGTCTTTTGCCGGACGCTTGTCGCTAATTTCGGGGGTGTAGATGTCGTGTCCGACGCCGGTGTAGTCGAGGATGTAGCAATCTTTCTTATCGGGCGACAAACGTAAGCCCCGCCCCACAATCTGCTGATAAAGACTATTGGACTCGGTAGGACGCAAAATCGCAATCACGTCGACGTGGGGGGCATCGAAACCGGTCGTCAGTACCGACACGTTAACGAGGTACTTGAATTTCCGCGCTTTGAAATCAGTGACTATCTGGTCGCGGGAAGACATGTCCGTGTCGCCCACCACGAGCCTCGCCTGCCCCTCCGGTAGGTAGGAGAGGATCTCTTCCGCGTGGCGAACCGACGCGCTGAAGATCATCACCCGTTTGCGATCGTAGCGCTCCGTGATGTCGACGATGTTGCTGATGATGAGCGGGGTCAGCTGTTTTTGGCTCTTCAAAATCTCTTCGATTTCACTCAAAGAGTACATGCGGCCCGTTTCCGACAGCTCGGAAAAATCGTAGCTCGTTACCGGAATGGTCACCTTAACCGGTACGGTCAGGAAATGGTTCTTCACCATGTAGCTGAGCGGCAGCTCGTAAACGCACTGCTTAAAAAACCGCGGCCGATCGGACTTTATCTCTCCGTTCGGAGCGCGCTCGTAGATCCAGCCTAGCCCCAGGCGATACGGCGTCGCCGTTAGGCCCAGTATGCGAATATCCGGATTCAACGTCTGTAATTTACGGATCACTTCCTGATATTGCGTGTCGCTGCTGTCGGCCACCCGGTGGCACTCGTCGATCACGAGCAGAGAAAAGTCTTCGAAGAAGTCGTCGGGTGCTCGGGCGATCGACTGCACGCTGCCGAAGGTGGCCTTTTCGTGCCGCTCTTTCTTACCGAGACTCGCCGAGAAGATCCCCGCGCTCAGGCCATAGCTGACGTACTTTTCGTAGTTCTGCTCGACCAGCTCTTTCACGTGGGCGAGAACCAGCACGCGGCCCCGGGCGATACGGGCCAGCTCGGCAATCACGAGGCTCTTGCCCGACCCGGTGGGCAGCACCACCGCGGCCGGCTCTTTACTGCGCTTGAAAAACTGGACGGCCTTTTCCACCGCGTTTTTTTGGTAATCTCGAAGCTGGTATTCCACTGGAACCGAATCTTGCCACATGCGTTTTGGGTTGGCTTTGCGTAAATTACACCTATGAGCCTGCGTAGCGTTCACGTCGTCCGTTACATCACCCCCTTACGCGAAGGGGGGTCGCTGCCCGCTATCGTCGAGGCGGACGATCAGGGCCTTTACGTGCTGAAGTTCCGGGGGGCTGGTCAGGGTAAGAAGGTTTTGATCTCCGAACTCGTGGCCGGGCAACTAGGCAAGCTCGTGGGTTTGCCCGTTCCGGAGCTGGTTTTTGCGGAGCTCGAGTCTGATCTGGCGCGGTCCGAACCCGACCCCGAGATTCAACGGCTGATTCGCGCCAGCGGGGGACTGAACATCGCGATGGACTACCTGCCCCGATCGATCACCTTCGATCCCATCGTGGATACGATAGACCCGTTAATGGCCGCGCGCGTGGTTTGGTTCGATGCCTTCATCATGAACGTCGACCGCACCGTGCGAAACACCAACATGCTTATGTGGCACAAGAAGCTTCACCTCATCGATCACGGCGCCGCGCTGGTGTTTCATTACAACTGGCCGACCGCGGCGGAGAAGGCTGAGTCGCCCTTTTCCACGATCAAAAACCACGTGTTTCTCAAAACGGCCGTGGATTTGGAAAAAGTCGACGCCGAGGTGAAAGCCAAGATCACCCCCGCCGAACTGGCGAAGATCGTTCAGTCCATTCCCGAAGAGTGGCTGGAGGGCGAGGCGACCTTTTCGAGTATCGACGCCCACCGCGCCGCCTATCTCGAATTCTTCACGCGGCGTCTCGCGGCATCCAAAAATTTCGTTCAGGAGGCCCTTCGTGCCAGAACAACACACGTATGATTACGCGGTGATTCGCGCCGTTCCTCGCGTAGAGCGCGGAGAGTTCGTGAACGTGGGGGTCATTCTCTGGTGCGCGCCACTGCGCTATTTGAAGGCCAAGCTGCACATCGACGAGAAGAAGATCCTCGCGCTGGATCCCAAAACCGACATCGACGCGATCCAGGCCGCGGCCAAAGCCATCGTGACCACGTGCCAGGGCGGCCCCGCCGCCGGGGACCTCGGAAAGCTGTCTTTGAGCGAGAGATTCAACTGGCTAATCGCCCCTCGCAGCACTGTTTTCCAAACCTCCCCCGTGCATATCGGCCGGGGCACCGACCTCGATGGGGCCCTCGAGAAGATTTTTGATGAAATGGTGCGGTGATCGTGTAATTTGCCGTGTTCCCACGGGGCGGTAGTTAAGTTGGTTATAACGCTTGCCTGTCACGCAAGAGGCCGCGGGTTCGAGTCCCGTCCGCCCCGCCAAAAAAGCGCGCAATTTCGAGGTTTTAGCCTCTTAGTTGTGCGCTTTTTTATTTTACATCCAGTACGGACGCACGAAGAAGCCGCCGCCGCGATTCACGCCGCGGGCAAAGGCCGCCTGGGAACGGTAGCTCAAGCGGGCCGCCCGTCCAAAATTTCCGTTCATCGCCGCGCGAACGGCGCGATTGCGTAAGCGAAACGAACGCCGGAAGGCGCGGGCGCCGGGGCCGTAAAATCCGCCCACTTGCCCGTACACGGGCGGGGCTCCATAGAAAAATGGTCGGCTTCCTGCGCCGACAAACCCGACGTTGATACTCACGTCGCAAGTATGCAAGCCACACGCGTTGGCTTCGTATGAAGTCGTGCCTAACAAAAGGCCAAGCGCCAGCAACAAACCTTTCATGGTCGTCCTCCAGATCACACGTTCCGTAATGCGCCTAGTAAGAGCAAGAATCGGGCAATGCCGTTTTACGGCTACGGAGGTGCGGGAGTGACGAAATTTGTCAGCCGATTTCCCCGTGTTCTCTGGGAGGATGACAGGTGAATACCGACGGTGGCCAGGGGGAACGCGACCGTTACGGCGTCTTGACGACGTTCACGTTCGAGATGGCTTTTCCGCTGCCGGAGTACAAGAACGTGTTGCTCGCGTCGTCGTACGCCGTGCCCAGAGTGTCGGCCCGGGGGCCTTTCGAGAAGACCACCCACACTAGGCCGGCGTCGCCGTCACCCAGTACCGTGTAGCCGTAGGTTCCCGTTCCGGTGTCGGTGTTGAACGGGTCCTGAACAATCTCGGTAATGATCGGCGGGCTCGCAGCCAGCAGCGCGGCGTGAATGTTTGGCGGCAGCTGCCCCTCGTTGTTTTTCTGGTACGACACCAGGGCGGCCTTGATCGTGTTCAAGTCCCCTTCCACTTTGCTCAGCTGCGACTCGGCCTGCATGCCGCGCAAGTTGGGAATCACTACCCCCAAGACCACGGCGATCACGGCCATGACGATGACCAGCTCGACCAGGGTAAAACCAGAACGCGATTTAAACTGTTTCATGGGGGCTCCTTAAACTCGGTATCTTGATTCTACTGAATTTAACGCGAAGCGCTATCCCCTGGAATAGTCAGGAGAATTTCTCCCCCATTGGGGTGAGCTTTGAGGCTAAACGCCGTCGCGCATGGCGAACTGGGCAGAGTTGAAACCGCAGTATCCGTGCACTCCCGATCCCGGAGGGGTGGAGGAAGAGCAGAGGTACCAGTGGGAAAGGGGTAACGCGTAAGGGGCGATGACCACCGGCCGACGGGCCACCTGCGCCAGAGTTGGTAGGCCGCCGCTGATGTCTCCGCCCGGAAGGCTGGCGTTGTGGTGCTCGAACCCTTGCGGCGTCATCACGTGCTGGTGGGCGATCGTTGAACGAAAGCCCGGCGCGAAACGCTCGATCTGTTTCAGAATCGGTTCCGTCATGTCGATGTCCGAACCGCGCGGCACGTGGCAGTAAGCCCAGGCGGTATGTTTCCCCGCGGGCGCCCGCGAAGGATCGAATGTGGTCGGCTGCGACATGAGAAGGTACGGACGATCGGTCCCCCGCCCTTCGCTCACCGCTTTCTCGTGGGCGGCGATCTCTTCCAATGTTCCCCCCAGGTGCACCGTACCCGCGCGGCCGACCGCCGGATCTTTCCACGGCACCGGCGCATTCAGGGCGAAGTCGATCTTGAAAACGCCCGGCCCGAGCTTCCAGCTTTCTAACGTTTGGCGATAGCGAAAGGGAAGCCTATCCCCCACGAGTGACAGCACCTGCGGAATCGCCAGATCCAAAAAGACCGATCTCGACGGGGGGAGATCGCCCGCGTCCCGCACTTTGCAGCCTAAGCGAACTTCTCCGCCGAGCGAGGCGAAGTAAGACGCCAGGGCGCGCGTTAAATTTTGGGATCCGCCTTCGACGATGGGCCAGCCCACGGCGTGGCCCGCAATTCCGAGGACCAGCGCGATCGCCGCCGACGCGGGCTCGTCGAACGGCAAAAAAGAATGGCCGCCCAAACCGGCGAGCAGACCTCGCGCCTGGCTTCCGCGAAATCGTGACTTCGCGAGCCCTTCCACCGACTGCAAGGCCTTCAAACCAAACCGGGCCATGAGTAGCGGGTGCCGCGGCAGGTGCGGTGCTGGCAAGATGGCTGCGAACAGCTCTTCCCACTGCGCCACGAAAGGCCGCATCATTCGCGCGTACGCGTCACCATCTTCGCCCAGCCCCTGCGCCGTCTCGTCGAGCGAACGATGCAAGAACGCGGTCGTGCCGTCTTCGAACGGATGGGCCAATGGCACGGACGGCTGTATCCATTTCAAGCCGTGCGCCTCGAGCGGTAGACCGCGCAAAAACGCGGAGCCCGCGGCCATGGGATAAATCGCCGAACAAACATCGTGCACGAATCCGGGCAAAGTCAGCTCGGCGGATCGCACTCCGCCACCTAGCGTCTGCTGCTCCTCGAGCACGACAACTTTTCGTCCCGTCCGCGCCAGCGTGATGGCCGCCGCAAGTCCGTTCGGCCCCGACCCGACTATCACCGCATCGTACTTCCACTCCATCCGCGTACCTCTCGCAGTGCATCTAACGCCCATTACTGCTGACGCGCACTCTTTTGATCTCACGTTCGAATTTTTATTTCGCACTTAATGTTTTTCTTCCGTTACTTTGTGGCACATGAAAAAAATAAATACCGCCTTGCGCTATTTCTTCATTTTCGTTTCCTCGCTTCCCGCGAGTGGGATGGCGGAAGAGGCCGCGCCGCTCGCCCTGGTGTACCGAGGGCCAAAGGCCGGATGCCCCGGCTGCGCGGAGGCGATCGCCGACGTACTGAAATCCACGAAGCACGGCTTCGAGGTAAAGTTCGTGGGACCAAAAGAAGAACTGCCTTTGTCGCTCGCAACTCTGCGCACGGCCGCGCTCTACGCCCAGCCCGGCGGCGATGGCGACGCCGCGAGCGCGAGTGCGCAGCTGGAAGAAGAGCTCGGCGGTAAAGACGTGTTGATGAGCTGGGTGCGTGACGGTGGTCGGTATTATGGAACGTGCCTCGGTGGCTACGTCGCCGGTAAGCCGGAGTGGCCGGCTAACGCGCCCGCCGACACCGCGGGGTGGGGCTTCGGTCTGCTGCCGGGAATCGCGGATCAGTGGATCGGATCTCCGAAGGCCAGCGTGAAGAGTTTGAAGGAAGCCGTGGTCGAGGTGATCTGGGGAGGCGAGTCGCGCTGGATCTATTTTCAGGACGGCCCCCACTTCGAGCTGGCATCGCACGAGAACGCGCAGGTCTTGGCCACGTACGAAAGCAACGGCCTTCCCGCCGCGGTCATCGCGCCGCTGGGTGAAGGAAAAGTGGGCGTGGTCGGCCCGCACCCCGAGGCGAATCATTTCTGGTTTCAGCGCGCCCGCCTCGAAGACCCCACAGACCCCGACGGCACGAACGGCCACGCCCTCGACCTGGCAAAACAGTTAGTTGACCAGTTGATGGAAGAATAAGACTGGATTTAAGTTAAAGTATTTCAAACGCTTAGGCCAATCACCCGATATTTAGATATATCGATATTGATCTAATTCGATATATCTGACATCCTGTATTTAGATATATCGGAGGAACTTATGCGATCCCACCACAGCCATCCCGCGTTCTCTTTTTTTCACCCCCACGGACGACATGGTCACGGTCACCGCGGTGGGGGGCATGGCCACGGAGATGGTCACAGTCACGGGGATCAGCACGAGCACGGCGGTGCCTCGACCGCGATGAAACGTTTGCTCGCCCACGGCGATCTTCGCTTCGTGGTGCTGCTTCTCGTCGAAGAAAAACCGCGGCACGGTTACGAGATAATCAAGCTCATCGAGGCCAAGTCTTCCGGGCAGTACGCCCCGAGCCCCGGCGTGATCTACCCTACCCTCACCTACCTCGAAGAGACGGGCTGGTTGGCGACCAAAACTCAGGACGACAAAAAGCAGTATTCGATCACGCCCGAAGGCAAAGCGCACCTCGACGAAAACCGTGAGGTCGCCGCCTCCATTCTCCAAAAGCTGGAAGAGGCGGGCGCCAAGCTTGCGTCCGAAAAGGCAGAGCCCTTCGAAGGCGATGAGCGTTCGGAGATCCGTAGCGTATTCCACGCCATCAAGGCGGAGCTGAAAACGTTCGCGGCCCCCACGGAAAAAACCAAGAAGGCGATCGCGGACCTGCTTCGCCGGGCCCTCGAAGAGATTCAGAAATTGAAGAAGCCGGAATAAAAAAAGCCCACCGCCCTCAAAGAGAACGGTGGGCCCATTGCGAAGTGATTACCGGGCGTCGAAACGATCGGCCATCATGACCTTGTTCCACGCCTTGGCGAAGTCGTTCAGGAACTTCGCCTTGCCGTCGTTCGAGGCGTAAACCTCGGCGATGGCGCGCAGCTCGGAGTGCGAGCCGAAGATGAGGTCGACCGGGGTCGCCGTGTACTTCACCGCCCCCGATTTGCGATCCACCCCTTCGTACAGCCCGTCCGTTTTCGACTTACGCCACTCCGTCGACATATCGAGCAGATTCACGAAGTATTCGTTCGTAAGCTTGCCCGGCTCTTTCGTGAGCAGGCCATGTTTGGAACCACCGGCGTTGGCGCCCAGCGCACGCAGGCCGCCCATCAGCACCGTCATCTCCGGAATGGTCAGCGTCAGCAGAGTGGCGCGATCGACCAGCGCTTCGAGCGGCGGCAAACGATAGCCCGCCGTATAGTAGTTACGGAAGCCATCGGCCTTGGGCTCGAGCACGTCGAACGACGCCGCGTCGGTTTGCTCCGCGGTAGCGTCGGTACGCCCGCCGGTGAAGGGAACCTTCACGTTTTGGCCGGCATTCTTCGCCGCTTGCTCCACCGCCGCGACGCCACCGAGCACGATGAGGTCGGCGAGCGACACTTTCTTGCCGCCCGCGTTGAAGTCTTTCTGGATCTTCTCCAGCACCGGCAACACCTTGGCGAGCTCTTCGGGATCGTTCACGGCCCACTTGCTTTGGGGCAATAGCCGCACGCGGGCGCCATTCGCGCCGCCACGCTTGTCGGTTCCGCGATAAGACGAGGCCGAAGCCCACGCCGTGCGGACTAGCTCGGGAATCGAAAGCCCCGACTTGAGCAGCTTAGCCTTCAGCGCGGCCACGTCCGCCGCCGACGGCTTGTAGTTCGAGGCCGGCAGAGGGTCCTGCCACGGATAGCTTTCCTTAGGCACTTCCGCGCCGAGGTAACGCGCACGCGGCCCCATGTCGCGGTGAGTGAGCTTGAGCCACGCCCGGGCAAACGCCTTCTCGAACTGCTCCGGATTCTCCATGAAGTTTTTGGAGATCTTCGCGTAACTTGGATCGACCTTCAGCGCTAGGTCGGTCGTGAACATCATCAGCTTGTGCTTCTTGTTCTTGTCGTGCGCGTCGGGAACAATCTCCACGCCATTCTTCGGCTGCCACTGTTTCGCTCCGCCGGGGCCCTCGATGAGTTCCCAGTCGTGGTTGAAGAGGTTGTTCAAGTAGCCCATCGAGAAGTGCACGGGAGTCGCCGTCCACGCCCCTTCGAGGCCGCTCGTGACGGTGTCGGCGCCCTTGCCGGTTCCGCATTTGTTTTTCCAGCCCAAGCTTTGCTCTTCGAGCGAGGCGCCCGCGGGGGCCGCGCCGATGCACTTATCGGCTTTATGCGCGCCGTGCGCTTTACCGAACGAGTGGCCACCCGCGATGAGCGCCACGGTCTCTTCGTCGTCCATCGCCATGCGGCCGAAGGCTTCGCGAATGTCGTGCGCCGCCGCCGCCGGGTCCGGCTTCCCGTTGGGCCCTTCGGGATTCACGTAGATGAGCCCCATCTGCACGGCCGCCACCGGATTGTGCAGCTTGCCTTCTTTGTCGCGGCGTTCGCCCGCGAGCCATTTCTTCTCCGAGCCCCAGTAAACATCGTCGGCTTCCCACTGGTCGCGACGTCCGCCGCCGAAGCCCATGGTCTTGAAGCCCATCGACTCCAGCGCCACGTTACCGGTCAGCACCATGAGGTCGGCCCACGAAAGTGCCTTGCCGTACTTGGCCTTCACCGGCCAAAGCAGCCGGCGCGCTTTATCGAGGTTCGCGTTGTCGGGCCAGCTGTTCAGCGGCTCGAAACGCTGCTGACCGCCACCCGCGCCGCCGCGACCATCGTAGATGCGGTAGGTGCCGGCACTATGCCACGCCATGCGGATGAAAAATGGGGCGTAGCTGCCGTAGTCGGCGGGCCACCAATCCTGCGAGGTTGAGATCACTTTGGCGATGTCAGCCTTCACCGCTTTCAAGTCCAGCTTCTTGAACTCTTTGGCGTAGTCGAAATCTTTCCCCATCGGGTCGGACTCGGTGCCCTGCTGGCGTAGCGGTGAAAGTTCCAATCGCTCGGGCCACCAAAACTGAATGTTGGGGGCGTTCTTATCGCCCATCGTTTGCTCGGCGCCCTGGGCCGCGGGGTTGAGCAGCGCCACCATAAGGAGCGCAAGAAGCCGTAGTCGAGGTCGGTACATAATCTCTCCGGGGTTAATTGCAATTTGCGTGATGAGTATAGTTCATCACATCCCAAATCATTAATAGAGTAGATAAAAACTACACTATTAATAGGCTATAGCTATCAATCTCTCAGGAGTGAAATTTTTCGCCCTTGGCGAGCATATCGACGATTCGCTCGATCCAGCGCTGGCGGGTTTCCGCCTTCTTCGGCTGCTGGAGCCGATAGGAGATCGAATACAGATTTTGCTTGTTCAGGGTCGCAAAGAACGCTTTGGCCTTTTTGTTTTTGGCGAGCGCCTTCAGAAAGTCTGGCGGGATCGTCGAGTTCGAGGGTGAGTCATAGGCGCGCGCCCAGCGACCATCGGCTTTGGCCCGCTCCACTTCGGCCAAGCCCGCCGGCATCATGCGGCCGGCTTTGGTAAGCCTGGCAACGTGGCCAACATTGATCTTCGACCACGCCCCTTTCGGCCGCCGGGGCGTAAAGCGTTGAGTGTAGCTTTCCTCATCGATCGAGTTAACGACTCCGTCGATCCAGCCAAAACACAGCGCCTCGTCGAGCGCTTCCGCATAAGTCGTGGCCACTTTGGCGGAAGACTTTTTGTAATATCCGATCCAAAGCTCTTTGGCTTTGGCGTGATTCTTCTCGAGCCAGCTTCGCAAGGCCGATGGCGTTTTGAAGAA
The DNA here is from genome assembly GCA_041736915.1 of Bdellovibrionota bacterium. Taxonomy (GTDB): domain Bacteria; phylum Bdellovibrionota; class FAC87; order UBA2466; family UBA2466; genus JBGSST01. Next base: position 14,810 of record JBGSST010000430.1, read on the forward strand.
TCGTGGTTTGATCTTCACGGCATTACTTCAAGTTGTGGAAGACGTGTTGCACGTCGTCGTCCTGCTCGAGCTCGTCCACCAGCTCGAGCACCGCCTTCGCCTGCTCTTCCGGCAGCTCGACGAAATTTTCCGGGACGTACTCGGACGCGGAACCAAGCGGCGTTATCTTACGCTCTTCGATGGCGGCCTGCAGCTGACCGAAGTGGTTGAACAGGCAACGCAGCACGATGATTCGCTCGCCTTTCTCTCCCACCGTTTCGCCCAGCTCTTCTAAACCGTGATCGATCAAATCCAGCTCCAGCGAGTCGAGGTCGAGCCCCTCGGGCGATAGCTTGAAAATCCCCATGTGTTTGAAGAGAAACGAAACGCTGCCCGTGGCGCCGAGATTGCCGCCGTGATTTTTAAAAAAGCGGCGCACGTTACCGGCGGTGCGCACGGGGTTATCGGTGGCCGTCTCCACGATCATCGGCACACCATGCGGCGCATACCCTTCGTAGAAATTAACCTGGTACTCCACGTCCGACTGTCTACTCGCGCGTTTGATGGCGGCGTCGATCTTGTCCTTCGGCATGTTGGCGGCGCGGCCGTTCTGAATCGCGCGGCGCAACGCCGGATTGGTGTCGGGGCTGGGGCCGCCCGCCTTGATGGCGATCGCGATATCTTTGGCGACGCGGGCGAAGGCTTTCGCCATCTTGTCCCACCGCTTGAACATCGTCTCTTTGCGAACTTCGAATATGCGACCCACTTTAGATCTCCTTCAAAGCCTTACTCAGCGCTTTTGCATCCGTGACCAGCGCTTTCTCCACCCGCACCAGATAATTCGAACCGGTCGGGGTGAGCTGACTTTCGTACAGACATAGTTTTAACGGACGGAAGGTTAGGTTGGGAAGCTCGGCGGGAAGGGTCACCGCTTGTTCCTTCCGGCCGCGAAACAAAGTGAGGTGCGGCACGAAGGCTCGCTTCTCGGTGCGAAACCCCACCTGCAGAAGTCCGTCGGCCAGCTCTTTCACCCAGCGATCCCACGCGGCCGGCGAGCCCGCCGCGAGGCCCGCGGTGGTGGCGGCTCCCGGCTTAGGAAACGCAAACCAGCGATCCCAGGTCAGCCCGGGCAGTTTGGGAATGGAGAGGTTTCGCACCCATTTCTCGAGCGGCGGCGCGTGAATCGCGTCCGCTTCGCCGAGAAAATGCAGGGTCACGTGCCAGTTGGCGAACGGCACCACGCGCCACGCACCGAACTGCCCCTTCACCCTTTCCTGCCAGGCCGCGATGGGCGGACGCAGTTCGGGCGGAATGGGAAGCCCCATAAATAAACGTAGTCGAGCCATGGGGAAATTCTAATTCACCAACTCGATTCACACACTCAAGTCGTACACGGCGCTTTCCTTGGTAAGCTGAAAGCCGATTCGGCGGTAGAACGGATGCGACTCTTCGCGCTTTAGATTGGAAGTGACCCGCACAGTCGCAAAGCCGTGAGCCCGCGACCAGTCGAGCCCCGCATTCACCAGCGCTTTGCCAACCCCCGCGCCCCGCGCGTCCTCTTTTACGACGAGGGCGATGATCTCCATGCGCGACGAGTTAAGCAGGGTGTCGCGCCTCACGAGATGAATCCAGCCGACGATTGTTCCCGCACGTTCCGCCACGAAAGAAACCGCCGCCGCGGGATCGAGCCCGCAGTAACGTTGCTCCAGCTCCGCCGGCCGTACCGGGTAGCCTAACTCCGCCATCAGCGGCGCCACCCACGGCACGTCGCGCACCTTCATCGCCCGAATCTCAATGCCACTCTGCATCTCCAACCCCCAAGGCCACCTTACCCAAACTGCCCGCCCTGTTCAAACCCGGCAATTTTTGGGACTATCCGCGGATGAGCACCACCGACAAGCCAAAGACCAACATCCAAAAACTCGTTCCCGACCTCGTTGACGACAAAACGGGAATGCCGGACTGGCGGCGGATCTACGATCACATGCCGGTGGAGAACATGCCGTGGTTCAATCCGAAGCTGGACCCGGATCTCGCGCGCGCACTCGACGCGCAAAAGATTAGCGGCGGCCGTTTCTTGGATCTGGGCGCCGGCCCCGGCACGCAAGCCGTCGAGCTGGCGCGGCTAGGCTTTGAAGTCACCGGTTCGGACATCGCCAAGACCGCCATCGAGCAGGCGAGGAAACGGGCCGAGGGGACCAACGCCCAATTCGTAGTCGACGATATTCTGGCCACTTCGCTCAACCAAAGGTTCGACTACGTATTCGATCGTGGCTGCTTTCACTGCTTCGAGCCGGCGGATCACGCGGCTTATCTCGCGAGCTTGGAGAAACTTCTGGCCCCGGCCGGCACTTTTTTTCTCAAGTGCTTCAGCACCGACGAGCCGGGCACTTCGGGCCCCAGGCGTTACCGCGAAACCGACTTAACTAGGATCTTTTCCGCATACGAAATCCGGTCGGTGGAAAAAACGGTGTACCACGGGACCGTGGGTGGCGGTTCTCCGTTGGATCACCAGCCCAAATCACTCTTCGTGACGATGCGCAGAAAGTAGCTCCAAAGGCACGACTAGCTTGCCAAACCGTGCCCTGACGGCAAGTCTCCGGCGTGGAGGGCCTGTGCGCACAATTCAACTTTTTATCGTTCTGTTAACCGCCTTTAGTGGAATGGCGAAAGCCGACCCCACGGGCAGCGCCAAAAATTTGTGGCGAAACACCAGCTACTACAACCACTACATTCTCTACGAACGGAGCACGAACACGTACGCCGAGACGGTGGACTGCAAGCCTTTGTGGCGTTTCACCAAGATCGGCGGAAACCTCAATGAAGTGATTCTGCGCGACGCTGGCCGTAAGCTGAACGTGAAGATCACCTACGACGGTATGTGGCTCAAGTTCGACAGTGATGCCGCTTACAAGTTTTACCAGAAGGGCACGTTCGACAAACGCGTGCGCTTTTTTCACAACGTGAATGGAAAGTGGACGGGCACGGTCTCCCGCAAGCACGGTTGCGCGTGGGAAGAGCTGCTCGCGGGTGGCTCGAAACCATCGTGGCACTTCAAGATTTACGGTGAAGACAACACGTCGTCTTATCTCTACGACGCCAGCCGCAACATGCGCGTGCGCTTGAATGAGAAAGACATGGCGCTACAGTTGAGCGGAAAGCCTTCGTTCGCTTTCTTCAAGAACGGTTACTGGAGCGAGAACTGAGTCCATAGTGGGTAACGAGTTCTTCATTGCCCACCCGGCCGCCTTCGAGGCGGTAGTGCTGCTCATTTCGCTCGTAGCCGGAGTGATGGGGGCGGTACTCGGGCTGGGCGGCGGAGTGATTGTAGTGCCCGCCCTCGCTTTGGGTTTTGGCGTCGATATTCGCTACGCGGTGGGGGCGGGAATCGTTTCGGCGATCGCCACGTCGTCGGGGGCGGCGGCCACCTACGTAAAGGATCACATCACGAACATTCGGGTGGCGATGCTGCTCGAGGTGGGCACGTCGATTGGCGCACTCACCGGGGCCTTGCTCGCGGCCTACGTCAGCTCCCAGTTCTTGTTTCTGCTGTTTTCGGCACTGCTGCTCTACTCCGCGGTCACCATGTTGCGCGGGAACCGGCAAGACAGTGGGGCTCTCGCCCGTCCCCCCGATCCGCTGGCCGATAAGTTGCGCCTGCACGGCAGCTATCCCGACGCCTTTTTGAAGCGCGAGGTTTCGTACCGCGTAGGCCACGTAAAGCTCGGCACGTCGCTCATGTTCGGCGCCGGCTTATTGTCGGCGTTACTCGGTATCGGTAGCGGCTCGCTAAAGGTGCCGGCAATGGATCGCGCGATGGGGCTACCGATTAAAGTATCCAGCGCCACCTCCAACTTCATGATCGGCGTTACCGCCGCGGCTAGCGCCGGTACCTACTTCATGGGCGGTTTCATCGTGCCGTGGCTTGCCGCCCCGGTGGCGCTCGGCGTGATTGCTGGCTCGTGGATCGGCACGCGCATCATGGTGCGGCTACCGAGTGCCAAGCTACGGAAGATCTTCGTATTCGTACTGATCGGTATCGCTTTGCAGATGGCATTCAAAGCGCTGGGAGTGAAAGTGGGATGACGATCACTCTCGAAAAGCTCGAAACGTTTTTGGGTAACTTTCTCCGCTACGGCGTGCTGTCCTGCGCGCTCGTCATCGCGGTAGGAGTCGGCATGAGCTTAAGTGGCTTGGGCCACGGCCCGTCGCGCGGAGATCAGCTTGCGGCGTTACTCAGCGGAAAGACGACCACCCCCCAGCCGCCGCTGGCCTGCTTCGCGGAGAATTCTCTCGGCACCTGTCTCGCTGAACCCGACTCGGTAATTGCGGTGGGAATTCTGATGCTCATTGCGCTGCCGATCTTGCGGGTGCTGCTCACCTTGCTCGTCTTCATCGTGCAAAAGGATCGTCCCTATATCGTCATCAGCGGAATCGTTCTGACCGTGCTCCTCTTCGGGCTATTTTTTGGCGCCGGCGTACACGGCTGACGTAACGGCCCCAACCGGTTATGATACGGGCATGAAAAAAGTAATTTTCTTGGCCCCCATCCTTTTCTTCACCGCCTGCACCGGAAGCAAAGATTCCGCGAGCCCAAGCGCACCGCCCGCGGCTCCGGCCGACACGGCGCAGACCGCTCCCGCCAC
>JBGSST010000444.1:0-3674 GCA_041736915.1 Bdellovibrionota bacterium
GTACCTCGATGTACTCGACTGGTGCCAAGCCTATGCCCACCAGAACCGCATCGAGATGATGGATAGGATCCTGCAGATTCTTGCGAACAAGTTCAATGAAGGGCAACCGCTCACCCGCTTCATGGAAGTGAACTGCCACCACAACTACGTGGCGAAAGAAAAACACTTTGGTCAAAACGTTCTGCTCACGCGCAAGGGGGCCGTGCGGGCGCGGAAAGGGGACCTAGGCATCATCCCGGGCTCCATGGGGGCGCATAGCTTCATCGTGCGGGGCCTGGGCAACGAAGAGTCCTTCCATTCCTGTTCCCACGGAGCCGGCCGGAAGATGAGCCGGGGCGAGGCCAAGAAACGCTTCAACCTGAAAGACCTGTCGGCGCAAACCGATGGGGTGGAATGCCGCAAAGATCGCGGCGTGCTCGACGAAATCCCGGCCGCCTACAAAGACATCCACACGGTCATGGCGAACCAGTCCGACCTCGTTGAAGTCGTCGCGGAGCTTAAGCAGTTCCTCTGCATCAAAGGTTAGAGGTCGCTGGCGCCGGCCATGCGTTCGATCTGTAGCTCTAGCTGTTGCTGAGCAGTATGGTGCTCGACCAACTTGGGACGAGTGCCCTCGTGGAAGAGGTGGCCTACCGTGCAGCTCATCGGCGCGTACTGATTCTCCGAGGGGATGCCCTCGACCCCTTGCAGGTGGAAAGTGCCCGGATGCGTACCCTGCGGTGATCGCGCCGTCATGATTCGGCCGCTCATCGCGCCGTTGGTGGACTTTACGTTCACCATCGTCGATTCACGGAACTCGGCCTCGACGGGAAAAAAACGGGTCGTGCGGTAACGCGGCTCGGGCTTACCATTGGCATCCGTCCCGGGCTCTTTCCAACCAACGAAGCCCCAAAACCGGCCATCACTTCGCATGACGTACAGAGAAAGGTCCTGCTTATCGTTTTCGCAAAGCAAGAAGCTGTCGTCTTTCTCTTCTTTCTTGAAGGCCTTTTTTTCTTCCAGCTCGAGGTTCCAAATGCGCGATCGATAAACGACTAAGTGACGCTTCATCAGCGGACCTAGCCAGGCCTGTTGGATGTCGTAAGGAAATTCGGTGGCCGGAATCGGATTTCCGTCCGCGCAGGTATTGCCCATGTTGTAGGCCGCCGGCGTAACGGTATCGATAAACATCGCCGACACGAAACTCGACTGGTCGCCGTTCACTCCGGGGCAATGGTAGTCCGAGTAGAGATCGTAAAGGTAGTAGTGGCCGGGCGTTCGCATCTCGCTGGGCTTCACGCGGCGGAACTGCGTACTCAGCTTTCCGGGGGCGGGATTTTTGTCTTTGTCGCTGCGCAAAGGATTGCGGGAGGCCAAATCGCGGATGCCGGGAACCACTCGATTTCGCAGCCCGTCGCTAACCTTGTGCCCGGCGACGCCGATGCCGTGGCCAACCTTCTGTCCGGTAACCGCGATGCCGTGGCCAATGTCGTGGGTGAGTTTTTGAACGGGGGCCGGAGCCTCATCGAGAGAGCAGCCCGGCGCAAGGACCAAGAGTAAGGCAAAAGGCACCTTTACCCAGTTACGTCGACCCATGTTTATCACCCGTAAATCGTTAAAAGAGAGGTGTTATGAGATTACGTGAAGTTAATGGCGGAATGTTGCCAGGATTGTGCGCGTAACCCCACAATTAGCGGAACCCAACCCATTGAAATTTTTAACATTTAAAGCGAGCGCACACCCCGCGCCGCCATGCCGCGCCGTTACGTTGCTCCCGTGATCGCAAAAGTGGTACTGCCTTAGGAATCTTAGGTTTTACCGTCGTATTCCCTGGAGGAAAACAAATGCTGAGTCTCCGTAAAACGTTATCACTGGTGCTGGTTTACGCATTGGTGTTGCCGCATGCCCTTCTCGCGGACGAAGGGATGTGGGTTTACAACAACCTGCCCCTCAAACAGCTGAAGGATAAGTACCAGTTCGAGCCAGCCGCCGGCTGGGTCGATCACATGATGAAGTCGTCGGTCCGTTTCAACTCCGGCGGATCGGGTTCCTTCATCTCCAGCAACGGTTTGGCGATGACGAACCATCACGTGGCGGCGAACGCGCTAGCCAAGATTTCCACCGCGGAACAGAACATCCTCCAGGATGGTTACCTCGCGAAGACCCAAGCCGAAGAGATTCGCACCAAAGACCTCGAGCTGAACCAGCTCGTGTCGATCGAAGACGTCACTAACCGGGTAAACCAGTCCGTTACGCCGGGCATGACGGGCGAAGCGGCGGACAAAGCACGTAAAAGCACGATGGCCACCATCGAAGAAGAGTCGCTGAAAGCTACCGGCCTGCGCAGCAACGTGATCACGCTGTACCAGGGCGGTCAGTACCACCTCTACCGCTACAAAAAATACACCGACGTTCGTCTGGTGTTCGCGCCCGAAAGCGACATCGCTTTTTTCGGCGGCGATCCGGATAACTTCGAGTTCCCGCGCTACGATCTCGATATGACGATCTTCCGCGTGTACGAGAATGGCGTTCCGGCCAAGATCGAGCACTTCTTCAAGTGGTCGAAAGCCGGCGCGCAGGAGAACGAGCTGGTGTTCGTGTCGGGCAACCCCGGTAGCACGAGCCGTTTGTTCACCGTGGGCGCTTTGGAATTCATGCGCGACACGCGCGTGCCGTTTCTACTTTCCTATCTGCAGCGCCAGGAAGTCTTCCTAAAGAACTTCTCGGAAAAGGGTAAAGAGCAGGCTCGCCGCGCTAAGGACGAGCTGTTTTCCATCCAGAACAGCCGCAAGGTTTACATTGGCCGTGGTCAGGGACTGAAAGATCGTAAGTTCATGGAGGCCAAGCAAAAGGCGGAGTACGAAATCCGCTCGCAGGTCGCCAGCACTCCCGAGCTGAAGCAGTACGAAGGCGCGTGGGCAAAGGTCGCGCAGGCGCAGAAGGCCCACAAGAAGCTGCTCAAGCGCCGTCAGGTGCTCGAAGTAGGTTACGGCCTCAACACGAAGCTGTTCACTATCGCGCGCCATCTCGTGCGCATGGCCAACGAGGATCTGAAAGCGAGCAAAGACCGTTTACCCGAGTACACGGACTCCGGCCGCGCAAGCTTGGAGCAGTCGCTGTTTTCGTCGGCTCCCATCTACAAAGATCTCGAAGCCTTCAAGCTGGGCGTGTCGCTCGCGTTCATGGTCGAGCAGCTCGGTGAACGCGATCCCCTCGTGCAGCAAGTGCTAGCCGGCAAGTCGCCGGACGAGCGGGCGAACGAGCTCGTGTACGGCACCAGCCTCGAAAATCCGAACGTGCGTAAGCTTCTCGGCAGCGGCGACGCCGCGACCAAGAAAGCCAATGTAGACGCCAGCTACGATCCGATGATCGAACTGGCCCGCTTGGTAGACAAGGCTTCGCTAGCGGTTCGCAAGCAGTACGACGTGAACGTGGTCGAGGTAGAGCGTCAGGCCTACGCACAGATTGCGAACGCCATCTTCGCGATTAAGGGCACGAGCGTTTACCCGGATGCCACCTTCTCGCTTCGCCTGTCTTACGGACAGGTGCGCGGCTGGACGGAAAACGGTAAAGCCATTCCGGCCAAGACGACCCTGGGCGGCGCTTTCGAGCACCAAACCACCCACGGCGCGGTCGAACCGTGGAAGCTACCGAAGTCGTGGATGGACGCGAAAGACAAGCTCGACCTCAGCGTC
>JBGSST010000146.1:0-4910 GCA_041736915.1 Bdellovibrionota bacterium
GGGCGCAAGCCTTCCCGGCCTTTTTTATTTTCTAGCTGGGTCAAGGGGGTGAGGGGAAAGGGAGTTCGCCCCCGAAGCCTCCGCAGGCCTCGGTGCCGATTTTGAGCAGGTTCAGAAGCCGAGGCATAGCGAGGGGGCGGACTGCCTTTTCCCTCGCGCCCGTGTTCTAACCGCAGAACAAAAAAGGCCGGGAAGGCTTGCGCCCTCCCGGCCGACGATATCCCCGTTATTCGGAATCCAACCGAAATTGATTTTGCTTACTGGGCGGCGAGGCACGACCACCAGTAGCAGAGCTGCTGCGTGGCCAGCTTGCCGACCTTGATGGACGCCGTGACCGGCGAGTTGCTAGCGGTCACCGAGAGCGAGTCCACGTTGACCTGCGAAGCGTAATAGCTGGGTAGCGAAGCGCTTTGGCTGAGCAGACCCGACGTGTTCTTCGAGCCCGAGTTCGCCGTGCCGCCAATCGGAGTGGCTTTCATAGTGACCGTCATCGACGTCACGCCCGCGCCGACCGCTTGGTAAAAGCTGATGTTCGAGCCGGCGAACAGACGGGCTTTGAAGACCGTGTTCGTCTGGTTCGTGCCGAGATCCCACGCCGTAGCGTAGCTCTGTCCGCCGTAGTAACCGTAGTACCGCGCGCTGATGCCCGCGTAAGAGTTCTGCGCGATGTACACGCGGTAAAGTTTCGAGGTGCCGCCGGTCACGGCCACCGTGAACTCTACGTCCACCGGAGTCTGCGAGCCGTTGCTGTAGCAGTAAGCCGGGTCGTACTGGCAGTACTGCGAATAAAATGAGTTGAACGAGTCCATGCTCAGCGTGACGCCGGCAACGTGGTTGACCACCTGCGAGTAGGGCTGCAGCTGATTCATCAGCTGTACGAGCACGCTGTCCGTGCCCCAGTAAGAAGAGGTGCCTTCGAGTACGCCGCGGGCCGAGCTGCCGGAAGCGGCGCGAACGCCGTAACTCTCATTTAATTCTTTTGCGGGGTCGTAAGCAACCGGGGCGACGTCGCCGCCTTTATCCAAGTCGAGGTTGGACTTACCTTGGCGGGCACATCCGATGAGCCCGATGACCGTTACGAGAGAGAAAGCGATAAGTTGCTGCCAACGCATGGGTGCCTCCAAAGATGTCGTTACCTGATGAGTTTCTAAATCGTTTCAGAGTGTATCTAGTGCAAGGGTGCTGCCAGCGGCGGCGCACGCTCGAAGCGTATTCAGGACGGGTTCACGGTGTGTCGACGACGGAATGGGCCCATGAAAAGTGGCGAAATACTGGTGGGGCACCGTGTCTAAAAAGCTATTTGGATCAATAACTTAGAGTGGCCCGTCTGGGGTGTGTCGAATCATGTTACACTTGCCTAGTTCTTGAGGCTCAAATGAAAATCCTCTTCTTCGGCAGCACCGACGGAACCCATTGTTCGCTCCATTACTTCACCGCGATGGTGAAGCTCGGGCACGATGTCTTCGCGTTCAATCCGCACTACTTTCAAACGGGATCGCTCGGCGAGAAGGTGATGAACAAACTGCGGCGAGGCCCTTCCCCCTCTCGCATCGCCAGGAGCAACCAGACGTTTCTGGAGCTGACCCGTAAGAACTCGTTCGACCTCGTTTTCGTAATGGCCGAGAACTACCTCTCGGCGGAGGTGATTCGGCAGGTCCAGAAAGACTCGAACGGCCGTACGCGTTTCGCTTACCATTCTCACGACAATGTCTTTTCCGCGGGCATCGTGAAACCAAATGACTTCGAGGCCACGCTGAAGGCCGTGGATTTTCTGTTCACCACGAAGTCGCAGAACGTGAAGCGCTATCAGCAGCTAGGGCAGGTAAACTCGTTTTACATCCCGTCGGCGTACGAGCCCGCCTGCCACCGTCCCGTGCCCGCCGCGGAAAGCCGCCTGCCGCGGGATTATCCGGTGTCGTTCGTGGGCACGTTCGATGGCTCGCGCATACCCGATCTCGCGGCCGCCGGCTGGGACCGCACCTTCGTGTGGGGTAACGGGTGGACCCGCTGGACGGAGTTCGGGCGGCATCGTGACCACATCACACCGGTCGCCGTCTACTACCTTGAGTTCGCCGACGTGATCGGCCGCAGCCAGTGCTCACTGGGGTTACTTCGCGCCGAAGCGGAGGATCGCCACACTCAGCGCACGTTCGAGATTCCGGCGTGTGGCGGTTTGCAGTTTGCCCCGCGTAACGACGAGATCTTGGGCATGTTCGAGGACGGTAAAGAGATCGTGTGTTTCTCCAGCCCCGATGAGCTACGCGAAAAGCTCGACTACTACCTTGCTCACGAGACGGAGCGGAAGAAGATCGCCGCGGCCGGCTACCGCCGTTGCACGACCGGCAAAAACACGTACGCCGATCGCGTGCACCAGATGCTGCAAATCGTTCAGCCGTTGTCCCAGAAGAACAGCCGTACGGCCTAAACGTCTACGCCGGCAATACGCGCCAAGTGCACGCGCGGATCCATCTCCCACGCGAGCTTCCAGAACTCTTCATCCGACACGGGCGGAATCTCCTGCCAGCGCTCGAGCGCCGTTCGCAATTCGTCGATATTCTCGACGAAACCCACGTACTCGTTGAGGTCCTGGGTTTTGGGCACTTCCGTGCACAGAACAGGTTTATTGAAGTACAACGCCTCCAAAATTTTCACCGCAAAGGCCCCGTCTTGCCCCATAGACTCGCCGTACGGGAAAAACGCCACGTCGATGACGTTCCAGTACGCCAGCGCCCGATCGCGCGACTGCCAACCCACGCGATGAAAGTTAGGAAACTTGGAAAGCTTTTGCACCTTCGCCTCGCCGGCCTCGTCGGTACGCCCCACGAGTAAAATTCCCCACTGGGGAAACTGCACGAGCGTCTCCTCGATGAACTCGAAGTCGAGCCCCTCACCGAGGAATGCGCCGACGTAACCCAGCACCTGCTTGGGAAAGGTGGCGGGTAACGACGTCACGCTTTCGGCTACGTCCCGCGGTACCTCCACGGGCGGCAGCAGCCGCCTCGTTTTGTCTCCCGCGCGCGTGGCAAAGAGCTTCTCCGCGTACTCGTTCTGGCAAACGATCGCCTTGGCGTGCCGGCAAAGCCCGGCGTCGGGCAGATTGGCGTAAGGGTTGTCGAATACCGAGTAAACGTCGGCCGGCGGTAGCTTTTCGGCCAGCTCCTCGGCCATTCCCCCGAACACCCAGAAGAAGGGATCTTTTCCCCGGGCCAGGAACGACTTCACGCTGCGGGCTTCGAGCAGGCGGCTCAACCGGCCTAGCACCCCTACCCGCCGCATCGGCAGCTGCAGGGCCTTCACCACGCGCAGAGATGCGGGGCGGTTGGGAACGACGGGGGTGTAAGACCGCCAGCCGGCGCCATCTACCCAGATGACCTCAATTCCCTCGTTGGCCAGGGCGTAGGCCAGGCTCCGCTGCACGAAACCGTGCTCTTCCCAAAAACGCTCGTTGCTGAAAAAGACCACGGGGGATCGCTTACGGAAAAATGCCCTGGCGTGCCCCCACGCGCCATCGAGCTTCGACGACCAATCCGTGGGTGGCCGACGATGTTGGCTCATAGCGCCGGGGTTTCCGATTCTGGCAGCGCTTCTTCTTCGGGCTCTTCCATGGGAAGGGTGAGCAGGTTGAGCTTGGCATTGTACGACAGGATCTCGGCGTAACGGCCAAAGCCGACTAGCGTATCGAACAGCCGGTCGAGCTTTTCGTTCGGAAAATAGTTTTGCAAACGCTGAATCACCACGTCGCGCTCAATCTCTTTCGTTTCGGATTCGGACAGCCAAGAGAGCAACGTTTGAAAGATGCGTAGAGATCGCACCTGATTGGAAAAGAGGTCTTTTCTCTCTAGGGTGTCGGCGCGTACGAACTGCCGTCCCAGCTCGGTGAACTCCACCGTTTGTTTGGGCGTGTCGACGAAGTCCAGAATCTCGGCCGTCTTGGTAACGGCTAACGTGTGACCGAACTCGCTCTCGGTCTCGTTTGAAAGGGCAAAGATATCCATCTTGCCGCCGTGGTCGTTGACGATCTCCAGAAGACCAATGATCTCCGACGGGCCTACGGGCGGTAAGCTTTCCAGCCCCTGGTACCACGCAGGCTGAGACAACGTAGGCGGCTTCTCGACGGTTTCCGGGATGAGGGCCTCGGTGATGACCGAGTGGATGACGTCGATTAGATCGCGCAGCTTCTTGTCTTTGGGATCGCGCGGATACGGCAACGAGTTGGTCAGCACGGTGCGAACGTGTCCCGGATCCGCGCCGAAAACGAAAATACGCTGGGCCATCATCGCGGCCTCGGTGATGTCGTGGGTGACCATCACGACGCTCTTCACCGCTTTGGATTTTTCGCGCCAGATATTGATGACTTCAGTCCGCATGTTCTCGGCGGTCAGAACGTCGACCGCGGAAAAGGGCTCGTCGAGGCACAAGATTTCCGGCCGAACCGCCAAGGCGCGCGCAATCCCTACGCGCTGGCGCATGCCGCCCGAAAGTTCCCTCGGATAAGCCTCTTCGAAACCGCCCAGGCCGACCATGTCGATCGCTTCGTTCACACGCAGCTTTACCTGACGCGAGGTCATCGGAAATTGATTCAGGCCCAGCGAGATATTCTGCTCGACGGTAAACCAGGGCAGCAGGGCAAAGTTTTGGAACACGAGCGAGATCTGGTGATTGATGCCCGACAACGCCTTCCCGTGAACCAGCACGCGCCCTTCGCTCGGCGCGAGCAGCCCCGCCATGATCTTGAGGGTGGTGGTCTTGCCGCAACCGGACGGCCCCAGGAACGCCACGATCTCCCCTTCCTGAATGGAGACGTTCACGTTCTTCAGCACCTGAAGTTCGCGGCCTTTCTCCAGGCGGAAACGCTGGGAGATTCTCTCCAAGCTGAGCAGGGGCTCTTTGTAGTTCATTGCCGCCAAAAG
>JBGSST010000461.1:0-39770 GCA_041736915.1 Bdellovibrionota bacterium
GAGCGGCGACTGGCTCCGCCACTTGGGCGGGGGCCAGGGCCGCCAACGTTTTCACGTCGGCCTGGGGCGCCGGTGCCACGAGCTCGGGCTCGACGGTAGCTTTCTCTAGGTAAGCTTCGGCAACTTTCTCCGGGGCCACGGCGGGAATCACGCCACTTACGATGGGCCCGGTATCTTCGGTGCTTTTCTCTTCCGCGAGTTCCGCCTTCGCGGGAGTCATCTCGGCCAAGAGCGCAGCGGCGTATTCGGCCTTTGCGGATTCAAGCTCGTTGCGGAAAGCCGCGAGCGACTTCTTATAAGGAGTGAAGTCACTAACCTGCAGCTCACCCTCTTGTTGTGCGGGCGTTGCGTCCGCGGCTTCCACTATAGGAAGATTCAGGGCCGCTTCGGCATCAAACTCTTCTTCTAACAAACTGTCGGCGGCTACCTGCGCCAGCTCGGTGGAGTTGACCGCCGACGACGCGTCGAAGTCTTCTTCCATCAGCTGTTCGAGGGCCGCCATTTCGTCTTCGCTCGGGCCGGTCGTAAGCTCAGCGCTAGCCTCGGCGCCAAGGTCTTCGCCTTCGTTCTCTACACCAGCTTCGGCCACGACCGCAGCGTGATCCGGCGCGTCTGGCGGCTTCGGCGCTTCGGGAGTCTCATATAGTTCCGTTTGCGCGGGCTCCAAGCGCACCGTCTTGTGGGCCGGCTTTTTGAGCACGATCTTCGGCGCGACGGCTTTACTGACCACCGGCGCCACCGCTTCGGGCACAGTGACAGGATTTTCGATTCGCGAGACAATAACTGGCGCCAACGTGACAGGGGTTGCCACGGTACTCGCCGGCACGATCGGATGGGTCTGATGGCGTACGACGGCGGCGGAAATCAACGCGAGCGACACCACGGTCACTAAACGAGAGTTCGGGCGCAGGCGCCTTTGAATGGCTTTCAGTCGATTCACGGTTTTGAGTGGGGAGTGAGAGAAAGAGGGAAGAGTAGAAGCTACCCTCAGTATACGAATCGGTAGAAAGTCCGCAAGGCTAAAATCAAAATAAAGCATTGAAATCATTGAATATTCTGAGTACTCAGCGATGAATATCCCAATTCGAATATCCAAATGGGTCGATTCCTGGGTAGCCAGGTCAGGTTTTTCGGAAAAACCGGTGATCGTGGGGCTTGCCGGCGACGGCTCTCAGAGAAAATTTTTTCGAGTTTCACTAGGCGCCCAATCCTTCGTCGTTCTGGACGACGACACCTGGATCTCTAGCAAGGATTACGCGCCACATCAACAATACCTCCAAAAGCGGGGGCTCCCCGTGCCCGCCTTCGTAGAGATAGACGAAGCACAGGGCGTCGGCGTGCTGGAAGATTTGGGCGATGAGCTACTTCAGTTCACGGTTCGCCGGCTCATTACGGATCGGTCGCTCTTCCTGGCCTGGATGCGGCGGGCTGTAACCTTGCTCGCCGACCTCCACGGCAAGACGTTTCCGGTGCCCAAAGAGCTGCCGGTAGCCTCCCGTTTTTTTGATGAAGAAAAGTATTTCCAGGAAATGAGCTTTACCTGGGAGCATCTGGTGAAAGGGTTCCTTAAACTCGATACCCCGCTGCCGGAACAGAAAATGCGGCAGTTTTGCCGCACGATCGGCAGCCTCAAACCCGAGGTTTTTTGCCACCGTGACTACCACACCCGCAACATCCTAGTGTTCAAGGACGACCTGTTTCTCATCGATTTTCAAGACGCCCGTTTGGGATCGCCCGTTTACGATCTCGCGAGCCTCATCTTCGACGCGTACGTTCACCTGACCCCGCAGGAAAAAACGGAGCTCGCGTACCACTACCGAACATCGGTGGGTAAGTACGAGCCGCTGGCCAAGGCTATTTCGTGGGACCACTTCGACCGCGATCTCGCTTGGGTGGGGTTGCAGCGCATCGTCAAAGCCGCCGGCTCGTTCGCATCGTTCTATACACGGTTTCAAAAGGGCACGCATCTGCCTTACCTGTTGCCCGCGCTAGATACGGCCAAAATACTTCTGAAAGAAGTCGAGCAAACCCTACCGGCCACTCAGGGGCTTTTCCCCGTGGACGAATGGATTGCCTCCGCAAAAATCCAATTAGCAAAGGTTCAGCCATGAGCGACTTCAAAAAGGGAATGATCCTGGCCGCCGGGCTAGGCACGCGGTTGCTGCCCATTACGAAAAAGATGCCCAAGCCCATGGTGCCGGTGCTGAACATCCCAAACATTCTCTTCGGGCTCGAGACCCTGAAGCGCGCGGGAATCAAAGAGGTGATTCTCAACCTGCATCATCTGCCGTACTCACTGGAAAACTATCTCGCCGACGGAAAACAGTTTGGCATGCACATCGAGTACTCGCGCGAAAACACATTGCTCGGTACCGGCGGCGGCCTGAAAAAGGCCGAGAGTTTTTTTGACAAGGACTCGTTCGCACTCGTGAACTGCGACTTCATTTCGAATATCGACATCAAACCGTACTTTAGTCAGCACAACGCGCGGGGCGCGTGGGCGTCGATGATTCTTCATCAGGATGAAACGATTCAGCAGTTTTACGCGAAGGTCGGCTGCGACACCGCTGGCCGGCTTATTTCACTTCCCCGCTGCGAGACCGCAAAGCCCGTCAAGACCGGCATTTTTACCGGCGTACATTTATTGAGCCCCGAGATCTTTCGCTTCCTCGAAGAAACGCCCTCGGGCATCAACGAAGTGCTCTATCCGCGTTTGATGAAAGAATTCCCCGACAAAGCCGGCACGTTCTTTACCGAGAACAACTACTGGTACGACACAGGCGAGCGCTTTCCGTTCTGGCGTAGCTCGATGGCCCTCCTGGATAAGCTTGTGGCCGGCGATTCCATGCTACGTGACCTCATGACGGACTGGCTCGGCTACGAGGAAGTTAAGAAGGGCGTGTGGGTTTTCGGTAAAGAAAAAGTACCGGCCGACGTGGAGATCCACGGCCCGGTCATTCTGGGCAAAAATCTACGAGTGGCACCGAAGTCAGTGCTTGGGCCATACGCCATTCTCGCCGACGACTGCTCCGTCCCCCACCGCGCCGAAATTACCAAAACGATCGCCATGCCGGGCAGCACGCTTACCCAGGACCGCGTAGCCGATTGCTTGTGGCACGGAGAGGCGCTGCTACCACTATAAAAATAAAAAAGCCGCTGAATCAGTTTTCCTGACTCAGCGGCAATTTTAAGGAACCTCGACGGGGCACGGCCCCAGTCGGGATTTTAACGCGATAAAGTGCTACGGCTTTCGACTCCGCTCGGCAGACCACCGGTACGCGACCGCGGGCTTACCGATAACTGAGCCTGGGGTCCACGACGAAGCGTCGGCGTAGTCCGGCTGCGCGAAAGCGTTCCGTTAGAGGTACGCGATAGCGCGTTCGTGCGAGACGTACGGCGAGGGCCGTTCATCATCTTCGCGCGGATTCCACCATTCGTCGCCGTCGTACCCAGCTGATTACGCTGAGCCGCCGCCATCTGAGCTTGCTGGAGCTGCATCTGCGTCATGCGGAGCAGGTCCATGATTCCTGAGTTGTTCTGCACCGGAATCGGAGCATAACCGCGGCGTCGCTCTTCCTGCCAGGGCTTGTTCTCCTGGGGGATGATGACCGGGTTCTGCGCCATTTGCGGCGGAGGCATAAACGGAATCTGCGGAGGAGGCTGTTGCTCCGGCTCATTCGGCGGAACCGGAGGCGGCGCTTGGTTGCCACGGCTCAGGTCCGGAGAAATGTTCGGAGGCTGAATCGGCTGCGGAGGATTTTCCGTATTGCTACGGTCACCCTGACGATTGCCGACGTTGCGAAGTGCATCCGCCAGAGCGTCTTTGTTCTGGTCCTGCTCGAGGTTCTGCAACCGCGAGAGGTCATTCAAAGCCTGCTCTCCAGCGCGGAGACGGTTCTGCAGGTCATCGTTCTGCAGCTGAGCCTGGCGAGCCAGGTCATTGCGCAGGTTATCGATGAACGGCTGCACCTGAGCCGCGAGCTGGCTCGGGTCGAACACGTTCTGATTAGGCGCAACCTGTTCCACGTTGGGGAGACTGCCGCCGGCCGTTCCGGCCGGAGTACCGATGTCGGTACCGCCCGTGCCCGTTCCGGTAGCCGTACCCGTGGCCGTTCCGGTACCAGTTGCCGTTCCCGTTGCGGTGTTACCGATGGGGGGCTGGTTGTTGCTCAAATCAGGCGGCTTCACCGAGCTCGAAAGACCCGTGCCGGTGCCGGTGCCCGTGCCCGTAGCGGTACCCGTGGGGGTGCCCGTCTTCGTGCCGGTAGCCGTTCCGGTTTTCGTTCCCGTAGCCGTTCCGGTCGGAGTGCCAGTCGGCGTACCCGAACCGTCGGAAAGCTTACAAGTCTTCTCGAGGTTGGCCGAGCGGGCTTTCAAAGCCTTAACCGCGTCGTCCATTTCCTTCACGATGGGTTCGTAAGGCTTGATCTTGGACGTCTGCGGGGGAAGGCTCGTCAACGTGATCGTCTCTTCGTGGGCACGAGCTTTGTCCTCGCCAAAGTCGAGCTTACGGTACTCACCGAAGAACAACTTCGCCGTCTTCACGAGCTGCGTCCGCAGTTTCGTGTCGGCCTCTTCGAAATCTTTCGAATCGGCTTTGAATTCTTTCGCCTTCTCATCCAGGAAGCGCTCAATCTGCGCCGTCATGGTGATGAGCTTTTTCTCGTCCGTAGCGGTAGCCTTGGAGGGGTCCGCAGTGATTACGCGGTTAAGCTCGGCAACGTACTTATCGAGAAACAAGGCGAATGCCTTGGCGCTGCGATCGCTCGCCCCGCACTTCATCATTTTTTCGCGGTACGACTTGAAATTCTCGACCCACTTTTTCAGTAACTCGACATCGTCTTTCTTAATCGTGACTTCGGACTTGCTGCCCGATTCGATTAAGCTTTGCTCGGTTACCTTCAGGCCTTTGGAGTCGACCTTGCCGAGGGCTTTGACCAAATCGTCATAGGTTGTTGGGGTTGTCGCCTCTTCAAGGGTAGGGCGATTTCCATCAGCCGGAGTCCCCGTAGGAGTTCCAGTAGGCGGCTTATTTTCCTCTGCATGAGGGTCGGAAGCCAGTAGGGGAGAGGCGCTCAAAAGATTGAGGGCAATCCAACCAACGGTTACGAACAACGTTCGACGGTTCATCGAGAACTCCTGCTTTACGGTCAACTTCAAAAACTGCTTTTTTGTCCTGCAACTGACTAGGCGTTGGGCGCTTTCGAACGCTCGCGGCCAAGACAGTACAAGTGTCTCGAAGGCTTATTGTGCAAGCGGTGGACCATCTTGGTCTCTGGGCTCTATTTCGGCTCTGGGGGGCTGTATACCGGTAGGAATCACTTCCGTTTTGCGTCACGCCGTTGTTAAAAACCTAAACGGTTCGGAGCGACGATTCGGGATTCATTAGGCTTTCTGAATTTGCCGTAAATAAAACCACCGCTGTAGCAGCGCTGAACATATCGAAAACGGTGCAGTAGAATACGCGAGAAACCTCAAGGGATCCGAACATGAAACTCCTGATTCAACGGGTAGTACGTGCACAGGCCAGTACGATCGTACCGACTAGTTCTTGTATAGCGTCCATCGGAAAAGGGATGCTCGTTCTGGTAGGAATCGGCCCCACCGACTCCGAACGCACGGTGGATTTCATGCTGGGTAAGCTGAAGACTCTACGGATTTTTTCGGATACGGCCGGAAAGATGAACCTCGCGAACGCGGATGCCGGAGGGGAATTTTTGTTCGTCTCCCAATTCACCCTTTATGCGGAATGCCGGAAGGGGACCCGGCCTTCGTTTGCCGCGGCGGCCCCACGCGAATTAGCCACCAGATGCTATGATTACCTAACCAGCCAAGCCCCCGGTATTTTAGAGGGAACCCGTGTTTGCCATACGCCCTTCGGCTCCGACCTGCACATCGAGCTGGTGAACGATGGCCCGGTCACCCTCCAGCTGGATAGCGATGCGCTGCAGCACATGATATAAGTCGCGAATACTGCTAGAATCTACTGCTTTGACTCAACGTGAACGGTCCCATAAGTTTATAGGCTAACGGAGTGATTGAGTAATATGGATCAGCTTATCCCCACTACCCCGCCCAAGCGCGAGGGCCTTACCGCCAGCTTCCTGATGTCCGATAATCCGGCTTTGCAGGACTTGATGTTGCGTCCGTCAATCAACGACAGCGCACGCGTCAACGAACAAAAAATTCGCCGCCTGTACTTGCAGGCTAGCTCGCAACAATGGTTTGCGCCGACCAAGATCAACTTTGAACCGAACATCCAGGTAGACGACGAAACCCGCCGCATCTGGATCCGTTTCGTTACGATTTTCTATACGCTCGAGAAGATGGGCCTGAACGTCATTGCGAACATGATGCCGAAGGCGAGCTCCAAGCTGAAAAGCGACGAGATCTCTTACTACCTATCGGCCCAGTGCTTCGATGAGTCCCGCCACGTGTTTGTTCTTGAGAACTACCTGAAGAAGCTCGGCGCGCCGGTGAAGTACGACTACAAGTACCACGTGCTTGGTCAGGCTGCTTCGATGGGCTTCTACCGCGTGGAAAACTGGCTGTTCTCTACCTTGTTCTCCGAAAACTTCGCGCACGCGTTCCTACGCCGCGCCAAGGTAGCCAACATCGATCCCATGGGGGCTGAAATCTGTAAGTCGCTGCAGGCGGACGAAAGCCGTCATCTGCACTTCCTGCACATCGTGCTGCCGGACATCATGGATCGTCTAAATCTCTTCGGACGTACTTATGTGAAGAGCGCCCAGTTCTTCATCATGAAGTTCACGGAAGTCGTTTCCCGCACTCTCGATAGCGACGCCAAGTTTGTCGGTCTCGATCGCCGGGCGATGATGGAAGAGGTCTTCGAAAACATCGAAAGAGCTTACGAAAGTTTCGGGGTCACCCGCAGCTTTTTGCCTTTCCCGAAGATCTCTTCGACCGTAAACTAGCGCCCTAACTTCAGGGCTCTAGATGAAACTCAAAAAATCGACGGTTGTACTCGGTGACGCGCTGGATGTTTTAGCCCGTCTGCCTAACTCCTCCTTTGACGCCTGCATCGCGGATCCGCCGTATAACATGAGCAAGAAGAAGGGCCTAGGCTGGGCCTTCTCCAAGCATGTAACGATGCAAGAGGCCTGGGATCGCTTCAGCAAAGAAGAGTACTTCGGCTTCTGCTTCAAATGGATTACGGAAGTCTGCCGCGTGGTAAAGCCCAACGGGAACATCTTCCTTTTCGGCACCTATCACAACATCTACACGATGGGTTTCATCCTGCAGCAGCTGGACTTGAAGATCCTGAACAGTATCGTGTGGGTTAAGCCCAATGCACAGCCAAACATCACCTGCCGGATGCTGACCGAAAGCTCCGAGCAAGTCGTGTGGGCCTGTAACAACACTATTAAAGACGCTTCGCACTGGACCTTCCACTACCAGACCGCCAAAACCTTCAACGAAGGCAAGCAGCTGCGGAACATCTGGTCGATGCCGATTACCCCGCAGAGTGAACGCGTGGGCGGTCATCCCAGCCAGAAGCCACTGGCGTTACTGGAGCGTTTGGTGGTTTTGGGAACTAATCCGGGGGACTGGATCTTGGATCCTTTCGCGGGTGTGGGCACCACGGCCGTTGCCGCCGCCAAACACGATCGTAAGTTCTTGGTCGTGGAAAAGCTGAGCCGCTACACCAAAGCGCAGAAGCAACGCTTCGAAAAGATCGACAAGCTCTCGCAGGTGGACTTCATCACGGCCAAAGATCTAGGCAAAAGCCTGTCGAAGGCCAAAGCCACGACCCAAAAGCCGGCAAAGAAGCCGGCTAAGAAGAAGATCGCGTCGTCATCCGTCCTGCAAGCGACTCTCCCGGTCCTGTGAGATAATTCAGGTCTTCCATGAAGATCTGCATCATCACCGCCCGCATTCCACCGTCCCATTGCGGCGTAGGGGACTATTCTGTTCAGCTGGCGCGTGAGCTGGTGGAGCAGGGGCACGAGGTCACCCTCATCTGCGGAAAAGAGCAGGCCAGCACGTTAGACGAGCCCGGTATACGTATCCGCAACGTGGTGAACGGCTGGGGCATCTTCGGTATTCGTTCCTTACTGGCCGAGATTCCGCTGCGAAAGCCCGACCTCATCTTCGTCAATTGGGTTCCCCATCTTTACTCGCCCAAAGGCACGAGCTTGGGGCTGGCGCTAGCTATGATCCTAGCCAAAATCGACGGCGCGCGAATCCACACCATCGTGCACGAGCCCTTCGTGGAGATAACCCGTCCTAGCTTTCTCATCACCGGCCCCATCCAACGCCTGGCACTAAGCATTCTCATGCGGTGTAGCGCGGCCGTGCTCGTCACGATTCAGCCGTGGGTTCACATGCTGAAGGCCAAGTTCAAATGGGCGGCCTCTCGCATCTTCTGGGTTCCCGTGGGCTCCAACATTCCCGTGGCGGCGGTTACCGTGGCCGAACGCGATCACTATCGGGCCGAGCTCGGCATAGTGCCCACCGACGTGGCCATCGGCGTGTTCAGCCTCGGGGGAGCCGGCAAGGACTACGCTTTACTTACCGAAGCGATGAGGGCCGTACACAAGAGCAAGCTGCCTAGTTTTTGGATCTTCATTGGAGTAACCGACGAGGAGTTCGCGCGGCGCTTCCCCAAGATTAAGAATGTTCCTCACTACTGCACCGGATATCTCAGCTCCGACAAAGTGTCGCGCTGGCTGCAAAGTATCGATCTGTTCGTTTCGCCGTATGACGACGGCGTGAGCACCCGCCGCGGCTCTTTGATTGCCGCCCTGGCGCACGGAGTGCCTACTGTAACCACCGTAGGGCACCTCACCGATCGCGCCTTTTTCGAAACCAGCCCGCTCCGGCTCTCGTCGTTAGACCCCGCAATGTTTGCTAGTTCAGTGCTGAAAGCGGCGCAAACCGCCATGTCCCTGCGCGAGACAAGGGGGGAGATTCGGGAATTCTATAAACGCTGGTTCCGCTGGAAGGACATCGCGGCAAGCTTGCTCACCCCCAAAACGGTCAATTCTCCCAACAAGTTCACGACTCTGAACGACCCCAATTACCCTAAAGATTTAGCCGGTTAAGCCCTTCTAGCTCAGTTCCGAGAATTCAACTTCTCATACCCAATTTTCCGGGATAGAAGATGGCTCCCATGGCGGACAAGAACGATAAATTCGAAGATAACGTACCGGGCAAATGGTACGTCGATCGTAAATGCATCCTCTGCAGCGTGTGCTCCGAAGCCGCGCCGAACAACTTCAAAGAGTCGGCCGAGCAGGACCACGACATCGTCTACAAGCAGCCGGAAAACGAGACCGAGACGATGCAGTGCGAAGAGGCGATGGCGGCTTGTCCGGTGGAAGCCATCGGCAACGACAACGTCTAGCCTGGTCGCCCTGCCGTGACCTCCGTTCTCATTATGATGGGCTCGTTCAAGGGAACGATGTCGGCCGTAGACGCGACCCGCATGGCGGCCGTCACGCTGGCGATGAATGGCGTGACCTCCGAAGAGCTGCCGTCCGGAGACGGGGGCAGAGGAACGTTGATGGGCCTTTATAAGGCAAAGGGCGGCCGCGTTTACAAAATCAAAACGCGCGACCCTATGGGTGAGACCGTACAGGCGGAAGTGCTGCAGTTACCCGACCGTTCGATTTTTCTCGAGTGCGCGTCGGTATGCTCGTTACCCGCCGACCGGCGCAACGTCATGAAGTCCACCACGCGGGGGCTTGGAGAGTTACTGATTCTCCTGCGGCAATGCTTCGCCGACGAAAAGCTCAGGGTCACCGTCGGTATCGGCGATACTTCGACGTGCGATGGCGGCTCGGGAATGCTGCACGCGCTGGGCTTTAAGATGCCCGGCGGATGGGGCGACGGTGCCTCACTCGCCAAGATTCAATCCTTTGCGCCCCCCGATTCGAACCTCATCGAGGGCATGGAGCTTACCGCGTGGTGTGACGTGCTGAATCCTCTCAACGGGCCGCTAGGGGCCGCTCGCGTATTCGCTCCCCAAAAGGGGGCCGATGCCGATCAGGTAACCCAGCTGGAAACCGGGCTCGCGCACTGGGGCAAGCTCATCGGTATAAGTGATCAGCCACACGGCGGGGCCGGCGGTGGACTGGGCGCGGCATTCATAGGGCCATTGAAGGCGCGGGTCTTGCCGGGCGCTTCGGCTTTTCTCGAGGCGATCGAATTTTCGAAGCTCGTTACGTACCACAGCCATGTTTTCACTGGGGAAGGGAAAACCGATGAGCAGACGTTGCAGGGTAAGCTAGTGGGCGAGATCGTCACGGCCTTAAAGGGTAACGCGACTAAGGCCGTCGTATTCTCCGGCCAAATAGACGAGGCGGGCCAGCGCCTTTTGAACGAAGCGCACGTGGCCGGATTCTCCATCGGCCAAATTCCCAGCGCGGAGGTCGCGCTCCAACGCGCGATCGAAAACTACCTCATCAATCTCAAGCGCAACTGACGCGTTATTTATCCTGCGGTTCGTCTACGGGGGGAGTGGCTTCGGTTACCGGCTCGGGATTTTCCCCGATGCCCTTGTAAACGATCGAGCGCAACGTCCATTCGCGGGCCTTCTCTTCCGTCTCGGCGGGGGGCACCATGAAGATCGTTTCCCAAGGACAGATGTTGGCGCAAGCTTCACAGCCGATGCAGCGCTCGAGATCGACCTCCACCACGCGCATGAAGTCCGGATGATCGACGCCGGGAACCTGTTCGATGCAGTCCACCGGGCAAACCGGGATGCAAGCGTGACAGCCGGTACAGCCTTTTTGGTCGATGACGGCGTACGTGCGGGGTGGCTTCTTGCGATCGGGCTTTCCTACCGTGGGGCTTGTTACTTTCTTAGGGAACATACTTAAATCCTATCCGATTCTACGTCCGAACACCTGACAAAAACGGGTTACGTAACGGGCCTTTACCTGCTCGATGGCTGGCAACTGGCCCAGCTCTTTCTGCATCGAGGTCATCACGCTGCTAGGCAATCCGCAGGGGTTTATCTCGAAAAACCCAGCCAAGTCATTAGCAACGTTAAGCGCTGAGCCATGGTAGGTCACCCACCGGGTTATGGCTACGCCGAGGCTGGCCACCTTGCGTGTCTCACCCTCCACCCAAACGCCGGTGTGCTTTTCCTTGCGGCTGGCCTCCACGCCAAAGTCCGCCAGGACTTGAATGAGCACCTCTTCGAGCCCCCGCAGATAGTACGGCACGCTCTGCTCGGCTCCCCGCAACGACAGGATGGGGTACGCCACGAGCTGTCCAGGATTGTGGTACGTCACCTCGCCGCCCCGCTCGATGGCCACCCGTTGCTTGCCGTCGTTGATGACCGGAATGGGGCCGCACTTGCGACCATAGGTAAAAACCGCCGGGTGCTCGACCAATAGCAAACGATCGACTGAGGACGGGTTCGCCTTCTTCTCCTCCACTAGCTGCTTCTGCAGCTCGTAGACCTCGAGATAGTCGCGCAGGCCTAGGTCCATCACCTCGAGCGGCTCATTGCCGCCGAGGGGCAGGTGCGAAGGCGGTACGTTAGCTATGGCAACCGCTTCGTTCATGCGTTCGTCGTGGTCCTAGCGGCCCCTTCACGGCTCGTGGCCGCGGAGCCCTTACCCTTGGGGCGATAAATGTGAACCGCGTGACCAAACGCCGCCTCGACCGATTCCGGGAATGCCTCGGGCAACGTGGGATGCGTGTGAATCACCCGCTCGATGTCGGCCGCGGTGGCCCCCATCTCGATCGCCAGATTCGCTTCGGCAATCAGGTTCGACGCCTCGGGCCCCACGATGTGTACGCCCAGAATCTGTCCCGTTTTCTCGTCGACAACCGTCTTTACGAAACCATCCGTTTCGTTGGTGCCTAGGGCGCGGGCATTGGCTGCGAACGGGAATTTCCCGACCGCCACCTGAAAGCCCTTGGTCTTGGCTTCGGCCTCAGTGAGCCCGCACACCGCAATCTCAGGATCGCAGAACACGGCCCACGGCACCGACTTATAATCACGGTGCGATTTATCGCCGGCAATCGTGGCGGCCACGAGCAAACCGTCCATCGACGCGCGATGGGCGAGCTGCGGAGCTCCGTTCACGTCGCCGATGGCGTAAAGCCCCGGCACCGACGTGAGGCCGGTGTTATCGGTCAGAATGTTTCCTCGGCTGTCCAGCTTCACGCCGAGCTTGTCCAAGTTCAGTCCGGCGGAGTTCGGTTTGCGGCCCACCGAAACGAGAATGACGTCGGCATCTAAAGTTTCTTTTTTGCCATCGGGCAGTTCGACGTCGAGGTGCAGGTCTTTTGCTTTCGCCGGCTCTTTCTCTTTGAGGCCGATTGCCTTGGTCTTCGTGAGCACGCGCACGCCCATTTTCTTCAGCTTCTTCTCGACGGGAGCCACTAGTTCCGCATCCACCGTCATCAGCAAGCGATCCATCGCTTCCACGATCGTCACCTGGGTGCCGAGCTTGGCGTAGACCGTACCGATTTCCACGCCGATGAACCCGCCACCCACCACGATCATCTTCTTGGGCAAGGCTTTGAGATCCAGCGCTTCGGTGGAGCTCAAGATGTTCTTACCGTTCTGCGGAAGAATGGGAATGTCGATGGACGACGAACCAGTGGCGATCACCACGCTCGTGCCTTCGATGACCTCCATGCCGTCTTTGGTGGTCACCTTGATACGGTGAGCGGACTCCAAGGTCGCCGTGCCCTTGAACATCTCGACGCCGTTCATCTTCAACAGCTGCGCCACGCCGCCGGTGAGCTTCTTTACGACCTCACCCTTCCACTCCATCATCTTTTCCATGTCGTGGGAGACCTTCGGAACGTTGATGCCAATCTCGGCGTACTCGTTCTTAATCTTCCAATACTGGTTGGAAGCAAAAATGAGCGCTTTGGAGGGGACACAGCCCACGTTCAAACAAACGCCGCCGGCGCGTTCCTTCTCGATGATGGCGGTCTTTTTTCCAAGCTGGGCCAAACGAATCGCGCAGACGTATCCGCCGGGACCCGCGCCAATCACCACCGCATCGAACTTTTTACCGTTGCTCATAAAACTCCTAAGCGAACACCAACCGCATAGGGTTGGAGAGGTAGAACACCACACGGTTCATGAAACGGGCGGCGTCCGCGCCGTCCACCACTCGGTGGTCGACCGATAGCGACAGGTACATCATGTCGCGAATTTCAATTTTATCGTCGATAACCATGGGCCGCTTGCGAATGGAGTTTACCCCCATGATGGCGACTTCAGGGTGATTGATGACCGGCGTAGCGAACACCCCGCCGATGGAGCCCGCGTTGGTGAACGTAAAGGTTCCGCCCTTCAAGTCTTCCATCTGGCTTTTGCCGTTGCGCGCGCGGTCCGACAGCGTAGTGATGTCGTCTGCGAGCTCCCACACCGTCTTGCGATCCGCATTCTTGATTACGGGGACCATCAGGCCGTTCTGAGTATCGGTAGCGATGCCGAAGTTGAAATAGTTCTTCATCACGATCTCTTGCTTATCGTCATCCAGCGACGAGTTCAGCATCGGGAACTCTTTCAACGCGGGCACGACCGCCTTGATGATGAAAGGAAGGAATGTAAGCTTTACGCCCATCTTCTCGCCCTCGCCCTTGGCCTCTTTGCGCAGTCTCACGACTTCCGTCATGTCGACCTCTTCCACGTAGGTGAAGTGCGCGGCCGTGTGCTTGGAGCGGGTCATCGCTTCGGCAATCTTCTTGCGGATTCCGCGCAACGGAATGCGCGTCTCGTTTTCGCCGCCGTGGAACGCTGCCTGGCGAACCGCGACCTGCGACGACGGGCTAGAGGTAGTCGTGCGCGACAAGCTCATCGAAGCTGCCGCAGAGTGCGACGGACGCTCGGTCGCCGCATCAACCCCTTCGGCCGCTAGCTGCACGTCGGTTTTGGTGATACGGCCCTGCGTGCCGGTGCCCTTCAGCTGACGAAGATCCACATCGAGATCGCGAGCCAGTTTACGGGTGGCCGGCGTAGCCAAAATTTCGAACGGCAGCGGCTCACTTTCCGATTGCCGCGCCGTCTCTTCGTTAGCGGCTTCTGCTTCCTCGTGCGCGGGGGCCTTGGCGGCCTGGCGTTGGGGGACCGGCTTACTCTCGGGCTTAGCCGCGGGAGCTTTGGCCTCGGCGGCGGGCGCCGCAGCGGCTTTACCTTTTTCCGCGATGCTCACGATGACCTTGCCCACTTCAATCGTGACGCCGTCGGCGGCATGAATCTTTGCGATGGTACCGGCAACGGGGGAGGGAATCTCCACCGTGGCCTTATCGGTCATCACCTCGACCATGGGCTGGTCGGCGGCAATCGCGTCGCCTTCCTTCACCAGCCACTTTACGATTTCGCCTTCGTGAACGCCTTCGCCGATATCGGGTAGTTTAAATTCCATGATGCACCTCTAAAAGTTCTTAACCTTGCCGACAGCCAAAGCGACGCGCTCGGGGTCGGGCAGATAAACGTGTTCCAAAGTGTAAGGAAAGGGGGTGTCGAAGCCGGTCACGCGCGTGATGGGCGCCTCGAGATACAAAATGGCCTCTTCCGCGATCAGCGCCGAGACTTCGGACGCAAACCCGCAGGTCTTGGGGGCCTCTTGCACGATGACGACTCGGCCGGTCTTCTTCACCGATTCCAAAATTGTTTCCTCATCGAGCGGCACCAGAGTGCGCAAGTCGACTACTTCGCAGCTCGCGCCGCGCGGCTCACACAGCTCGGCGGCCTTGAGCGCCACCTGCACCATCGCGCCCCACGCAATCAGTGTAACGTCCGTGCCTTGGCGCACGACATTCGCTTTTCCAATTTCCACCGTATACGGCCCGTCGGGCACTTCGCCCTTGAGCGAGCGATACAAACGTTTGGGCTCCATGAACAGTACCGGATCCTCGTCCCGCAAAGAGGCGATGAGTAGCCCTTTGGTGTCGTAGGGATTCGAGGGAATCACCACTTTCAGGCCCGGAGTGTTCGTGAAATACGTTTCCGCACTCTGGGAGTGATAATGACCGCCCTTGATGCCTCCGCCGTAAGGCGTGCGGATTACCATCGGACAGGTGAACTCTCCACCTGAGCGGTAACGGATCTTGGCGACCTCACTCACGATCTGATCGAAAGCGGGAAAAATGAAGTCCATGAACTGAATTTCGGGAACCGGGCGAAGCCCATTCAGGGCCATTCCCACCGCGAGGCCAATGATTCCACTTTCGGCGAGCGGAGTGTCCATCACCCGCTCTTCACCGAACTCTTTTTGGAGCCCTTCGGTCGCACGGAAAACACCACCGTTGTGACCAACGTCTTCGCCCATGAGAACGATGCGCTTATCCAGCGCCATCTCCGTCATCAGGCCATCCCGAACCGCCTGCAGTAAAGTCATGTTAGGCATCTAAAACCTCGTCCTCGTTAAAGGGGAAACGCCACGCTGGTATTCTCGAACTCACCACGCAGCCGCTGCTCTTCGAGCATCGCCTCGCGCTGCCGAAGCAGCTGAGGGGTCAATTCCGCGTAAACGTCGTTGAACACGTCCTCGATTCCCGGGGGAGGCTGCGCTTCCGCACGCTCCACCGCATCGGCCAACTTCGCTTTCAAATCCTCGGTCAACGCTTCGTCCTCTTTTACCGACCAAAACTTTTTACCGATGAGGTACTCGCGGAAACGGATGATGGGATCGCGCTTCTTCCAAAACTCGTAGGTCTCTTCATGGCGGTAGCGGGTCGGATCGTCCGAGGAAGAGTGCGGGCCCACTCGGTAGGTCACGCATTCGATCATCGTGGGTCCGTCACCCCGGCGGGCGCGGTCGACCGCTTCTTTGGTCGCGTTGTACACGGCGAGAATGTCGTTACCGTCCACCGCGATACCCGGCATGCCGTAGCCGATGGCTTTATCGGCCAGGCGCTTGGCGCCACATTGCTTGTGCGAGGGAACCGAAATGGCCGTCTGGTTATTCGTGCAGATGAAAACCGTGGGGGTCTTCATGGCGCCGGCGAACGTAAGGCCAGTATGAAAATCATTCTCCGACGTGCCGCCGTCACCGAAGTAGGTAATGGCTATGTCTTTCTCACCCTTCAACACCGAGGCGAGCGAAGCGCCCGTAGCCTGGATGACCTGCGTAGAAATGGGGCTCGATACGGAGAACAACCGCAGCTCTTTAAAGCTGTAATGCACCGGCATCTGGCGGCCCTTACAGACGTCGGCGCTGTTGCCCCAGAGGTTACAAAGCATGTGGTACACGTCGGCGCCACGGTACAAAAACACGCCCGGCTCGCGGTAGCTCGGAAAGATCCAATCGGACTTGGCCAAAGCGGCCGCGGTTCCGGTTTGAATCGCTTCCTGTCCGAACGACGGTACGTAGAAACCAATTCGGCCCTGACGCTGCAACATCATGCCGCGCTCGTCGTATAAACGCGTAAGCACCATATTGCGGTACATCTCTAGCAACGTGTCGCGCGACAGCTTTGGCTCGTTTTTGTTGGCCTGGTTTTTATCGTCGAGAACACGCTCGAGGTCGTTACGGTACGACCCCGAAACTGGAAGCCCCTTCGTGCCATCGAGCGGCTTGGCGCCCTTGCTTTCCTGCGCGCTGCGGAGGATCGCCTTGTCGGCCTGCTTCACGGGCTTAGTCGTGCCCGTGCCGCTGGACTTCTTCGCCAAACGTTTCGGCGCCAAGGCCATCTTGGCTTTCTTTTTGAGACCGAGTTTCTTCTTCATTGCATCGATCTTAGACAAGGGTGTTCCCTCTTAGTTTGCTTTCCAAAAATTTTTCCCCGGCACGGTAAGAGCTGCGTACGAGCGGCCCCGAGGGGACGAACCAAAAACCTTTTTGCAGCCCGAGCTCTTCCAGCTCTTTGAAGACCGTGGGGTGCACGTACTCGTCCACGGGCAGGTGCCACGTAGAGGGTCTAAGGTACTGGCCGAGTGTGAGGATGTCGCAGCCCGCTTCACGCAGATCGTCCATCGCTTTGGCCACTTCGTCTTTCGTCTCGCCCAACCCCAGCATGATGGACGACTTGGTTGCCACCTTGGGGTTGATGCGCTTCACTTCTTTCAAAACTTCAAGCGACTGCCAGTAGTCGCAACGTCCGTCGCGCACCTTCTTGGTGAGGCGCTCAATAGTCTCTACGTTGTGGGCGATGACGTCCGCGCCACTCTCCACGATGCGCGCGATTGCTTTCTTGTCTCCCTGAAAATCGGGAACCAAGACCTCCACGAGCATGTGCGGCGACTGGCGTTTGATCTCTTCCACCGTGCGGGCAAAATGATCCGCTCCGCCATCGGGCAGATCGTCACGATCCACGGAGGTGAGCACCACGTAGGTCAGCGAAAGTTTAGCCAGTGCCGTTGCCACTTTTTCCGGCTCGTGCGGATCGAGAACGCCTTTTGGGTTGCCGGTTTTAACGTGGCAAAACTTACAGCCGCGGGTACAGGTGTCGCCCATCAGCATCAGCGTGGCCGTGCCACCGCCCCAGCATTCCGCCACATTGGGGCAGGCCGCCTCCTCACAAACGGTGTGAAGTTTGAGGCCCCGCAACAAACCCTTGATCTCCAAGTAGTTTTCCCCGCCGGGGGGCCGGATTTTGAGCCATTCCGGCTTGCGCGTAATTTGGGTTGGAGTGGACATAAGTACCGATCAATTAATGGAAAAAACGCATTCCGGCAACCGCGCTCGCCGTGCCAAAAACGCCCCCAAAAGGCCCGAAAATCAGGCTATATTTTTGGGGTCCATGAAGCATTCGAAGCAAAGAACCCGGGCCATTTTGAAGGTCCTAGGGGTGTCGTTGGTCGCCAACGTCATTCTCGGGTCGCTCAAAATCTATTACGGTCGAAGTGCGAATAGCTTGGCCTTCGTTGCCGATGGGGTGCACACCTACTTCGACGCCGCCGCGACCTTGCTCGGTATGGTTTCCATTTCGCTGTCCGCCGCACCGCCCGACGAAGGGCATCCCTACGGCCACTACAAGTACGAAACGCTATCCTCGGTAATGTTGTCGCTCATTCTTTGCTTTGCGGCCTACGAGGTAGGGTCGAGCGCCTTTGCCCGCCTGTCCGAGTCGGGCCCGGCCAGCGTTCCCACTTCGGATTTCCGCGGAGTCTTTCTCGTCATCCTGGCGCTGACCTTCAGCTTTTCCATCGGCAAGTGGGAAGGGCGGATGGCTGCGGTGTTGAAGAGCTCGTTCCTCAAAGCCGATGCCCTTCACAATACGAGCGACCTACTCACCTCGCTGGGCGTGCTGACCAGCGTGGCGTCGGCCCACTTCCGAATTCCCAGGGTCGACGCTTGGGTGTCACTCGGCATCGCGGCGTACCTCATCTACCTCTCACTGCGACTCATGGTCGAGAACGCCAAGCCCTTGCTCGACGCCAGCGTGATCGATCCGCGTCGAGTCCAAGCTATCGCCGAGTCCACCGAAGGCGTTCTGCATTGCCACCACGTGCGTAGCCGCGGGGAGAAGGGGCACTACTTTCTCGATCTAAACTTGCACCTTCCGGGCTCGATGACCCTTTACCAAGCGCACGAGCTCTCGCACGAGGTCGAGGCAAAGCTGAAGCACGAGTTTCCGGGGCTAGTCGACGTGGTCATCCATACGGAGCCGGACGACCACCCACCTTGCTCGAGCTGATTCAAACTTTCCGCAGCAGTAAGATGTTCGAAAGGTAAAACGCTCGCGTGTGGCCGAGCGCCGGGCGAAAACCCCCGGCTCGGCATAGTTTGGCAATGACCATCAGCCCCCAACGCTGAATGCGCTGCCGAAGTCGCGCCACCAAGCCACTCGAAGCGGGCTCGTAATCAAAGCACTTGAGCGCGTAGCCCGCCACCGTACCGAGCACCTCATTGAAATCGCCGGCCGGTTTTTGAAAAACTATTTCGAATCCATGAGCGGCGGCGAAATGGCCGAAGGCAGCCGGAGTGCCCCGAAAATAGTCGTGTGGCTCCTCATGCCGGGGAAACACGAAGGGCGACGTGATGAACAGCTCTCCGCCCTGGGCAACCAGCTTGGTCAGGTTGCCCCAAGCCGCCTTCCAATCCGCAACGTGCTCGAGCAGCTCCGTGCAAAACACTAACGGGAAAGGCCCGTCGGCGACGACCTTGGACGGCAGTTCTCCGTCGAGCCGAAAAAGATAACTGGGCGTGAGGCCGTTGATGTCCGCGACGGTCAGGCCGTTCGCTCCATCGCTCCATGACTTCTAAAACCTCGCGGCGAAGCAAACGGACCATGAAAAAGTCTTCGTTATTCTCAGCCCGGTACTCTGGCTTGCGAATGTGGTCGCTGGATGAGGGGATTGGTGTTTGCGGCATTCTCTACGAACTATACCGCACTCCCGAGGGCGGCACGCGGCCTGCGCTTCTCCCAGCCAGCTTTCAGCGGCCGATCGACAAGCGCATCGAAGCTCAGCTGCGCCTTCGCCTCACGCAGAAATTTCACCTTCTCGCGTCCCGGCTGCTGGGGTTTGGGCGTAAGCCATTCCTCCCATGCGCTTTCATCGACGAACAGGGGCGATCGGTCGTGGCCGTTACTCAGAACGTCGCCGTAAGGATCGTCGGTCAAAATGGCGAATGAGATGACCACTTCGCCGGTCTGCTTGTCGGTCCAGTTCTCCCAAATACCGGCGGCCATCAGGATAGGTTTATCCTTGGGCGTGAACTTCACCATGTTACCGGCCAGAGGACCTGAGTAGGCGGCTTCGAAAAAGTGGTTCATCGGCACGAGGCACGGATGGCTTTGAAACGGTCCGCGCCACGTGGGCTTCTCGAAAATCATCACCTCTTTGTTCAGCTTCTCATCGTGAGTGGAAAGCCGAGCGTTGTGGGTGGCAAACTTCACCTTCGGCTCCTTCGACCATGAGGGCACGAGCGAAAACTTCATCATCTGCAACACGCGCTTACGGTCGAGCGACGTCAACACCGGAGCTGGCTGGTGCGGCAGCACGCGAACTTCGCCCGCAAACTCGGCGCCTTCCGGAAAAAGCGCATTGAAGAGGGTTATCAGGTCCCGCGACCCGGGTTCCAAAGAAAATTGTGCGCACATGGTGGCCTCTAGTTCAGCTTGAAGCTGTCGACGGAGCCCTTCAACTTGTCGGCATAGAATACCCACTGCGGGTCCGTGGCGGTAGCCGTGGTGAGATAAGCTTTCTTACCCTTCATCACTACCTTCGCGTAGAAGTGCAGCAACATGTTGTTGGTCTTGCCCGAGTACTCCCACACGTGGGTTTTATCGTCGATTTTCTTCGAGCTGATGACCTTGAATTGCATCTGCTTGAACTCGGAGTCGGACAACTTCACATAATCGGCCAGCGTCTTGTCGAACGGCTGAATGCTTACGTTCACATTAGGCGCAAAACCACCGGAGGCGGGTAGCGTCATCGCCACTACCGTCACGGGCTGTGATCCGTCCGTGGTGTCCTCGAGCGCATCAATCGTGAAACCATTTGCGGGAAACCTAAGCGTCTCGGCTTTGCCGAATGCGGAAACGGCTAAGAAAAGCCCCAAGCCGGTCAGTAGGTGTTTCATGTACTTCCTTTTACTAAAAATCAGACGCCACGTTGATTGCCCCAGATCACCTTATGGAGCTGCAGCTGTAGCGTAAAGGGAAGCTTGGATTCGAGGGTCCATTCGGCAAGGTCCTTAGGCGTTACCTTGTCCGCTACCGGTGAAACGAGCACGGTGCACTTCGAGAACAGATCCTTTTCACGGCAGAGCGCCACCACCCAGTCGAAATCGGCTCTCGAACACACTACGAACTTCAGCTGGTCCTGCGGAGTCAATAAATCGAGATTGCCCCACACCATCGCACCGCTTTCGCCGCTACCCGGCGTTTTGATGTCGAGCACCTTGATGACTTCCGACGGCACGGACTCAACCGAAAAACCGCCGCCCGTCTCCAAAGATACCGTGTAACCTTCGCTGACGAGCTGGCGCATTAGCTCGTAACTGGCCTGCTGGCCCAAAGGCTCGCCGCCCGTGAGGCACACGTACTTAGTCGAGTAGGTGCGCACCTCGGCCATCACCGCATCGACATCGCGTACGTTCCCTTCCCAGAAAGCGTAGCGGGTATCACAGTAATTGCAGCGCAGGTTACAGGTGGCCACCCTGATAAAGACCGTGGGCTTACCAACGAACAGAGATTCGCCCTGAATCGAATGGAAAATCTCGTTTATCTTGAGGCGCGGTAGCAGTGAGGCCGTACTAGTGAGCGACTTGTTGCCGAACGAGAGCTCTCTGGAGCTTGAACTGGTACTTTTTGTAGTTCTCATCGGTCAAAGTGTTCGCCAGAGCCTCTTCGGCTTTTTTCTGAGCGTTGATAGCGCGGGCCTTATCGATATCTTCGGCCTCTTCCGCCGTCTCCGCCAGTACGGTCACCTTATCGGAGGTGACGTCAGCGAAACCGTAGCTGATGGCGAAGGTACGCACGGTACCGTCGGCAACCAGCTTCAGCACACCCGTACCCAACATCGCCAGCATGTCGGCGTGGCCGGGAAGGATCTGTAGCTGTCCGCGCGAACCGGGAAGAGTCACGCTGACCGCCTGAGCTCCTTCAACGAGGCGCTTGGACGGAGTGACGATATCGACCGTCATTACGCATTCCTCAGCTTAACGGCTTTTTCCATCGCTTCTTCGATAGTGCCTACCATGTAGAAGGCCTGTTCCGGAATATCGTCGTGCTTACCTTCGAGGATCTCTTTGAATCCACGAACGGTGTCCGCCACTTCCACGTACTTACCAGGGTTACCGGTGAACTGCTCGGCTACGAAGAACGGCTGCGACAGGAAGCGTTCCAGCTTACGGGCGCGGTTAACCGTCTGACGATCCTCTTCCGAAAGCTCGTCCATACCAAGAATCGCGATGATGTCCTGGAGGTCCTTGTAACGCTGCAGGATCTTCTGCACGTCACGGGCAACTTTGTAGTGCTCTTCACCAACGACTTCCGGAGAAAGCAGACGCGACGTGGACGCGAGAGGATCCACGGCCGGGTAAATACCTTTTTCCGAAATCGCACGGGACAAGTTGGTCGTCGCATCCAAATGCGCGAACGCGGTCGCCGGCGCCGGATCGGTGTAATCGTCGGCAGGTACGTAAATTGCCTGTACCGAGGTAATCGAACCTTTTTTCGTCGAGGTGATGCGTTCTTGAAGCTGGCCCATCTCCGTCGCCAAAGTCGGCTGGTAACCTACGGCGGAAGGAATACGTCCAAGGAGCGCCGACACTTCCGAGCCCGCTTGGGTGAAACGGAAGATGTTGTCGACGAACAAAAGAACGTCCTGGCCTTCTTCGTCGCGGTAGAACTCCGCGGCGGTCAGAGCGGACAAGGCCACGCGAAGACGCGCGCCAGGCGGCTCATTCATCTGGCCGTACACCAGACAGGTCTTATCGATAACTTTGGATTCCTTCATTTCCACCCAAAGATCGTTACCTTCACGAGTACGCTCACCCACGCCCGCGAATACGGAGAGACCACCGTGCTGCTGAGCAATGTTGTTGATGAGCTCCATGATCAAAACGGTTTTGCCTACGCCGGCGCCGCCGAACAGACCAATCTTACCGCCCTTTGCGTAGGGGGCGAGAAGGTCCACGACCTTAATGCCGGTTACCAGAACCTGAGCCTGCGTCGACTGATCCTCGAACGTCGGGGCCGGGCGGTGAATCGGATAAAACTTTTTGGCGTTTACCGGACCCATCTGATCCACCGGCTCGCCGATGACGTTCAAGATGCGGCCGAGAACTTCACGTCCTACCGGCATCATGATGGGCGATCCCGTGTCGCGGGCTTTCATTCCGCGGGTCAAACCGTCCGTAGAGTCCATCGCGATGCAACGGACCACGCCGTCACCGATGTGCGCGGCAACTTCGAGCGTGAGGTTGTCCTTCTCCGCGCCCAAGCTCGGGTTGGTCACCTTGAGGGCGTTATAAATCGGCGGCAGGGCCGTAGGGGGGAACGCAATGTCCACCGCGGGGCCGATAACCTGGGTAATTTCACCGAACTGTTCCATCACTGCTCTCCTAATTCAAAAATACTTAGCGCATTGCCTCGACACCGCCCACGATCTCCATGAGTTCCTTCGTGATGCTGGCCTGTCGGGCTTTGTTGTAATCCAAAGTCAAAATCTCGATCATCTCGGACGCGTTCTTCGTCGCGTTCTCCATCGCGGACATACGCGAGCCATGCTCGGAAGCCACGGACTCGAGAACCGCACGGAACATCTGCATCTTGAAGTGACGCGGAACGAGCTCGTTCCAGATCAACTCTTCAGACGGCTCGTAAATCTTCTCTTTCAGGCGGCCCGCTTCGGTCTTGGTCATGATAGCGACCACGCCCTCGGGCACTTCCGTAGAGATAGGAATCAGGCGTTCCGTCACGACCGTCTGCTGAATTGCCGATTTGAACTCGTTATAAACGAGGTAAACGGCGTCATCATTACCGGCGGCGTACTGGGCCAAAATCTTTTCCGCAACCCCGGACACGCGAGGGTACGACGACTTGGTTAGCAAGCCCTCGTGGTTCTCGCCCAACGGGTAGCGTTTCTTCGCAAAGTCGAAGGCCTTGCGTCCGATGGTATCCACCGTTACGGCAACGCCGGCGGCCTGCTTCGCTTTGATGAAGCGAGTGGCGGCCTTGAAGACGTTCGCATTGTACGCACCGCAGAGTCCGCGATCGCCCGCCAGAATCACTACGCGGATCTTTTTCTCTTCGCGAACTTCGAGCAGCGGATGGGTTACCCCGTCACGCTCCACGAGTCCAAGGAGAATCGAATAGATCCGGTAAGCGAACGGACGTGCATTCACCACGGCATCTTGAGCACGACGTAGCTTAGCCGCCGCGACCATTTTCATGGCGCGCGTGATCTGCCGCGTGTTCTTGACGCTCTGGATGCGCTTTCTAATGTCTTTAAGACTAGCCATTCGTGCTCTCTAAGGAATCAGCCTCAGGCAAACTGTTTCGAGAATTCGTTCAACGCCGTTTCGAGCATCGGCTTCGACGTATCGTCGATAGCCTTCTTCTCGCGGATGTACTTGTAGACTTCCGGATGACGTTGCTCGATGAACTCGGCCAAGCCCTTCTCGTAATCCCCAATCTTATCGACCGGGAGTTTATCGAGACGGCCCGTGTTACCGGCGTAAATCGAAACGATCTGACGTTCCACCGATTGCGGCTGGTACTGACCCTGCTTTAGCAAGTTCACCATGCGCTCACCGCGGGTCAGCTGATCCTGCGTCGCTTTATCGAGGTCCGATCCGAACTGGGCAAAGGCCGCCATTTCGCGGTACTGGGCCAGAGTCAGACGGAGGTTACCGGCGACCTGTTTCATCGCCTTAATCTGGGCGCTACCACCTACGCGCGATACCGAGATACCGACGTTGATCGCCGGGCGAACGCCCGAGTAGAACAAGTCCGTATCCAGGAAGATCTGTCCGTCGGTGATCGAAATCACGTTGGTCGGAATGTACGCCGAAACGTCACCCGCCTGGGTTTCGATGATCGGAAGCGCGGTCAAAGAGCCGCCGCCTTCCTCATCCGACAGTTTCGCCGCACGCTCTAGCAGACGGCTGTGGAGATAGAACACGTCGCCAGGATAAGCTTCGCGGCCCGGCGGGCGGCGGAGCAACAGCGAGAGCTGGCGATACGCCTGCGCCTGCTTGGTCAAATCGTCGTACACGATGAGGGCGTGCTTGCCGCTGTCGCGGAAGTACTCGCCCATGGTCACACCGGCGTACGGAGCAATGTACTGCAACGGCGCCGTTTCGGACGCGGTCGCGCACACTACGGTCGTGTATTCCATCGCGCCGTATTGGCGGAGCTTGTTCACCACCTGCGCTACCGTCGAAGCCTTCTGGCCGATGGCGACGTAGATGCAGAATACGTTCTGACCCTTTTGGTTGATGATGGTGTCGATCGCGATCGCGGTCTTGCCGGTCTGACGGTCACCAATGATCAATTCGCGCTGGCCACGGCCGATCGGAATCATGCCGTCGACGGCCTTGATGCCCGTCTGCAGCGGTTCCTTCACCGACTGGCGCTTCACGATACCGGGCGCTTTGATTTCAACGTTACGATAATCTTTGGACTTGATCGGACCCAAGCCGTCGATCGGCTGTCCCAACGAGTTCACCACGCGGCCAACCATCTCGGGGCCTACCGGCACCTGGAGAATCTTGCCCGTGCGCTTAACAACGTCGCCTTCTTTTACCTTCGTGACTTCACCGAAGATCGCGATACCTACGCGGTCTGGCTCGAGGTTGAGCACCACGCCGTAGATCTGGCCGGGGAACTCCACCATCTCGCCCGCCATCGCGTTGTCGAGACCATATACGGTAGCGACACCGTCACCGACGGCGAGAACGGTTCCGGTCTCGGCGACCTGAACCTCTTTATCGAATTCCTCAATCCGTTTGCGGATCAACTGGCTAATTTCGTCCGCACGAATTTGCTGCATCATGAGTGGACTCCTCCGGAAAATTCTTCATTGAGCCTGGAAAGCCATCCGGCCATTGTGCCTTCATAGGTCTTTCCCGCCGCCGTCACCGAAACTCCCGCAATGAGAGCCGGCTCTACGACGTAGTTGGCTTTTACCTTCTTATTCAAAAGTTTTTCGAAGCGGGCCTCGACCTGCTTCTGGCGCGACGAATCCAGCACGAGGCCAGAGGTCACATAGATGGGCACGATGCCTTCGGTGGCCAGCTTCAGAGCTTCGATCTGATCGGCGATGCTGTCGGCGGCATCCAAACGGCGTTTTTCCGCCAGAATGGTGAGCACCTTGACGGTGGCCGGATCGGCCTTCGCCTTGGACAAAAGATCTTTCAGGATCTGGGTCTTCTGCTCACGCGACAACATCGGCGACACGAGCGTGCGCTTGAGCTCCGGGCTCTCGTTGAGCCAGGTACCGAACTGCTTGAGCTCTTCGATGACGACATCGAGGCTATTGGCCGGCAGCCCTTCGTAAAAGGACTTCGCGTATACGGAGACGACGCGATTAAGCTTTGCCATTGGGCAGCCCTTCCATGAATTCCTGGGTCAGTTTGTTCTGATCCACTTCGTTGACCTGACCTTTAAGAGCGTCGGACGCCAGGCGGATACAACGGTGAGAAATCTCTTTTTCCAAAGCTTGGCGGGCCCGCGAGGCTTCGTTGTCGATAATGAGCTTCGACTCTTGGCGGATGCGAACCGATTCCTTTTCGGCGCTCTTCAAGGTGTCTTCCTTGAACTTGGCCAGGAACGATTTCGCCCCCGCGTGCGCGTTGGCAATCTCAGCTTCCAGGTTACGGTGTTGAGCTTCCGCAGTCTGAAGGAGCGCGCTGGCTTCCTTGTGTTCCGCATCGGCGGTCAGAATGGCGGTACCAATCGTTTCGTTACGGCCTTGGAAAATAGCGGCAATCGGCTTGCGGCCGGCTACGACCAGGATGCCGACGACGACGACGAAATTCGCGATGGGGGCGAAGAAAGCGGTATCCATGATTAGGTGGGTATCCTTTGCTCTGCTTCGACGGTTTGGCTGCGCGCGGACGGAGCCGAAACAACGACTTTACGGCCCAGTAGACGCGTGGCGATCTGCGAGGCGTAATCCTGAATCATCGGGGTCAGCTTTTGCTTGGCCTCGGCGATCTCTTCGCTAATCTTGATGCGGGCGGTTTCCATCTCTCCCGTGGCCTGCTGGCGCGCCTGCGCGAGAATGGAACGCTCTTCATCGGAAACTTTTTTCTTCTCTTCTTCCAGCCAGGCGGAAAGGCGCTTGCGCTCTTCCTTTAAGGCAAGGTCAACGGTGGTCTGCAGCTCGACGGCCCGGTGGCGGGCGTGAGTCGACTGCTTCATCAGATCGCTAGTGCGGGCACGGCGTTTGGCCAACAGGCGGAGATACGGCTTGAAGACGAGGCCGTACATAAGTCCATAGGCGATCAGGAAGAGCGCCATTTGAACTACTATCGTGGAATCTGGAATTAAAACTGGTCCGTGATCCATGCAAGCCCGGGTGATGGCCCACCGAGTCTCAAAACACTTCGTCGGAGAGCCCTAAGTTTCTGACAACAACCAGAAAAATGGTTGTTGTGGGGGTAGCATCGGTGGGAATGGGTGTCAAGAAAGCCACGGTTAAGGCTACTAGTAAGGGTCTCAACCGGGAAAAAGCGAAGGAAATTTGCGGCTTGGCGTATGCGGAGCCGACGGTAGCATCCGGGTTTTACCCTCAAACACCGCGCCTTCTTCAATCTGCAGCACCACGCTTTGGATCACACCTTTGACCACCGCCGGCGCCTGAATCTCCACGCGGTGGGTAGCAAAGATCTCTCCCTCGAAATTACCGGAGATGATCACCACGTCGGCTTCAATCTGGCCGCTCACTTTACCGTCAGCCCCAATTACGAGGATATCCGGCGTGAAGATCTCGCCCTTGAAGTGTCCGTCGATACGGGCCGTTCCTTCAAACTGCAGTCGCCCCTCGAGAAACGTACCCTTCTGAAGGATGACGTTTATCTCATGGGAAACTGGCGGAAGGTCGGGAACGTCTTGTCTGCGTAGAAACACTTAGGTCCTTACGAGTTGGTGTTTGGCGAATTGGAATGGTTTTGGGTGCCTTCGAGCCCCGCGGCCATGGCCGCGAGATCGGCCGCCGCATCCGGCGACATGCCGCCGACATCTTCCACATCCGAAGGCTGCACCGGGGTAACGTGATAAGGCGTCGTGTGCTGTGCCGACTTCCAGCGCTCGACCAAACGATTGAGCTCACTGGCGCTCGTGTACTGGATCTGCACGATACCGCGCTCCATCGAGCCCATGATCTTCACCGGAGCCGAAAACTCACGCTTAAGCTCTTCTTCTAGCGACGACAGATTCGGATTCATCGGTCGGGGGCCCGTACCGTTGTCTTTCTTCCTTAGCAGCTCTTGAGCTTTACGCTCGGTATCGCGCACAGAAAGCTTTTTGCGCACGACGAGTTCGCGCAAGTTCATCTGGTCCTCGGCAGTTTCCAAGGAGAGCAGGGCGCGCGCGTGACCCATCGTTAGCTTTCCGTTCGTCAGATCTTCCCGAATGACGGCCGGCAGACGGAGCAAACGCATGGTGTTCGCCACGGTCGCGCGGTTCTTGCCAACTTTGGTCGCAATCTCTTCTTGCGAGAGCTGGAATTCATCGGTGAGCTGCTGGAACGCGATCGCTTCTTCGATGCAGTTCAGGTCACTCCGCTGGATATTCTCGATGAGGGCGAGCTGCAGGGAGAAAAGGTCGTCGTGGCATTCTTTGAGAATGACCGGAACCTGTTTCAGACCCGCACGCTGCGCGGCACGCCAACGGCGCTCGCCGGCAATAATTTCGAATACGCCGTCGCGATTGCGAACGGTGATCGGCTGAAGGATACCAACCTGCTTTACCGACTCGACCAGGTCGTCGAGGTCTTCTTTCGAGAAAATCTTACGCGGCTGGTAGGTGTTGGGGACAATCTTCTCGATGTCGCACTGGAAGTACTCTTTTTTGGGGCCCATCGCCGCGGGCGCCCCTTCTTT
This sequence comes from Bdellovibrionota bacterium, assembly GCA_041736915.1. GTDB lineage: Bacteria > Bdellovibrionota > FAC87 > UBA2466 > UBA2466 > JBGSST01. Next base: position 28,446 of record JBGSST010000461.1, read on the forward strand.
TTGCTCTTTTCCGGCGCTGGCGTCCGGAATCAATGACGCAAGACCCCGTCCGAGCGCCTTCTTTTTGTCCAAATCAAGCGATGCCATGGTCGGTTCCTTTTTCGTGTTCGGTTTCTAGGGCAACGGCAGGATGAATCGCGTCTTCTTCAGAAATCGGGTGATTTTCGGTCGCCTTGGCGGCCACTTCCGTAGCGCGCTCCGGCGAGACCTCGGCCATAATTTCCGGTTCGCCTTCGAACTCGGAAAGAGGCTCTTCTTCAACAGGGGCCGCCATCTCAATGGGGGCCGCGGTCACTTCCAGAGCGGGCTCCTCGACCAGGGGCGGCGCTTCCACAACGGGCTGCGTCAGCACTTCGGGTTCCGGCGCGGCGACTTCACTCTGAGGGGCAGGCTTGGCCTGCTGGGAGATCGCTTGCGACACTTGAACCACGGCCTGGGGCGTCACTTCCGCGGCTTTGGTTTTGGACGCCGCGTCAGTCATCGGCGTCTCGAGACGGTCCATGACTTCCTGCGCCAAAGCCAGGTAGCTCTGCGAGCCCGTAGACGTGATGTCGTAAAGGATGACGGGCTTTCCGTGGCTTGGGCTTTCGCTAAGCTTTACGTTTCTCGGAATCACCGTGTTGAACACGACGTCCTTGAAATGGCCTTTCACTTCCGACACGACTTGACGCGACAAGTTATTTCGCGAGTCGTACATGGTGAGCAGAATGCCGAGTTGTTTCAAATTCCGGTTGAGCCCTTTGCGTACCAGTTCCGCGGTATGGAGAAACTGCCCCAACCCTTCCATCGCATAGTACTCGCACTGCAGTGGAGTGAGGTAGTGAGTCGACGCCGTTAGCGCATTCAAGGTCAATAGACCCAGCGACGGCGGACAGTCGATCAAGATGTAGTCGAACTCGGCGCCACTCTGGCCACCGACCGTTAGATCTTCGATGGCGTTTTTCAAACGCGTTTCACGAGCGATCGCCTGCACAAGCTCGACCTCGGCACCGCTCAAGTTATTGTCCGACGGACAGATCTTTAGAAAATTGAGATCGGTCGGATAGATGGCTTCTCTCATCGGAAGCTCGTCGATAAGAACGTGGTAGACGTTCTTGTCGGTGAAGAGGGAGCGATCGACTCCCAACCCGCTCGAGGCATTGCCCTGCGGATCCAGATCCAGAATTAGGACCTTTCTTTCCGCTGCCGCCAAACAAGCGGCCAGGTTAACCGCCGTGGTGGTTTTACCAACGCCGCCTTTTTGATTCGCGATCGAAATGACTTTTGCCATAGGATTTTCTTGCGTTAGAACAGCAGGCTAATTATTATCGACGACTTTTTTAACTTCAAGGCTTTTCTACGGCAGCGGTAGATGCCTTCTGGGCGCCCTGATACAGGTATAGGTCGCACCGTCTTCCGCCTTCGTTATCCGGAAGTTCATAACCCTCTTCTTCGACTTTCAGAAAGCCTTTGGGCTCTACCCTTAGCTCACGGTTAAGACCGGCATTGAAGACGACGAGGTTTCCGGGGCGGAGGTGCTCGGCGAAGTAGGTGAAGAATTCCTCATCGGGAAGGACGGCCCGGGCGAAGAAGGTGCCCTCGTATTTTCCCTTGGGTTCGTCTTCAATATTCACCTTAGGAAGCTCGAGCTGCTTCACCACCTCTTGGAGGAACGTCTGCTTTTTGGTGCTACGCTCGAAAAGAGTGATCGGCGACTCGGGAAATAGACAGGAGAAGACGAGTCCCGGGAATCCCGCTCCCGTGCCCAGGTCATAGTAGCTCGGCTTGCCGTAACGGGCGCCGAATAGGGCGATAGCGGCGGAGTCGACGAAATGGAGGTTGAAAGCCCGATCTATCGACTTGCGGGAAACGAGATTCATCTTCTCGTTCCACTCCAACAAAAGGGTGTGGTACTTCGCCATTCGTTGCACTTGCACTTCCGTCAGAAAGACGGCCGGCATAGGGAAGTTACGGAGTCTCGTTACGATGTCAGACACGGGGTCCTCCCGATCTCAGTTGATGTACCAAGGTGGTTAAAGCTGCAGGAGTGACGCCAGAGATTCGGGCGGCCTCTTCCAAAGTCTTCGGTTGGTTGCGAATTAGTTTCTCACGAATCTCCGTGGAAAGCCCTTTTACCTTTTCGAAAGAGAAGGAGGCCGGAAAGGCATAGTCCCGCATCTTCTGCAGGCGGGCGATTTCATCCCGCTGCATAGAGATGTAGCCTTCGTACTTCACTTCGATCTCGAGGGTCTCTTTCTCTTCCCCGGTTAGCTCAAAAAGTTCCACGTGGAACAATCGGTTGATGTCATCGATGGAAAGCTCTGGGCGACGCAACAGGTGGTACAGCGGCTGCGGATACCGAATGGGCTGGGTGCCATGCGTAGCAAAGTAAGCGTCGGCCTCGGCGCTCGGCTTACCCTTGGCCTTTTTGAAATGTTCAGTCGCCAGTTTCAGGCGATCTTGTTTCACGTGGAACCTCTCGCGGTCCACGGGGTTCACCAATCCAATGCGGATGCCGTGCGGACGCAACCGGGCGTCGGCATTGTCCTCACGTAGGGATAAACGGTACTCCGCGCGGGAGGTGAACATACGGTATGGTTCATTCACACCAAGGGTGGTCAGGTCGTCGATGAGGACACCGACATAAGCCTCTTCACGCCCTAAAACTAAGGGCGCTTCACCCTTTACCTGGAGGGCGGCGTTGATACCGGCCATCAGCCCCTGAATGGCTGCTTCCTCGTACCCTGAGGTCCCATTTATCTGCCCGGCGAGGAAAAGCCCCGCTACGTGCCGTGCTTCGAAGGTCTTCTTGAGTTGCCGGGGGTCGATACAGTCGTACTCCACTGCATAGCCGTGTCTTATGAACTCCGCCTTTTCACAGCCGGGCAGAGTACGGACAAAGGCCTCCTGCACGTCGGCGGGAAGGCTCGTGGAGATGCCGTTCGGGTAAATGAGGTCGGAATCAAGCGCTTCCGGCTCGAAGAAGAGCGGGTGGCGGTTCTTATCCGGGAACTTAACCACCTTGTCCTCGATGGACGGACAATACCTGGGGCCCACGCCCTTGATCTGACCGCTGTAGAGCGGAGAGCGCGAGAGATTGTCGCGAATCACCTGGTGGGTCTGCTCGTTGGTGTACGTCAGGTAGCAAGGCACCTGCGGAAGCGCTACTTGGGTGTCCGAAAAGCTGAAGCGGTAGGGTGGCTGATCCCCGTGTTGGACTTCCATCTTGGTGAAGTCGAGGCTCCCGGCCCTGAGTCGGGGAGGAGTCCCGGTCTTTAAGCGGTGAATAGTGAAACCGAGCCGTGCGAGGTGATCAGAAAGACCGACCGAAGCGCCTTCCCCTATGCGGCCACCCGCCCTCGTCTCGCCCCCACAGTGCATGATGGCCTTCATGAATGTTCCCGTAGTGATCACCACGGCTTTGGCGGCGACCGAGAACCGGCGGCCATCGGCATTATCCGCAAGCTCCACCCCCCGCATTTGGTCGAGTTCCACGTGCAACGCCTTCACTTCCCCCTCTAAAACGGTGAGGAGAGGGGTGTCGGCGATTACCTTCTGCATGCGAAGGGCGTACTGCCGCTTATCCGACTGGCAGCGGGACGACTGAACGGCACTTCCCTTACGGGTGTTGAGCCGTTTGAACTGGATGCCGGTGTAGTCGGCGTTCTTGCCCATCTCGCCGCCGAGGGCATCGAGCTCTTTCACCAACTGCCCTTTGCCGACGCCCCCAATGGACGGGTTGCAGGACATTTCGGCTATTTTTCGGGCGTCGAGAGTGACCAGGGCGGTAGACAGCCCCATCCGCGCGGAGGCAAGCGCGGCCTCGCAGCCGGCGTGGCCGCCGCCGATCACTACAACATCGAAAAAATGTTCCACGTGAAACAAATCCTTACTTCCCAATGCAAAACTCGGAAAAAACTCGGTCCAGAACGTCGTCTAGGGTGACTTCTCCTATCACGCTCTCCAGCAGAGACAAAACTTCACGACTTCTCTCGGCGAGAATCTCCGGCGGCTCCGACTCAGCCCCTTTTTGAATGGCGTGCAGAGCCTCAAACACCTGACTGAGGCGTTGTACCTCTACTTGAGTGGGAATGACGCCCGTTTCCCCGCCCGACAGGGCTTCGAGGTTAACGGCCAAAGTCTTTGCCACGGCTGTCACTGCCTCTGAGCGGGTGATCGACAAGGCTACCGCGCCGAACGGCGCCGTAGTCCAGGTAGACAGGTCGGACTTGTTCCAAAGTACTAAGTGGGGCCTATCGCCGAACTCCGCTAGCAGACGTTCGTCATGCGGACCCATGCCGGCAGTCCCATCGACGACGAGCACCCAAAAGGCGGCCGACGATAGGTAGTCGCGAGCCAGCTCGATACCTTCACTCTCGATAGAGGCGGCACCATCGCGGACTCCGGCGGTATCAACCAAACGCCACGGGCGACCGGCCAGTTCGATGGTCTCTTCGAGAACGTCGCGAGTCGTTCCGGGCTCGGCACGTACGATAGAGCGGTACCGGCCGAGGAGAGCGTTGAATAAGGACGACTTACCGGCGTTCGGAGCGCCGGCGAGCACGATTCTAGGCTCATTTCCGAGCGTTTTCACGGCTGAGTACCTGTGAATAACCACTGAACACTCATGAATGGCCAGTCGAATGGGCTCATGGATAGCCTGCAATACGTGCGAGTACTCCTCTGAAAAATCGATCGAGGTCTCGAGCACGGCCCGCAGGCGCACCAGATGAGAGCGAATCTGTTCGATGTCGCGAACCAACGAGGCGTCGCGCCTCGAAAAGATGGCCGATAGATCATTAGGTCGGGTCGCCTGGAACAGATCGGCGAGCTCTTCTACTTTTTCCGGGGTGGTCTTCCCATTGAGAAGGGCGCGGTAAGTGAACTCCCCCTTTTCCGCGGGGCGGGCGCCGAGGCTAGTCAGCGCCTCTTCCACGGCTTCGACGACGGCGCGGGATCCATGACAGTGGAACTCGATGACGTCTTCGCCAGTGTGGGAGTGGGGGCCGACAAAGGAGAGCAGCAAAATCTCGTCGAGAAATTTTCCCGACGGCGCCGTTAAGTGGCCGAAAAACATTCCCCGATCGCGAGCGAGGGCGGCGCCATCCGTTCCCCGGAAAAGCTTTCCCGCGATAGTAAAAGTGAGGGGGCCCGATAGCTTGATGACAGCGACTGCACTCGGTAGTCGGCCGCTCGCCAGTGAAAAGATCGTATCCCCGGTTTTTAACAGCTGCCGCACGGCTGCTTAAGACGACGTCGTAGTCGCTTTAGCAAGCTGAGTAGTCGCGCCTTTCTCTTTGTTCATCCACACCTGCTGGAGAATGCCTAGCACGGTGGATAGGAAAATATAAACCGTCAGTCCCGACGGCAGATTGAGCATGATGAAGGAGAAGATGACGGGCATCAGCAGCATCATCTTGGCCTGCATCGGATCCATTCCTGGAGTGGGGGTCATCTTCTGCTGCACGAACATAGAGATGCCCATGAGCACGGGGAACACATAGTATGGGTCCTTCGCCGACAGATCGCGAATCCATCCAAAGAAAGGGGCGTGGAACAGCTCAATCGAGTTTCCGAGAACCGCATACAACGCGATGAACACCGGCAACTGCACCAGCATCGGCAAACAACCGCCCATGGGGTTGACCTTATTCACGCGGAACAAGTTCATCTGCTCCTGATTGAACCGCTGCGGTTCTTCCTTGTACTTTTCCTTCAGCGCCGCAATTTGCGGCTGCAACTTCTGCATGGCTTTCATCGAAGCGTAGCTCTTCATCTGCAATGGGAAGAACAAAACGCGAACGAGCAAGGTCAGCAAAATGATGGCAACGCCGTAGTTGTGAATCAGCTTGTAGAAAAAGCGAAGCAACTCGAGCATCGGAAAGGCGAGGAACGAAAAGGTGCCGTAGTCGATCAGCCGTTTCATCCCGGGAGTCTTGCTTAGCTCGTCGAACTCTTTGGGGCCCGAATACAATTCGGTCTCGATGACGATCTCTTTCTCGCCCTCTTTCCGAACCAAAGGATAACGCAGGTAGCCACCGGCGAAGCTCGCATTCTTCATGAACACGACATCCGGGTTGATGCCCGCCTTGTGAATCACGGCGGAGGCAAAGTAACGATTACCGAACGCCACCCAGTTTGTGGTGCCTTGCGTTACCGTTTCACCGGTGAACTTTTCGAGGGCTTCGCGCGTTACGGATTCATTTTGGTAACTCGCCACTTCCCAAGCGCGGAGAGGATCTTCCGCATTGTAGGTGAGCGTCTTGCCACCCACCGGCAGATAAAGAAACCCGTGCTCCTTCTTGGTCGCGTCATCGAACGCAATCTGAATGCGTTGAGTCATCCGATAAGGCTCGTTTTCGGCCCAGTGGAAAGTTTTGGTGACCGTCAGGCCAGGCGCCTTTTGAACGAACGTCATGCCGTCTGGCTGACTCGTCGCATTAGCCGCCGTGGCATTCACCGTGTTGTAAGCGCTCTCCGAAAAGAGGGCAGCGAAGGTGAGGGGGTGCTGGTCCGGGTCCAAAATCTGGATCGGAGGGGCATCTTTGGCGATGGACCCTTTGTATTTATGAAGCACCGTGCTAGCCGGCTTGGCGCCGACCACCGCAAAAGAGCCCTGACTTTTTGTCGTTTTAAACGACGCGTCGGCGACAGGTGGAAAACTGGCATCCCAAAGACCCACGGCTGAAACCGCAGCCATCGTACCGGGAGCACTCGTGCCAGGGGCAACGGTGGTTCCTGTCGTGGAACCGGGCGTCGTAGTCGACGTCGTCGCGACTTCCTGCGGCGGAACCATGGGGGGTGCGAACCACTTCAGATAGGCGAACCAAATCAAACAGGAGAGGGCGACGGCGATCCAAGTCTTGTTAGCCACGTTGGGAAATTACCTCCGGAACAGGATCCCACCCATGGCTTCCCCACGGATGACATCGTCCAAGGCGCCGAAGGGAGTACCAAGACCCCTTTAAGACGCCGTGTTTCATCAAAGCTTCTGGAACGTACTGCGAGCAGGTCGGTTGATACCGGCAGGAAGGACCTTCTCCCAGAAGCAGGTGAATGCACCTCGACACGAACCAAAAAAATTGGCCAAAAAGTTTACTCAGAAACGGGCGTGGCGGCTTGTAGGCTTGGCGCATCTTTCTTCCGTAAAACTTTCGAGAACCGGGTAAACAGGGACTCGATGTCGGCCGGGCCCATCTTGTCCCAGCAGTCCGACAATTTTCCCCGGCCGATCACATTGAGATCGAGCTCGGCGAAGTCCGAACGATGATGGCGAAAGAACTCGCGAATCAAACGTTTGACTCGGTTCCTCGCCGTCGCGTTCTTGAGAACCCGGCGGCTTAGCGTGATCCCAATACGGCCCGAACCGGACCGCTTGAAGGCCACGACGAAATTGCGGTCGAAGAAAGCCTCGTCCTGGTCTTTCAAGGACAAAAAGTCCGTACGCTTCCGAAGGCGAAAGGCCTTCGGAAACGAGAACTCGTGGCTTTCCGCCGTCAAAATCATTTGCCCCCGATGGCAACGGTCAAACGCTTGCGGCCCTTACGGCGGCGGCGCTGAAGCACCAGCTGACCGTCCCGGCGTTTCATCCGTTTACGAAAACCATGAGTACGTTTGCGCTTAACGCGGCTGGGTTGATAAGTACGTTTCACAACTAACCTTCCTTGAATATTTCAGAAAAAAGCCTTGCGATACTATGCGATCCGTCAAAAGAGAGTCAATTCTTAATAACCCCATATTTTTAGGGGTAAATCACCGGAAACCCGCACCGAATATGGGTTTTGCGATGCGTTAAAAGGAAAAGATTTCCAGGGCTTACTTAATTGCCAAAACAAAGGGGTTTTGTTACCCCCATTAGTCCTGCAGTTGGTACCGCAGGGTTGGGACAGCCTTTTTTCCGGTAAACACTCCATGGACGACAGCCTCTGGGCACGAATCAGAGATAACTTACAGACTCGATTGCCGTCCCATGTCTACCACTCCCTAGTGGAGACTGCCGAGCTCGAACTGGATGACACCGGAAATTTGAACCTACGGTTTAACGACTACTTTTCCAAGGAAAGCTTTGAAGAAAAGTGCCTGGATTCGTTGAAAGCAGCCCTTACCGAACTCACGCTAGGTTCTAAAAAGGTCAATTTGCTCGTGGATGAAGCCGCCAACGCGGATCCGCAAATTCCTTTCAACCTAAAGAGCATCAATCCTTTCGACAGTAAGTACACGTTCGAAACGTACGTCACGGGCTCCAACAATCAGTTCGCGCACGCGGCCTGTCTCGCGGTCTCCAACAAACCGGGACAGACGTACAATCCGCTTTTTATTTTCGGCGGTGCGGGGCTCGGAAAAACCCATTTGCTGAAAGCGATCGGCCACGAAATTTTTTTGCGGCAAAGCCATCTCAAGATTTTGTTTCTGACGAGCGAGAGTTTCACCAACGAGCTAATCCAAGCGTTGCGCGTGGATCGCATGCGCGAGTTTCGTGAAAAGTATCGCAACAAATGCGACGTGCTTTTGCTCGACGACGTTCATTTTTTCGCCGGTAAAGAGCGCACGCAGGAAGAATTTTTTTACACGTTCAACTATCTGCACGAAGCGCGGAAACAAATTGTGATCACTTCGGATCGATATCCGAAAGACATCAACGGCCTCGAAAATCGTCTACAAACCCGTTTCGAATGGGGTTTGGTTGCCGATGTACAACCGCCGGAAATCGAAACGCGCATCGCAATTTTGCAAAACAAAGCGGAAGTGGAAAACATTCGCCTGCCCGACGAAGTGGCTACGTTCATTGCGTCGCACATCACGACTAACATTCGCGAGCTCGAAGGTTCTCTACACCGTTTGCAGGCCTACGCTTCACTAACCGGCGTTCCGATTTCCATCGAGCTTTGTCAGATCATCATGAAGGACATCATTCCGCGGAGTAAGCACACGCTTTCTCCCGACGGAGTTTTGAAACTCGTGGCGCTGCAATTTGGTCTGCGCACTTCCGATCTGAAGTCAGAGAAGCGAACGCGCAAAATGACGTTGCCCCGTCAGATCTGCATGTACCTTTTGCGTAAGCACCTGCTGCTTTCGTTTCCCGAAATCGGCAAGATTATGGGCGGAAAAGATCACACTACGGTCATGCACGCCGTAAGCAAAATCGCCGAGCTTCAGCGCAACGACGACGAAATCCTCGATCACATCACGAAAATCGAAAGCCTTTTCCGTTAGACAGCGCAGGTAGGTGCGCCGACTCTTTTTTCCTCGCGTTAACTCCACCGCGTAAAGTTTTGGCGGACCGATTCTCCTCAATAATTTAGGCGCTTACGCCGAAGATCGGGGGTGGAGATCCCGAGTAAACGTATTCCCGCACTCGATGGCTTGCGCGGCCTGGCAATCCTACTGGTAGTAGTCGGCCATGCCGTCTCTTTGAAAAGATCTATTCCTGTCCTCTGGCACCGCTTGATTAGCTCGGAAGTTGGCGTGCTGCTCTTCTTTACACTGAGCGGTTACCTGATCACCTCGCTGCTCGCTCACGAAAAAGCGCAGTTTGGAAAAGTGAATTGGAAACATTTTCTGATCAAGCGGGCCGCGAAGCTGGGGCCAAGCCTGCTGCTGCTCGTGGCCGTCACTTACGTCCTGTCGCGGTATCGGGGAAATTCATGTCAGGCGCACTCCTACGCCGTAGCCCTTTTATTTCTGACGGAGATCTGGTCAGCCAGATGCTGGCGTCTCGGTCATACCTGGTCACTTTCCGTCGAGGAGATTTTTTATCTGACGTGGTTACCCGCCGTGACGAGGCTTTCCACCGCGACACTAGGAAAAATTCTCATCGCCGTCATCGTGGCCGCTCCCGCCGTTCGCGCCTATAACTACCTAGTCACTGGGCGCTCGTTCCTACATGCCCTGCCGCCGATCCCTTTTTTCCCCTGGGCGGACTCTCTGGCCTTCGGAGCTCTCGCCGCACTCGTTGCCCTGGAGAAGCCGCCGAAGATGGGGCCGCGGAATTTCGCGAGCGCCATCACTCTTTTGCTGGGACTCGGTTACCTTTTTCGGATGCCACTTTTCAAGGCAGGTTCGATCTCGTGGCTCAAATATCTCACGCCTCTCGGTCCGACCGCCTTTGGGGCGGGTGTCGGACTTCTCTTGCTAGCACTAGCGCACTCCGACGGAATGCCTCTCGTGCGCCGGTTCTTGAGCCTTGCTCCTCTCAGAGCATTGGGGAAAGCCTCGTACAGCATCTATCTGTGGCAACAAATCTTCACCGATCGGGCTTTTCAACTTCCGGTGGCGAACGGGTTAGTAGCCGGAATTTTTTTACGCGTCGGACTGGCCATCGCAGTAGGATGCCTTCTCTTTCACGCCTATGAGCAGCCGCTCAATCTATTTCTGCGCCGATTCGGCTTACGAAAATCCCCATCCCCTCGCACTAAGGGCGACCTGCCCCCGGCGTTCTCGGCCCCCCACAACGAGTCGTTCGATTCAGCCTTTTTGCGGAAAAATTGACCGCGCCAATTGCAAAAAAGGGAACTGCAATACACTAGGTTGCCATACACTAGAGGACTTATATATTATTGCAATCTATCGACGAAAACCGCTGTTGATAACTTGTTGATAACTCTGTTGATAGACTGTTGATTGAGTGTTGATAACTTGTTGATAACTCGTTTTCCACAGATCCGGAAAGTTATCCACAGCGCTATCCACAGGGTTATCCACAGATCATCCATTAATGAAATCATGCGGTTAACTGAGTTATCAACTTATCAACAATGCTAATTACTACTACTATAAGATCTAGTATTACTCTCTTTTAAGAATACTAAGACAACTCAAGGGACCGCGGATGAAACTAGTCATCTCAAAGACAAACCTGCTGTTAGGGCTCCAAAGGGTCCAGAACGTAGTGGAACGTCGAACGACGATGCCCATTCTGTCTAATGCCCTTTTAAAAGCAGAAGAGGGAGTCCTCACGGTTTCTGCTACGGACTTGGAAGTCGGCATCCAAAGTATCTTGGGAGCTCAGGTCACCGAACCGGGCGCCCTCACCGTACGCGCTAGGAGCCTCCTAGACATCGTCCGTGAGCTACCCGAGACCGATGCCATAGCTATCCAGACAAAAGAGAACTCACGGCTCGAATTGAAGGCAAATCGGTCGGTTTTCAACATCGTAGGGATGCCCGCAGAGGACTTTCCCGAAATTCCGGGATTTCAGCCCGAAGAAGAGCAAAGTTTCGTCCGTATGAACGGCACGGCCGTTATCTCCATGCTGGAGAAAACTTTATACGCCGCGTCTTCCGACGAAGCGCGTTACCACCTGAATGGTGTTTTCTTCGAGACGCTAGAGGTCAAAGAAGAGGCGGG
>JBGSST010000011.1:0-3690 GCA_041736915.1 Bdellovibrionota bacterium
AAAGAAAAAACCAGCGACGCACCGTGAAGTTCGTTATTTAATGTTAATGGGGGCTTTAGTTAAGTGTCGGATAATACCTTGTTATTTGTCCTCGGACGTTGACGGCGCTGGTCGGTTTTATCTTGGGCCGTCTTCACCGAGTAATGCATTTCACCCGGTTGAAAAATCAATCTGACTTTGTTGTTGCCTCAAATGGATTCCCGACGATATAACGCCTGTCTTTATAAAGCCTTAGGCAGAAGTGTCTGGCAGACAGTAATAGGTAGGAAACAATGCGCCTCGGAATTTACGGGAAAAAAGTTGGCATGACGCAGGTCTTCGATGAGGCCGGTGCGATTCACGCCGTGACGGTTGTCGATACGACCGGTTGCCAAATCACTCAGGTGAAAACGGCCGACAAAGAAGGTTATACCGCCATTCAGGTGGGCTTCGGCACTCGCAAGCCCCAGAACGTGTCGAAGGCAGTTGCCGGACACATGAAGAAAGCCGGCGTCACTCCGGTTGGCGTGTTCAACGAAATTCGTTTCGAAAAAGATCAGGACATGTCGCAGTTCAAAGCGGGACAGAAGCTGCTCGCGACGATGTTCGAAAAGGGCGACATCATCGACGTGATGGGCGTGACCAAGGGCCGCGGTTTCACCGGCGTTATGAAGCGCCTGAACTTCCACGGTAAGCATGCGACGCACGGTACTTCCAAGTACTTCCGTCACGGCGGATCGAACGGTTCCAACACCTTTCCGGGCCGCGTTCTGAAGAACAAGGGTATGCCGGGTCACTACGGTGACGAGAACGTCACGATCCCGAACCTTCGCGTGTACGAAGTTAAGGGCGAAGAGAACCTGATTCTGGTCAAGGGCGCGGTCCCGGGCCCGAACGGTGGTCTCCTCTGCCTGCGCACCACGAAGCGTACGGCGAAGCGTCCCGAAGGACGCACGTTGGTTGGCTAATCCCCACTACGTAGTTAGTTTTAAGAAGCCGGTCGGCAACCCCGACCGGCTTTTTTATTTTCCCCGCGCGAAGCGAGCCGACTTCATCAGCGTGTCCGAAGCGAAGTCGAGCGGCTTGGCAATCTTCTCCTGCATCGTCCACGCCGGCGACGGCAAGCACTCGCGCAGCATCGGCAGGATCTCTCGATCGTCCCACTCACTGTAGTTGCAGGAGAAGTAGAATTGGCCGCCGGGGGCCACGACGTACGATGCCTCGGTCACTAGCTCCGCCGCCTCTTCCTCTAAGCGAAACACTTTTTTGCCATTGCGGGAAAAGCTCGGCGGATCGAGCACCACGATGTCGTACTGATCGCCACGCTTAGCCGCCCGGCGCAGATGTTCCCGCGCATCGTCGGGGAAAAACCGGTGGGCCTTCACGTCGAGCCCATTCAGCTCGAAGTTCCGTTTGCCCCAGCCGAGATACTTCGCCGACAGATCGATGTTCGTCGTAGAGGCGGCACCGTACTTGGCGGCGGCCACCGAAAAGCTGCACGTATAAGCGAACAGGTTCAAAAGTTTCTTCCCGCGCGCCATTTCGGCAATCACCCGCCGGTTCTCACGCTGATCGAGAAAGAGTCCGGTCATGAATCCCGTGAACGGCCTCACTTCGAAGCTTACGCCGTTCTCCATCACCGTGAACGCCTCGGGGCTGGGCTCTCCCGCGAAAGGAGTGGGGTCGAAAGTATTTTCACCCGTGCCGCCGCCCGCGCCGCCGGAACGATCGCGCGTGAGAACTTTGCGGTAAACGCTCTTGGCTCCGGTGGTGGCGAGCAGCCATTCCGCCGCTTCTAGCAGGTTATCGTCGTCAAACCCCAAATCGTCGGGCCACACGGTAAGCACCGCGACGGCCCCAAACTGTTCAATGACCAGCCCGGGAACCCCTTCGTCGGCTCCGGACAAAAGCCGGAAAGCATTCGTCTTGGTCCGAAAAAATTGTTCACGCAAGGGAGCGCGTAGCTCCCAGGCCTGTTCGAGATTTTTAATGAGAAAATTCATGATGGTTTAGTAAACGATACCAGGTCCCACTCATTGGGGAGTACTAGCTCGATTCCTTCTTTGGTGGTGGGATGAGCGAACGAAAGTCGTTTGGCGACGAGTAAGATCTCACCGCGGTTACGGGCCTTCGCGCCGTACAGCGTATCGCCCACGATGGGATGGCCGATTTCGGAAAGTTGTTCGCGAATCTGGTGTTTGCGGCCCGTGCCCAGAACCACCTCGACCTTGGAAAATGCCCCCACCTTTTCCAGCACGCGGTAATCCAGGCTCATCGATTGTTGCTCCGCGCTCGCCGCCCTTTCCAAGCGCTGGGCCGGGGCCGGAGCCCCCTCCACCCACGCGTGGTAAACCTTCACGACGGTGCGATCGCGGAACTGCTCGGAGAGCCGGCTGGCCCCCTTGGAGGTTTTGGCGATGACCAGCACCCCCGACACGGGCTGGTCCAGGCGGTGGACTAGCCCTAAAAATACGTTCCCGGGCTTACCGTACTTCTCTTTCAGGTAGGCTTTGCCGAGGTCCAAAATGGTCGGCACCCCTTCTCGCCCCTGCTGGCAGGGAATCCCGAGCGGCTTGAATACGCCAAGCACGTGATTGTCTTCATGAAGAACGCGGAAGGCGCCTTCACCCTGGCCGGGATAAGTTGGGGGGTAGTGGCTCATGTGCAGTAGGCTTTATTACGCCAATCGGGTAAGGTGGCGCCACTTTTTATGGCTAGAGATCGCAATAATACTCGCCGCCCCAAAGGGGCTGGCGGACCGAAACATGGTGGCCCCAAGAACCCTTCGCCCGGTGGGCCGAAGCATGCCGGCGGTCCGAAAAAGCCGGGGGGCAAGCCCGGAGGTCCGCGACCGGGAAAACGTTTTGGCGGCATCAACCATGCGCGTCCGTTTAGCAAACCCTTCCAGCGCCACGGCGGCGGAGATGGGGAGCGGCCGAGCCCCGAGGTAATGCAGAAGATGCTGCAGAAGGCGGGCATCGAGCTAGACGACAAAGCACTGAAGCGTCTTTGGACTTTTCATAACTTACTGCGCGAGCGGAACCACGATCGCGATCTCACGCGGCTCATCGGTTTTCACACCATCGTCACGCGCCACTACATCGACTGCATGCTGGTGGGAAAAATGTACGACCTTCCTTCGCCGATCCTCGATGTAGGAACGGGCGCCGGTTTTCCCGGCATCCCGTTGTTGATTCAAAATCCGGAGCTGACCATCACGCTGGCCGAGCCTCGCCCGCGCCGCGTGCTATTCCTGAAAGAAGCGATTCAGAAGCTAGGCTTCACGAAGGCCGACGTCTTTGACCACAAGGTGGTTAGCCGCAGCTTCAACAAGCCGGTGAAGGCGGTCATCACCCGTGCCCTCGAAACGATGGACAAGACCTGCCTACGCACCTCGGCCTGCCTCGGCGTGGGTGGCGAGCTGATCCTGATGAAGGGGCCTAACGCCGACGACGAGCTGAAAGAAACGCTCAAGCGTTTCAAAAACCGCTTCCAGCTCAAGCTCGACAATAGCTACGTACTGCCGGGCACCACGCACGATCGCCGTTTGATCGTTCTCGAGAAACTAACCCCGCCCGAAATCCCCCAAGGTGCCGACGCCGCATCCGAAGAGGCGGAGTGGGACGGGGATTCGGACGAGAGTTAAGTCGTAAGGCTTAGAAGAACGCGCCGTTGAAGCGCGCATTGCGGAACAGGCCGCGATTGAACGCC
>JBGSST010000020.1:0-25909 GCA_041736915.1 Bdellovibrionota bacterium
GATCTTTCGGGATCGAGATTTTGTTCCTCGCCTGTGCAAAGCCCGAGCCACCAATGGATTTCGTGAATGGGGCTAGCCGCTGATTTTCTGAAGAGTTGAACCGTTCGTTCTGCGCGGATAAAGAACAGCGCCTGATGCAATTGAATCAATTCTGAACGGTCTGCATCGCGATCGATGTACCTCGGAGAGGCAGCCGGGGAGCACCGTCGCGGTGGACCCGCCCTTGCATCCTTTCACCACAATGAACAGCGCATGATGCCGTTGCACGAATGCGAAACAGATGAATGGAGAACGTTATGGTTGAGCGTAGAGAAGAGATGGCTTTGGGGCGGAAAAGAATTTTTTGGGGAGCGGTTTTCGCGGGAGTCGTGGTGGTGCTCGTCACTCAGCTTCTGCTTGCCGTTCTCGGCGTAGCGTTCGGCGCGGGGGCAATCGATCCTTTGCAGCAGGGGAATCCATTGCGCGGCTTGGGGCTTGGTAGCGCGATCTGGCTGGTAGTTACCGCGCTTATTTCCCTCTTCGCCGGGGGTTGGGTTTCCGGGAGGCTCGCGGCGGTCAATAGTCGCATCGATAGCCTACTTCACGGAGTGGTGACGTGGGGACTTGCTACGCTGGTATCGTTCATTCTCATTACGAACCTCGTGGCGGGCATCGTGACGGGAACGGCCAATATGGCCGGAGACGTTCTTGGCTTTGCCGGCCAAGGGGTAAAAGCGGTTGCCCCGCAGATTGCCGATGCTGTCGGACAGCAGATCGGTATCGATAACCTGCAGCTGTCCGATCTGCGCCAGGAAGCAAAGAAGATGCTGACGCAAACTCGGAAAGAGGATTTGCAGCCGGGTAACATCGAGCGCTCGGCCGAAAAAATGGGAACCATGGCCAAGGACACGGCCGGCGATATGGCCCGTAACCCCCAAATGGCTGGCCCAGAGATCGACTCCCTCGTGGATCGTGTTTTGGCCGAAGGCAAAACGGTAATCGAGGCGGCCGATCGTGAGGCTCTCGTGAATGTCCTGGTGGCCAGGACTGAAATGAGCCGGGAAGCGGCGGGACGAACGGTCGACAACTGGCAGACGAGCTTAGCCCAATTGAAAGACAAAGCGGGCGAAGTCGTACAGCAGGTTGAAGACAAAGCCCTGGTGGCGGCCGATACGGCGGCCCGTGAAGTGTCGCAGGCTGCGGTATGGGTCTTCGTAGCGTTGCTGCTGGGCCTTGGTGCGGCCGCCGGGGGAGGGTGGCTCGGTACGCCGGATAGCCCACGCCGCATTCGGCTCGAACCTATTGAACATGCGGCGGCGGCGTAAATGCTTCCGTGCGCTAGCATTACCTTTCGGATTCTGCTCCTGTGCACGGTACTTTCTTCGTGCAATCATGCCCCTCCCCCCGCCTTTGTCAGCGAAGAACGGGGGAGGGGCGAACCCAGAAAAAAGAACGTCGTAAACACACCTGACGAAGACCTAGGGCAGTCTTCCGCAGGCCTTGTTCCGTTAGAGAGACCGGGAGACGGATGGAACTTCTGGGATCTCGTTCGCCTGTCAGCAGCGGGGGCCACCGCGGGGCTATTGTTTGGGGGGATCATCGGACTATGGCTCGGAAAGAAGTGGGACAGCACCGCATCGTGAGATTCTCACCGGTTACGGCATGTCTACTTATTGGACTTAGCGAGCTTGGCGTGTTTCGCTGATCTCATGAAGAATCGATTACTTTGGTTAGGCCTTACCTTGGTTACGGTTACCGCCTTCTCCAAGACCAGCACGTTCGCCGACGATGTCGGTCACGCGGTTGCCCAGTTCAAAAAGAAGGATCCCGGGATTGAAAAGTTTTTCGCCAACTCGGTGGGATATGCGGTTTTCCCCAACGTTGGTAAGGCGGGACTATTCATCGGCGGCGCACATGGTGACGGGCTGGTCTTCGAAAAGGGCAAGGTTACTGGTCGCGCCACTTTGATCCAGGCTACGATCGGATTTCAGGCGGGAGCCCAGGAGTTTTCGGAGATCGTTTTCTTCGAAGATCAGGCCGCGCTCGACCGCTTCAAGCAGAGCAAGTTTTCGGTAAGCGCCGAGGTGAGCGCCATCGCCTCCGCCGAGGGGGCCGCCAAGAAAGCGCGTTACCAGTCTGACGTGGCCGTGTTCGTGTTGCCCAAGCAGGGGTTGATGGTCGAAGCCACCGTAGGCGGTCAGAAGTTCGAGTTCGAGAAGTAACGTAGTGGGCTCCATTTTGCGATGAAAGAAAGAATTCGAAAACAATGGGCCAAGTTGACCGGCAAGCTATGGTTTAGGCCTAGTCTGATGACGGCCGCGTTGGCGGGCGTAGCCTTTTTCGCCGTTGAGCTAAGCCGCGCCACTCAAGTTGGAGAACGAGTTTTTTGGTGGCAGCTTTTCTCCGGGGGGCCGGAAAGCGCTAGGTTAATCCTTTCCACTATCGCCACCTCGCTCATTACGATAACCGGGGTTGCCTTCTCGGTGGTAATCGTTGCCCTGGCTTTGGCTTCGTCGCAGTACAGTTCTCGCGTGCTCGGCAATTTCATGCGGGATCGTGCCACCCAGCTTTCGCTTGGCCTTTTGAGTGGAGTGTTCGCGTACTGCCTCATTGTTTTGCTTCATATCGGCGGCGACAACCAGCCGGAACCGTTCGTTCCTTCGATGGCCGTTTTGCTTGGCTTGGTTCTGGGCATCGTGGCCATTGGAGTTTTCATTTATTTCGTGCACCACATTGCTTCATCCATCCGGGCGACCAGCATTATTTGCGCGATTCAGGCCGATACGCTCGGCGAACTGCGCCGGGTTCGGCGGGATCGGGATCGGGCGAGTTCTGTCGGGTATGGGCCGGTTCCTCCTACGGCATTGCCGCACGTGGTTCATGCGACCCAGTCCGGATACTTGAGCGATGTCGATATTGAAGGAATGCTGGAGGCGATTCAACGAGGGCGGCTTTTGGTAAAAATGGAGCGGGCAATCGGCGAATTCGTCTTGGCGGGGCATTCCTTGCTTTCCTACCTGGGCGATAAAGACCTAGAGTGTGAGACTAAGCTGCACTCGCTATGCACTTTCAGTTTTCATCGCAGCATTTCACTGGATCCTCTCTTCGGGGTTCGACAGTTAGTGGACGTAGCGCTGCGGGCGCTTTCTCCCGGGATCAATGACGTCACGACGGCGGTGATGTGTCTCGACCAGCTATCGGTGATTCTCACGGAGTCAATTGAGCTAACGGAACCGGACATCTTTTATGGTGAACCCCAGAAAGGGCGATTCATTTTACGGTCGGTTTCGTTTTCCACGATGCTGGCCGAAGCGGTGCGGGAGATTTCCCATAGTGGTCGCGACCACGTCAGGGTGCTGAATCGTTTAGTCGACCTGCTGGTTGATCTGCTTTCGCGCGTTTCGGGAGAGAAGAAAAACGTACTTATGCTCGAGCTACCGCTCCTCAAGGAATCGGCAATCGCCGGGTCGTTACGACCCTCGGAAAGAATGTTGCTGATGCAACGAATGAGCGATCTGTAGGCCGGGTATGTCCATTCGCCTTGCTGGCCTACGGCCCAAACCGGTCACCGCGCGCGAGGTTCGAGGAACGTTTCGAGGCTCAGGTACTTGAGCAGATCGTTCTCGGATACGTACTGCCGAATTTCGCTGCGAAACGCCTTGCCCAGCTTACCGTTACGCTCGATCTTCGCGGCGAACTCTTCTAGCTTCGGCAGCACGTGTTGCTTGTCGGCGGGAATGCGATCCTTCAGCACGAAGGCCATATACCTTAGCGATGCGTTTAAATTAGCGGGCGCCAGCTTCTCCACATACTTACCCGTGAAGGCCGAGGTGTCTCGCAGCCGGTCGGCATTTTGTACCAGGTTCATAAAAAATTTCATGTTAGCGAGACCGTGATCGGCGTCGAGCCACATGCGAATCTCCACGTCGTGCGCTTTCACCGGTGTTTCCCAGCGGTTCATTTCCAATCGCACGATGCCGCGATCGACCCCGGTCCAGGGCTCGGGCACGTTGTAGACTTCCGTCGTGATGGGCTCGGCCAGAGCGCTAGCGTCGTAAGGGTAGAGCACGCCGTCGTACTCCACGTCGTCGAGCAACTCTTCCATGGTGATCTTCATTTCTAGGGCGCGGGCCGCCAGGTACATTTGCTGCCAGGTAGCGGCATCCTTCGGCACGCTGACGTGAAAATGGGTTTCCGGATAACCGACCTCTCCGTAGAGAAATCTTTTGATGAGGTCGCGGAACTCTTTCGGACTTTGCGACGAGCCTTTCTGGATCAGCTCCACGGCCTCGCCGTCGCCGAGAATGCCTTGCGTGACGTCGCCCGAGCTAACCTCGTGCTTCGCGGTCACCGGAATGCCCCGGTTTTCCAGCGCACTGGCTACCAGCGGAGTTAGCGGTTTGGCGAACTGGGTTTTCTCTTTAGAGCCGTGGGTTAAATCGTCGAGGTAACCCCGTTTGATATCCGCAAAGGTGAGCGTTCTGGCCCCTTTCCGAGAATCACGGATGGCCTCTTCCAGTTCGGCGTCGGTGTCGAGCCCGAGCATCCTCTTCATCTTGGCGCGGGGGACGTGTAAGCGGCGATTGTCGCGAAGTACCTGATCCATTTTCGCGCGCGACGCCGGGTCGGAGTTGATGAGCCGTAATACGTCAGACAGGTGCCAAAGCTCCGCATCGAAACCGAACGCGAAAGGTTGGGGTCCACTGGGGGTATTCACCATGACCGGGACGTCGGATTTCCAGAAATCCTTTTCGGCGGCTCGTCCGCCCAGTTCGCTATATACGCGTAGGCACGGATCTTCGTTCCGCCCCGTGGAAACCACGGACGAGAACATCAAAAGGGCCAATGCGAATTTCAAAACCGGCGCCAACTACGACCTCACAACTGCCACACCGTGAATACGGATCTCGGCAGCATATAGTGCAAGACCGCGGCCCGCAGGCCTACCGAGAACGGGCCACTGGATAAATTTTGCGGCGTGTGAGATGAAGCCGTGCCCGGTAAAAACGAAGTCTTTTCGTTGCTGGATAGACCATTGAAATCATTTATTTTTTTAATTCTAATGGCGGTTCTTTCGACGGCCCTCTTGGCCGCTCCGAAGCAGTGCGCCGACAAGCTGGCTAATCGGTCGCCGCTGCACGGGCTTTTGAACCAGACGTTTCCCTTCCGCTTCAGTCCGGGCTCGCCGTGGTTCGAGCTGCGGTTCGGTTACGAAAGTGAGGCGGGAGGTTGGTTGCCACTAGGCGGGGATAACTTTTCCGCCGTGGTGACGACCGTACCTACGGCGGGCAATCCGCCCAACGTGGTGGCGATCGTAAGCTCATTCACGCCTAGAGGAAGCGAGCGCTATCACCTGGGTTGGCTGCTGCGAACTCGGCACGACGTCGTGCTGGCCGAAATCAACCAGCGGCAAAAACTGGAGCCGGGAAAAACGAAGTTTGAGATTTTGAACGAGCTTTCTGGCCGATGGAATTCGTCGACGCGCGGCGAGCAGATGATTCAGATTCAGTGTGAGTTTATCGTATCCGAGCTACAGCGGCATCACCGGTTGAAACGGCCCACGGGATTTTGGGGACGCTGGCGGCGAAGCGCACTAACGATGAGCGATGCGGAGCTCGACCGGTATTTCGAAGCCGCCCCCTCGTTCCAGCAGTATCCGGGAATTGGTTTTGCCATGCTGGAAAAAGTGTCGAGCGTATTGTTACCGGGAGCGGAGATCGAATTCGACGTAGCGAACGTGATCACGAACCGCGTTTTGAACCGGGGTGGGACGTGGGACCGCACTTTGCTTGGCCGTTACGCCATTAAGGCCGGATTTTCTCTGGAGTACTTCATCAACGAGCCTTTACGCCGAAACGTGGTGCTCGTGAAAAAGGGGCCACCGGAAAGCGTTTACTTCGAACTATCCGCGGCGGATTGAGCGCGAAGCGCGTCGAGGTTCCACACGATCACCGCATCGCCGCTGGCGGAATCTTGACGGTGCCCTAGCAAACGATCTCCATCCGCGCTGAAGGCCCAGGTTTCGACGGGCTGCTCACTAGCGTATTTACGCCGGGCGACGATCTCGCCCGTGCTCGAGTCAATGAGGGCCAGCTCGCGGTCTCGCCGGTGAAAACCACCGTTCAGCACCGCCACGAAATGCTTGGCGTCGGGAGTCTGCAAAACTTGGTACGGATAGTAGGTAAAAATTCGGGGCGGAGTTTGCCGACTCTTGTCCTTGAAGGTCGGCAGCTTTATCTGGCTCTTCGCAAGCTTTTTACCGGTCGTCGCATCTACTGCGGAGAGTGTTCGTGGAGAGTTGTCGGCGCCGTAGCTGTAGACGAAAAGACGCTGACCATCCGCCGATGGCATCAGGGCGCTAACGTCATCTTCAAAAGGGATAGTGGAAGTAGTTCCCCCTTTGAGCGGCACCACCTGAATGGAACCTTCGTGCGAAAACGCGACGAGATCGTTGCCGAGGAACTGAAAAAAAGCCGGTTTGCTCCGGATGCTGGCGTATGAAAAAGGGCCTAGTTTTCGGACGGCGATTGGCGCCGTACCTCCCGAAGCCAGTTCTCCCGCCCACACGAGGCCGCTGGTGCGCAGTAAAAGCGTTCTACCGTCAGGGGAGGTCGCGATATCGTGGACGCGGGCTTTGGCCGGTAGCCCCGTTACCGACGCGGGAGTGAGCGAGATCTCTTTCGCTGGCTTTCCGGTGGCATCGTACAGCGAACCTTTCATGAGCGGCGGATTACCGCTAACGGGGGCCACGTAGAACTCTCCCGTGGGCAAATAATGAACGGCGGCATCTTCCGTGCGCGAGGAAAGGGGCACATCCGAAAGTACGGTCGCATTGGCAACTCCGCCGTCCAACCCGCGAAAAGCGATTTCGGTGGTTTGACGACGGGCCTTTCCCTTTCCAGTGAAATCACTTTTGAGCGCCACGAGCCAATTCCCCACGAGACTTGGCTGATAACTGTCGAGCCGTTCGTCTTCCACTACCTGGCTCACCTGTCCGGACTTTGCGACGGCCACTTCCACTTCAGCCTGGGCCACCTCCGTGCGGTTGGCGCGGACCGCGAGTGCGTCGAGCAGTGTGCGGTTCCACGCCGCTACGCCGTTCGCCCCCGAGTGGGTCTCCAGCATCCGCTTGAACTCGGTTAGGTACTTTCCGAGTGAGGAAGTCGTGAGTTTTCCTTCGGGGAGTGCGAAGGCGTCACCGGATTGAAGTATCGATTCGAGAACCTCGGGGGTGACCTCGGTTTTTCCAATCTCGTCGAGAAAGCGGAAGTAGGTGTCCTTTACGGCATCGTCGGACAAACCGGCCGAAGTGAGACTGGAAAAGCAGGAAACCATCGACGGCGCCGCTCCGTAGCTCGGGGCGCTCGCCAGCGTAAGCGATCCCCCAACGAGCAGCGCAATGATTGACCCCTTCACCATCTTTCGATTGTAGCGTTTTTACGGGGGCGCGGCTAACCCGGTCTCCGTTTACCCTTCCAAGCTCATCACGTTGGATTCAATGGTGTCGCAGACCCCATTCAGCGGAAGGTGACTCAGATTCCTTGGCGAAAAAGGATTCTGCAGCTCCGCCCCAATCTCGTCGAGGGAGAACAAGGGATAGGCGGCCAAAGCCACTACCAGTGGCGTAAGCCAATCTGCGCGTTCAATGAGGGCGAAGGGCAACAGTACGGTAAAGAGAAGAATGAAGCGCCTCGTTTTGATGGCCAGTACGAAAGGCATGGGCGTATTGCGGATGCGCTCGCAGGCCCCAATATCATCTATGAGGATCGCCCTCTCGCGTTCCGCCCGCTGAAACGAAAAGTCATCCAGGCCTCGCGCCCTAAGCTCGGTGAGGAAGCCCGCAATGCGGGCCCCCACGTACGTGGGCATGTGGGAGGCCGCCCTTATCTTGTTCGCTTCCTCCGCCCCCAGCAGGGCCTCGGTCTCTTTGAGGTGCTTCACGCGGCGGAGCGATTCGCGCATCACGTGAGGGTACGAGGCCACCCACCGGAGAAAGCGCGAGGTTAGCTCATCTTTCTTGGGGGTGTAGGTGTAGCCGATGATGGCCAGATTGCGGCTTTGGTTTACGATACTGCCCCAGATCTTTCTGGCCTCCCACCAACGATCTAGGCCCTGATTCACGCGGACGACGAGCAGCAAGCCGAGTACCGCGCCGGAGTACTCGAACGGAGTGATCGGCAAAACGAAGTGAGGGAAGAGCTTGGTCACGTAAACGACCGCGGCGGCGTATATTGCGGTGACCACCACGCGAGGTAGAACTCGCGGGGTCACCGAGCCTGTCCAGGCCAAGGCCGTCTTTATGAAGTCTTTGGCCTCTCCCTGGTTCTCTAACTCTTCAATGATCCCCGTAGCGCGGGGTGGCTCCACGGCCTTCGTTTGCGTCGTCAACATCGTCTGCATAAGTTACCCGCTTCCGCTTCGTCTGGAAAACCCCATCGTACCCTGGCTGCGTTTTTTTTTAATAGGGCTCGAAGATGGCCTTTCCGGTGTCGAGATGGAATACCGCCTCTACGAGTTTGAACTGGTTCTCGACGGCCATCGTGCGAAGCATGGAGCTTTTCGCAAAAATTTCGGCGGCCGTATTCCGCACGTTCTCCTTAATGCAACGATCGAGCAGGTTGGGACCGGTTTTGTCCGCGCTCAGAACTTTGCTTACCGCGGGCCGGATCAAATTGATGAGTAGTTCGACATTGGGGCCAAGGTCGACGGTCTTGCCGGACTCGACGTCTAAACTGGCTTGCACGGCGCCACACTTGGAATGGCCCATGACGACGCACAGATTAGATCCCAGTACTTTCGCCGCGAACTCGATGCTGGCTATCTGAGAAGGCTGCACGACATTTCCCGCAATGCGCACTATGAACAGATCGCCAAATCCGCAATCGAAAAGCAGCTCGGCGGGGACCCGCGAATCGGAACAGCTAAGTATCGTGGCGAAGGGCCGCTGGCCCACTTCGGCTAGCTCCTTTACCTTGACGTGACCGTTTAACGATTCGGTCGACCGCATACCCGAGATGAATCTCTGGTTTCCGGCAATGAGTTTTTCCAGCGACGTTTTCCAATTGAAACTGTTGTTTTGCATATGCCCTCAATATCGCAACTTCCCATAAAACAATAAAATGGATAAATTGATGTGAATCGTTCGCTTTAATCGAATTTCAGAAAGTAATGAATAATCAAGGGGAACCTCGTGAATAAGTGGCTCAACTACCACCATCTTTACTATTTTCGGACCATTGCCCGGGAGGGTGGAATTGCCAAGGCCGCGGAGAAGTTGCGGCTGGGTCAACCGACCCTATCCACGCAGCTGAAGCATTTGGAAGAAACCCTGGGCCATCTTTTATTCGAACGGCGGAGTCGAACGCTGATCCTGACTGAGGCGGGAAAAGTAGCCCTCGAGTATGCCGACACGATTTTCAAGTCCGGCGATGAGCTGATGCAGGTTTTGGACGACGGGAGTTTCTCTGGCCGGACCGACGTGAAGTTTGGGGCGTTGGACGGGGTACCGAAGAAGCTTTTGCTGGGGCTCATGGAGGCATCGCTGAAAGAGGGGAACTGTACGGTCTCGCTCCTGGAAGGCCGTGGGGACGAGCTTTTTCGTGAGCTGTTGGCCCACCAGATCGATCTCATCATTTGCAACTACCCTCCGGCGGTATCCGAGGTCGGCAAAGTGTATTCCCGTTCGCTCGCCAAGGTGCCGGTGGCGGTCTTTGGGGCGCCCAAATTTGCGGGTTTGAGAAAGGGGTTTCCGCGAAGTCTGGAAGGGCAACCCTTCATTCTCCCTACGGCGCATAGTAAGTTGCGCCACGATCTCGATCACTATTTCTCGGTAAACAAACTACGAATTTCGCCCGTAGCGGAGACCCAAGACACTAGTGTTCAGAAACTGCTTGGAATCGAAGGGCACGGTCTAGTTCCCCTACCGGAGTTTGCCGCGAAAGATCTGATGAGCGCAAAACTGCTTGTCCGTCTGGGGGAGTTGCCGGAAGTGAAAGAAGAGTTTTGGCTGGTGGCGGCCGCAAGAAAAATCGAAAACCCCATCGCCGCCAAGGTCATGAAGTCGTTTCACATGAACGTGTAATCGGCGTCGAACCGCTCGGTAGAAACGGTTCGACGCCGCGAATACGGAATCAGTTCAGATTGTACGTGTTGGTTCCTTCTTTGAGGATGACCTTCCGGCCCTTAACCCGCTTGTAGCTCGTGGTGTTGCTGCAGGTGGAGTCGGCCTCGGCGTTCTTGAGTTCGAACGCATTCGAGCGATCGACGCAGAAGTAGCCGTCGCCATTGTCGGTGCTCGGCCAAAAGGTTTCACCGCGATTGTACTCGGCGTAGTAATAGACGGAACTTCCCGCGGCCCGGTTACCGTAGTTGAACTCACGGCAGTGTTGGGTGGAGCTAGAGTTGGCGTCGACCCGATACCAGCCTTTGGAAGTCCACGAGCCTTCGCGGTGGCGAAGCACCGCCAACTGGGCGGTTTCGCGTGCGGACTTATTGCAGATGCGCAAAATAGCATCGGTGTTCGCGCATTGGGTGAATTCGTACGTGCCCGCGTACGGCGCCGCCGTGAATCCTTTGGTCAAAACGCCTTTGCGGCACGGACGTACCGAGGCTTCCGCGAATTGAAACCCGTTGGCCGGATCGATACAGGCGCTGTTTGGTCCGCTGGTCAGGGTGCGTCCCTTGTACTGCACGAGCACGCCGCGGCTTTTGTAGCCTTGGCTTGCATACCTCGACGGGAAATCCGAACTCGAAGAAAAGGGGGCAATCTCGCGCCAGCCCCACGCAATCGTGGACATCTGGTTCCAGTCCACCCCGGCATCTTCGGTCACGGCGACGAAGATCGGATGCTGACAACGGTTCTGCACCGTAAAGGCGAACGAGAGATTACAGACCAACAAAAGAGCGAGCACGGCTTTCAAGGAGACCTCCAAAACCGAGGACGTTCGCCTTGATGACCAGTCATGTCAAATTTAGGCCGATCTTTTACTGCGCAAGGTGATCAGCCTGGCCCAGATCGGATTAAAACCGGTGGCACATCAAACGGTTGAGCTGCGGGTTCCACACGGCGTGCTCTTCGGTTTCGCAGCAGCGTATGCGATTGAACAAGTTGTCCCAAACGCAGCTATCGCCGGACACCGACTTAACGCATTCCACCCGCCGGAAAAGACCATTCCAAATGGCCTGCTCGTCGGCCTTGCAGCACTGGGCCCGGTTCATAACCTGGTGCCACTCGCACCGGTTGGCTAAAGCGGGAGTGCTGCCCCAAAGACCGGCGGCTAGAAGAAGAAAAAACGGAAGGCTGAATTTTGATTGCATGGGGTTAATCTTTTTTCACGAAACCCGCTTCGGCAACCGCGCGGCGGCAGGACGCCTTCTCCCGCGGCGGTAACATCCAGCGGCGTGACCGGAAAGCCATGTCTTGTTTAGCTCCCCGGAATTCAATCGGCGTTCTTCAGGGGGCTTTCATGACTCGTTTTTTGGTTCTACTACTTCTTCCACTCTTTTCCGCCACGGCGGCGGACCTACATCGTTACGAGTTACCCCGGCTGGCGCCGTCGGCTAGCGAATGCGAAGTCCAACGCGCGCGTATCGATGCGGCTTTCACCAAGCAGGGGGTCACCGTTTTCGATTCCCAATGCAAGCTGAGCGGAAAGCACTTCGGCCTTACGTTGACCTACGTCGCCGATAAGCCCTTGGACATCATCTCCACGATGGAGCGGTACCCGCACATGGTCCGAACCGCGTTTCGCCACGAGGCGGACTGTTTGCGGGATCTGGAACTCGAGGTGAGAAACTTCAAAGACCAAACCCGTTTGGAGCCGTTGGTGGCGTACTGCTCGCCCGACACATTTCCGAGCTTCTTCTCCGAGTTTTACGTTCGGGTCGATGCGTTGGGTTCTCCGCTGAACCGTCCATTCACCTTTGAGCGCATGGTACTTCCGCGGCTGAAAGGCAAGATTGCCCAGCTGACCGCCGAGCTGATGGGGGCTAAATCGGACCGGCTAAATGTATCGCGCGTGCGTTTCTTCAATGAGCTGGGCGGACATCACGTTAGTCTGCACTACTACGCGCCGGCGCGCGTTTGCTTAGGTTTGGAAAAACTCATGTCGTTCTCTGAGCCCGATGGCTGCGACAAGTACGGGGCGGCGCTGAAGGCGATCACGGCCACTAGCTCCGATGCGCCGCTTGGGCTCGTCTGCGGCCCTTGGGATCGCGGAGCGGAGGCTTACGTGTTGGGCGCACGGGATCGCGTTACGATGCGTTCCGAAGCGGCACCGCAGTCGTTCGTTTCGCTCAGCGCCTGCGATAGCAAAAAGGCCGAGCTCGAGCAGTTCTACAAGAGCACGTTGAAGCGCAAAATTTTGGGCAGCCTTTGCCATCTCAACAAAGATCAAACGGCGACGCTGTCGCTCATCGAAGAGCGAACGGCTCCGAAAGAGTGCTACTAAGCCAGTCTGTATTCCGCTAGTCCACGTCGGGTAAGGCCGGAGTTGGCTAAGCAGTAGGCAAAAAGGCGCGAATCGTCCCGCTCAATCGGCTGGGCCTGGTTTTGCACAGCTAACCAGGCGAAACGTGAGGCCGAACTGGTACTTTTTGCCGCTTTTTTTGTGGGGGCTCTTCGCCTGGGGGCCCAGCTATGCCGAGCCGACCGGCTCGCCGCCTCGAGCCGCCTTTCGCATGGGGATGGAGATCGAGCTCCAGGCCAAGCTGCTCGAAAAGCTGGTGCCGTACTTCGACTGGAATAAGGTCGAGGCGGATCTTAGGAACCTTCGCGTCGCGACGAACGTCGAGTGGGATCGGTTCCGTCCGCTCGCGCAGCAGAGCCGGGCCGTACTGGCGGAAATGGCGATCGATGTGGCTCACGATCGCGGCTCGGAAAAGCCGAACTACCCGCCGCTGAAAGCGAATCTTCCCCGCAACGTGGCCGCGATGATGAAGGAGCTGAAGTGGCATCACGACTCCGAAAAAATGGAGTTCTCGCATCTGGTCCCCTTTGACTCGGCCGAAGCTTATTTGAAAAGTCTGCGCCGTTTTACCGCGGCCGTCGGTATCGACAAGAAACTCGACGCGCCCAACGATCGCCGCCGCCGCGAGCTGAGCTACCACGTGCACTTGAGCCGGACGGATGAGTCGAGCCTTACCGAAGCGCTCGCCGCTTATAACCGGCTCATGATCGTGAGACTGGCCAAAGCGGGCACGGCGGAAGAGCTGTTCGATGGAACCCGGGTCTCCGAATACTCCGAACAGCTCTTTGAGCGAGGTCTGGTGCGGGCCTTTGGTCATGACCACTTTGAAGTGCGGCGTCACGTGGACGGTCCCGAGGCGGAGTTGAACGAGCTGCAGGAGCTTTTTTCCCTTCCGGAGAAAGAAGCGATCGCAAAGATGGAGGCGATGACCCGCGAGCTTATCACGCCGGCCATGGCGACCAAGCTGGTTCGGCTACGGCCATCGAGTGCTTTGTCCATTCTGCGGCGGACGGCGCCGGACTTACTTTTGGACCCTAGGTTGTCCTGGGAGGTCACCCGTGCGCTCTTTAAGCCCGACGTTAACGATATCGAGTTCGAAGACGTCTTCGAGCAAGTGGAAGCCCTGGAGGAAAGCGCGGCAGGCAAACGTTTCGTGAAGAACTTAAAGGCTAATTTGAAAGCCTTCATGGTGACCTATTCCCAAGATCGGCGTTATCGGGAATCCCGGTCGGTGAATAACCTGCTCGAGCTCGTGGGGTTGCCACGAAGTTCTGCCGTGCACCGTGCACCGCCGAAACCGCCGGAAAGAGTTAACCTGTCGTCGCTAAATGGGGCGCCCCCCCAAGCCGAAATGACGGGCGCGGAGATCAACGAGCTCATCCGGCTTCGCCTGAGTATTCATTTACCGGAAAGTGCCGCCCGCGCGAAAGAGTGGCTGCGCGAGGCGCGGGGGGAGCGATTACGGGACGCCATGAAGATTCTGCCCTCGTCGTTTCTTGCGGGGGAAGGGTGGCACGACTTCGCGATGGCGACCATCAATGCCGATAGCGACACTCGTCTCGAAATTCTAAACGTCTACCGCCGTCACTCCGAATTTACGACCGGCCAAGGACGACAACTTTATGGCTGGTTCAGCTACGACCCTAGCCCTACCGTTCGGGATCGCGTGGCCCGTGAACTGCCGCGCCCCTCGTGGAGCCGTTCCCCGAATGATCTGGAGAAGGTGGCGCACGATCTGCGAACCGTTCGGGGGGAGGAGCTAAGCAACCTCATTGGCCATCTGTCGCTATCGTATCTGAGCAAAGAAGAGATTTGGCCGAGCTTTAGGGATGCGCTACGCCGGACGTACTTCGCTACGCGCATGGAATTCTTGGGGCGCTTGGACGGCCCGGAACCACCGCCGCCGCTTCAGGTCTACCAGTTGAGGCAGCTGCGCGATCAGTTTTCCATCGAAGGGAGCGAGGCTTTTCGGGGCTACGCCAAAAAAATTCTGGAGCCGCTCATCACCAAAACCCTACAGCGCGATTGCGACGCCCACTTCCGCGGTTTAGTGGGCAAAGAGTGGCGTTCCTTGGAAAATCGAGGAATGTGAAGCACACCGGCGATTTGACACGGCGCCCTCTGTTTTAAAGCGCACGAGACTTCCATTCTCAGAGCACGAATTTCCATTAAACTGGGCGAATGAAATTCTACGCGCTGTTTCTCAGTTTAGTGTCCGTGGTGGCTTTGGCCGATTCCAGTTCGTACATCGTGGGGGCCGGCAAAGCCGACATCACCGGCCCTCCGGGCGACGTGCTGATGATGGGCTACGTAAAGCTTCAGCAAAAAACGGCCGGCATCCACACTCGCCTGTGGGCGAGAGGATTCGTCATCGCCGATGCGGCCACGAATAAACGGGTGGCGATCGTCGCAACGGATCTTCTGCAGATTCCGCAAGGGGTGAAGCAGAAGGTGATCGAAAAGTTGCGCGAACGCTTCGGCGCGCAGTACTCCGACGAGAATGTTCTGCTGTCGGCGAGTCACACGCACAGCGGACCGGGCGGCTATTCGCACTACCACCTATACCGGCTCATCAATTTGGGATTCTCCGAGCAGAATTTTGACGGCGTCGTAAACGGAATCGTAAAGGCGATCACCGCGGCCCACGATTCCGCGCGCCCCGGTCGCGTGCGTTTCAATCGCGGAACCTTGCTGGGATCGAGCCGTAACCGATCGATCGAGGCCTACCGGTTGAACCCCGCCGACGAGCGGGCCCGTTACGCCGAAGAGACCGACAAGGAGATGACGCTACTTCGTTTCGAGTCGGAGAATGGCGAACCCATCGGCAGTCTCAACTGGTTTGCCGTTCACGCTACGTCGGTCAAAAGCAGCAATCATTTGATTAGCGCCGACAACAAAGGTTTAGCGCAAAGCTTGTTCGAGAAAGAGATGCCGGCCGGTTTCGTAGCGGCCTTCTCGAACAGCAACGCCGGCGACGTGACTCCCAACATTTCCGGCGATCTCGATGGCGACGATCATTGGGATTGTCCGCTCATCGACGGGTTCTTGTGCGCCGAGGCGTCGGCGCGCGACCAGTACCGCACGGCTCGTCAGCTTTATGACTCGGCCACGCAAGAGCTGCGGGGGCCCATCGACTTTCGGCACCGCTACGTCGATTTCTCCAAAGAGGCCATCGAGCCGCAGTTCGCGCACGGCGTGCCGGCGGCACATACTTGCCCCGCCGCGGTTGGCGTTTCGATGCTGGCCGGTACCAAGGATGGGCGTGGCGTTGGCAAAGAAGGGGTCAACTGCAGCACCGGCGGCCCCGGCGTGCAGGCGCTCTGCTTGCGCGATCGTTGCCACGGAGAAAAGCCAATCGCGCTGGCGCTTGGCTACCACCGCACTCCCTGGACCCCCGAAGTTCTGCCCGTGCAAATCATTCGTTTGGGAGAGCTGGCCATCGTAGCCGTGCCGGGAGAGTTCACGACCATGTCGGGCCGTCGCGTGCGCGAGACGGTGCTATCGCATCTGCAAGAGATCGGAGTGCGGCAGATCGTGCTGGCCGGTTACTCCAATGCCTACGCGGGCTACGTGGTGACCCGCGAAGAGTACCAAAGCCAGCAGTACGAAGGGGCCTCTACTCACTTCGGCGAGTGGACGTTGGACGCGTATCAGCAGGAGTTCGCGGGTCTGGCCAGGGCGATGACTTCGTTCACTAACGTCGATCCGGGCCCCACGCCGCGCGATCTTTCGTCCGCCGCCCCTTCGTTGCAGCCGGTGGTCAGTCAGTACGATCGCGAGCCGCGCGGATTGAAATTTGGCGACGTCGTTCGTGACGTGAAGGCGGCTTACCCGCTTGGTTGCTCCGTAAGCGCCACGTTCGTCGGCAGCAACCCCAATCGCAACGTTCGCCACGGCGATACGTACCTCGAAGTGCAAAGTAAAACGGAAGCCGGTTGGCGCGCGGTGGCCACCGACGACGACTGGAACACGCGCTTTTCGTGGAAAGCCAATCGTCTTAATGTTTCGCAGGCCACCGTTCAGTGGAGCATTCCGGCCGAGCCTAAGTTCGCCGGGCTGTACCGGCTGGTGCTCAAGGGCACGGCGCAGTCGCGAGAGCTGGGGCGGACCGAGTATCGCGGTGTTTCCCAAACTTTCGAAGTTCTGCCGCGCGCCAGCGCCTGCCCTTAAAAAGACGTACAATTGTCACAGAAGCCTGGAGCGTTTCGTCTGCAGTTAGAGGCGCCCCAGGCCCTCTCCCCAACATTCTGACCCTAAGGTGACAATTGAATACTCCGCCGCATCGAATCAGGGGCCGTGCTTTGAAACCAGCATTGCTGTGGGTGCTCGTTACCATTGGCTTGGTGGGCTGCGCCGAGCGCCGCCCCGCCCGCGAAAAGGACGACCATTTGCGCCGTATTTCGCAGCCGCTGAGCACCAGCCCCACGGAGCTGGCGAAGGAGATCGCCCGCACGGATCACCAAATGGAAGAGGCCGCGTCCGCGCGCGGCACGCTTACCGATATCGATGATCATCCCGAAACGTTTCTCGAGTTGAATGCGAGTGTTCAACGTTGGGTCGACTATTTCACCGGTCCGAAACGCGAAGTGTTCAGCCGCTTCCTGAAGAGGGGAAGCCGCTTTCGTAAGCTCGTCGAAAAGAGCCTCGTGGAGGAGGGGGTTCCCAAAGAGTTTTACTATCTTGCGATGATCGAAAGTGGATTTGCCACTCACGCCACTTCGCACGCCCGGGCCGTTGGTATCTGGCAGTTCATTCCCGGAACGGCCGAGCGATATGGCCTTCGCGCGGGCCCGTCCATCGACGAACGGCGCGATCCCGAAAGGGCTTCGCGCGCGGCCGCCCAATACCTGCGCGATCTCCACAACGTTTTCGGCTCGTGGCGGCTGGCCATGGCGGGGTACAACGCCGGGGAGAACCGCATTCTCTCCGCCATCATGCGAGGAAAGACTCGCGACTTTTGGACGCTGGCGGAAAAGAAGGTGCTGCCCAAGGAGACGATGGAGTACGTGCCCAAGTTTTTTGCCGCGGCCCTAATCGGATCCGATCCGGAGAAGTACGGCTTCCCGGGGGAACACGAGGGGGAAGACTGGGAGGTCGAAACGGTCTCCGTACCTTCTCCGGTGCGGCTTGCGTCGGTCTCGAGTGAAACCCGCCTGCCGCTGGCGGTGCTAAAGGAGCTCAACCCTCACCTACTTCAAGGAATCACTCCGGCGAACACGAAGGAGTATGCGCTTAACTTTCCCAAGGGGGTAAGTTCCGAGATTCAGTCCTCGGTACGGCGTTTAAAAGTTATCTCGGTAAAGCCCCCACGACGGCAACTTGCCGCCCAGCCGCCCCGGCTGCGGCGAGTTTCGAGCGCTAAGAAAACGGTGGCGCCGTCGCTCGTGGTTTACCGCGTAAAGCGGGGAGACACCTTGTCCCGAATTTCGGAGCAGTTTCGTGTTCCGATTTCCCGCTTACGAAAGCTAAACGGGTTAAAGGGTCACAAGTTGTACTCTGGCCAAAAGCTCAAGATCAAACCCAGCTTCCTTTAACGAGGGCTCAGCTTCGGCCCACGCCGTCTGCCAAAAAACGTCACCTCGGCGGGTCAGCGAGTCGATTTAGCCTCGCGTATTCTTGGCGTGGGCATTGCGTAGTTGTCTCACCGGTATGGTGTGGCGTTTCGCAATGATGGCGCTGTTTTGCGCTACTTCCTGGGCTCAATCGCACCGGCTTTTTCTGGCCGACGGCACCCCCGCGCCGGATTATGCCGCCCGCATCGCCAGCCTCAAGGCCGGCGACGAGATCACCTTTTCCGACGATAAAACCTTTATCGTCGACAAGGTTCTCGGAAAAGGGGCCCATACGGTTGTCGTGTCGTTACGGGGACTCGACGGTAAGCCCACGGGCCGCGCTCTGCGGCTGGCCAAGTACTACGGCCGGCATCCCGTTCGCCGAGGCGAGACTTACCAAAATCTGCTTTCGGGCTTCGTGCCTACCCAACAGCGGCTAGAGGCTCGTGGTGCTCAGGTGGTGAAAGTTTACGCCGAGGAGAGTCGCCCCGCCGAGTACGTCACGGTGGAGGCATTGCACTTCGAGTTTCTCTACCGCGACTTTCTCAATCAAAGTGGCCCCGCGAAATCACTTAGTGCGGCCGAGCGGGCGTCCATTACGCGCGAGTTCGTTCAGTTCGGCGTAAGCCTGTGGGGCTTTCGCACGATTGCCGACCAAAACAGCGAGCAGATCGGTTACGTCAAAGGCCGCGGCTGGGTACTCTTCGACTTTAATCCCGAAACTTCCGTGGCGACCCGAATTCACGAAGGCTCGCCCTTCATGCCCGACTACGCGATGGTCATGGCGGGGCACCATGCGGTGATGAACGGTGAGATGATGGGCGGCGGTGACGAGCGGCTACCCTTTCCCAAAGATGCCCAGGCCCGACGCGACATCCTTGCGGGGATCGAAGCGCGCCGGCGGGCAGAGGGTTTGGCGGAGTCTGCTTGTACGTTGCTGCTACGTAGCATCGGGAGATTCTTCCGCCGGTAAGCTCCTGCTTTGCGCGCGTGGCCGAGTCGCCTCCTGTCATTGCGAGGCCCGATAGGGCCGAAGCAACCTCGTGCAAAAAGGGAGGGACTCCTTTTTGGTAAGTGCTGGCTTCGCAGGGTAGTGCGGACGTGTCGAGGCGGATGGCTCGCCCGGACGCGACGGGGCGGTCCAGTCGGCCACCGTCGGGCGACTACCGTTGTGCGGGCGGGGCGGGCGTTGGGGGTTACAGCCGCAGATTGTGTAGGCCAGTCTGGTGGGTCAGGCGGTGGTGGGCTGAGCAGAGGGTGACGAGGTTAGTGGCGATGTCCTGGCCTCCGTGGGAGCGAGGCTTTAGGTGGTGATGCTCTACCCAGGATGTTGAATTACAGCGTGAGCCATTGGGAAGCAGCGCTCGGCACTTACCTTCATCGTGTTCGTTCACGTCGTGTTTCACCTGCGCTGAGGACTTTCCTGAGGAAGGTGGTTTTGCCTTCGCATTCACCCGCTTGGCCTTCTGCACGGGGTCTTTGTGCTTCAGGTAGAAGTCGGTCAGCTGTGCGAGGACGGATTCGAGGCTCTTGTCCTGCCCGACTAGTTCACGGACGCGCTTTAATTTGTGCTCTAGCTCTTTTGAAATGCCGACCTTCAAATCCGAACGGTCAGCCGATACGACTTTTATCTTCTCGCGCGACATGGCCTTGGGATTCACGGCACACACTTCACGTTCTAGTTCGCGTTGAGGCAGGCGGGCGGCCTTTTCAATCCAAGCGTTCGCCGTTTCCTTCGTGATGACCGGCACCACTCGCCGCGCTTGGCTCAAAGAAATCACACCTTGCTCGATGGCCATCTTCAGCTCGGGAACTTCTTCCGACTTCTTGGCGACTTTAGAAAAGTAACAAGCCTGCGCTTCGCTAAGACTCAACGCCGAGGTGCAGTAAACGAAAAGGTTTGGATAACCCAACTGAAAGAAACCGTTGTTCTTGAGCAAAGCCATCAGCACATCGAGTAGTGCGGAATCAGACGCACGGTAAGTTCTAGAAAGGGACAACGCTTTTTCATGAAGTGCTGCAATGTTCATGAAAAACAATTACCACGCTGTTTTTTCGTCGATTCCAGACCACCACCGTTCAACGGAAAATCACCAAACTAAAACTCCGACGACTTTCCTCAGGAAAGTAAAACCACGGGCAGACCAAGACCAATAAATCGCAAATCTAAACGCAAGCCACGACCACCGCCGACCGAACCCAAAAAACCCGTCAACAAAATTCAAACCAAGAGGAGCGCACCCCGGCCCCCACGCGCACTCCGCGATAGATCGGATCCCCGAGGCCAAGTTGAAGACGGAAGGGGATCGCCACCCCGATCGAAGCCACCGCACGCAAAACCACACGGCACCCCCGCCAACGCCGACTTCCCCCCCTTTTACCAACAGAAGCGGACGGCGAAAGTGAGGTCGCACCTTTTGCCAGCGCTCCGCTCCTCGCCATGACGACTGGCCATTGCCTGCCCAATAACGGCCTCCACTTTCGGAATACGTCCCGTTCAGCCTCACGCATGAAGGGCTGCCCGTTTGCATTTGGAGTGTGCGCCTGTGGCTCGTCGTATTCTGTTGGTTTTGTTTGTTTCCCTCCGGTGATGCGGCGGGGGCGGCGCCGTCGTGTCTTTTGATCCTGGCCAAAGTGGGGGAGAAGAAAGCCGAACGCGAGAAATTTTGGCGGGCCTCCACTCCGCAGAAGGTTGGGGACGCCCCCTTTGCTTTTAGCTTCGACGCCGAGCTATGGCACGCCACCGATATGATTCGCCTGGTGTCATCCCACCCGAATGCCTTGGCGCTCGCCCGTAAAAGCTTGGAGCAGGCCGGCCTTACGTTTTCTCCCGAATCCTTGGCCCGCCAGCTTCGCTTGCGCCCGCCCCAAAAACTTGCGGAGTTTCTCCGGCCGGAGTCGATGGGTCGGGAGCGGCTTACCTTGCTCGACCTGACGGCGAAAGGGCTCGAACGTGTGAAAGACACCCAAGCGATGAAGAAGCCCTACGCCGAACACCTTTTGTGGGCCATCTCGGCGGCCCTCGAGGAGCGGAATCTTCCGGTGACCGTCGCGTGGGAAAGCATGTCGGGTAGCCCCGAACAAGGGCCCCTCGGCGATGGGGGAACCGTCGAGCTCAAAGTGAAAGGGTCATTCACCAGTCCTGAAGCTTTTCGTAGTCTCGTAAAAGATTTTTTACATGGCGAAATGCGCTGGCCCGAAACCCATTTTCACCTAAGCGTTCCCTCGAACGACGTCACCCATCGGCAGATGATGCTTGCCGCGCGCGCCATGGAAATGAAGATCACGCTCGAAGAGCTGGTCGCGGAGCTCAAGTACGACGGTACTTTGTCCCCTCACGATCACAGCGCGCTGGCGCAGCCATTGGAAGAAGCCGAAGGCGGAGTCGATCGCGGCGTGGTGCGGGT
Source organism: Bdellovibrionota bacterium (assembly GCA_041736915.1). Lineage (GTDB taxonomy): Bacteria > Bdellovibrionota > FAC87 > UBA2466 > UBA2466 > JBGSST01. Next base: position 21,406 of record JBGSST010000020.1, read on the forward strand.
CGAAATAGATCGGTGGGATGAACCGGTAGCGGCCCATGACGTGGAGTTTCGGCAGTGGCTCAGTGCGGATCACGCCCTGGAGAACATGCGTTTCTTCATGAAACTAGTGACCAAGCGACGCCAACTCCTCAACACTAGTAATTTCGAATCGCGGGCGATTAGAGACATTGCTCCGGCCAACTTGCATAGTTCACTCAAGTACGCGGCGTATATTTTGCGCCGGAAGTACGAGCAAGGCCCCCCCCTCGACATTGCCCGTGAGCTATATCGGTTTGCCGGCCAGATTGAGCAGGCCAAAACCGTGACCCCCGAGATGCGCAAAGAGATGGCGAAATACCTGAAGGACAATCAAGTGCTGAGTTACTTCACGCTGGAAACGTTTCTAAAGTAAGCGATTCTTTTTCTTCGCCTAATCTGCGAATTCGGTGGGGCTACGTCGTATTTGCGTGGCATTCCATTAGTGTTCGGCACTTTCTTCGACTTATCCGCCAACTTAGGCCGCGAAAAACGGCCAAACGTTTGCAGTGTCTTTAATCATGGGCACACTAACCGTTCTCCTGCTTTTCGCTGCCACCTTTGCGTACTCGGAGGAGATAGCGTCGCCGCTTCTACCGCCGTCGGCCCAGACGGCCGCCTGGCGGGTTTTGACGGAGCAGATTTCGTCCACCCTTACCGATCCCAAAGCGTTTCGCTTGGCCATGGATCAGCTTCAGCGTGCCGAGCAGATACACGGTGAACGCAAGGTGGCCGACGCGGCGGTTAAGTCGGCCACCCACAACCATGCCGGTTCCGACGAAGTGGCGGCGTTGAAGGCCAAGGCCCTGCAGTTGTACCGCGAAGAGTTTGCTTTGGTATTCACGGGCAAAAAAAGTGCCCGAGCCATCGTCAATCAGATCGAGGATCGTCTTCGCAACGGTGACGATTCACCCGAGGCACGGGAAAAATTGAGGGTGCAGAAGCAGACGGCCTTGGAAATCGCCCAAACAGCCAACGCCGCCGACGAGTCGGCGGTGGAACTTTTGAAAAGTTACCCCGATCTTTTCGGCCCCGGGCAAAAAGGGCTGACGGATGCCGTGGGGGCTTTTCGGGCGCACTTCGAGTCCAGGAAACGGTTTGGTGATCGCATCGTGGCGAGTAAGTTCGAGGCCGACACGGGCCTATCGGGTGGTACGTTCATGGCGCGACTGTTGACGACTCAGTTCCGCGCCGACCTGGCCGCCGGCGTAGCGCCCTTCACAAAACTGGGCGACGAAGTAGAACGAGTTAAGCGCGTTACCGAGCAGGCCAAAGCGGCCGTGGGGCTTTTAAAGAAAGTAGCCGGCGACTGGGGCGGCTTTTCGGCGGGGCTGGGAAGTCAGGTCGACCCCAAAGATGTCCATCAGTAGCCACCGTTTCGCTACGGTGAATAGACCGCGCCTTGCTGGGGATCGTTCAAGTAGGATTGTCCGCCCCATACGATTAACTTAGTACCAGTCCAGACGGCGGTGTGGCCCGAGTGCTCGGTGACATTGGTCTGCGAGATCGGGCTCCAGCTATCGTTGGCGAGATTGTAGGCGAAGCCCGAGTTTACGGGATAGCCCGAGGAATAATCAGAACCACCGAACACGATCATTTTGCTGCCGGTCCAGGTCGTCGAAAACTGCTGCCGGTAATCGGGCTGGCCCACCTTGGAAAGTGGGGACCACGAGTTGTTTGTCGAGTTGAACGAATGGCCGTCCATGCCGTACGGCTCGTCATTTGCTCCCCAGATCAGCAGATGGCTGCCCGTCCACACGCCGCCGTGCTCGTAGCGGGCTGACGGGGCGTCGATGGGCGAAACGACCCCCCAGACTCGTCCTACCGGTTCGTAAAGTCCCCCCGTGCTCAGGGCGCCGGTGTTGTGGCCGCCCCAGAACAGCATGTGGCTTCCCGTCCAGACCATGGGAAACAAGTGGCGACTCGGTATCGCGGTGGCGCCCATCGGCGACCAAGTTCCGTTGGGGCCGGCGCTTGGATCGAAGTGGCCACCCGGAATCACGTAGCTTCCACCGTTCTTGCCGCCCCACATGAGCATTTCTGTTCCGGTCCAGACGGCGCGGTGACTGTCGCGGGGAAGTGGCGCGTCGTTGGTGTCCGTTTCGCTCCAAGTGCCGTTAGTGGGATCGTACATGCCGCCCGTGTCGAATTCCGTCAAACCGTCGACGCCGCCCCAAACGATCATTTTGCTGCCGGTCCAAACGGCGGAATGATGGGCGCGCGGTGCCGGAGCCCCTGCCGTCGTCAGTGGGGTCCACTCATTTTCGAAAGGGTCGTAAGCGGCGCCGGTATTGAGGTTAACGCTGCCAATGAGTTGGGATCCTCCCCACACGATCATGTGGGAGCCCGTCCAGATCGCCGTGTGGCCCATGCGGGCCGTCGGGACATTCGTCAGCGACATCGGTCGCCACGTATCGGCGGCGCAATCGAAAACGCGTTCGACGGCGGAGGGGGCGTCGTAAGTGAACGGCACGGTGAGACTGGCCCCCGACGCCACCGTGGCGGACGCCAGCGCACCCACCTGATAAACCTCCGGGCTTCCCGCAAACAAGGAGGCGATCGATTTGCCCGAGCAATCGACGCCGGCGGCGTAAAATCCGATGGCCTTCACCGAGTAGGAGCCAGCGGGAAGGGAGATCTGTACCCCCTGCGCAGCACTGGCGCGGCTGAACAAGGGAGAAACGAATCCGTTCAGTCCCATGCACTGGGGCGTGCGGCCCCCGAGCTGCGCCGTTCCCAACGTATCCGACACGCCGCCCTGAAAGCTAAACGCCACGCAGTTCATCTCGGAGTAGGGCGGACCAACGCGGTTGCCCTCATCCACAGGAGGGAGACGGGCCGTAACGATGACCTCGGGCCGGTAACTCGACAACGAGCAAGCCCCCCAGCAGCAGCGGGATAACTACCCAAGCAATGCGACGCCGGTAAGCCATTGCGGAGTATTGTATCCCAGACTGCGCCGATACCGGGCGGCCGATATACTTGGCGCTACCCCATTCATGGGGGCATACTGCTGGGAAACGGGAGACGTAACATGAAAAAGAAAACTTCTAGCACGGCAGGAAAACGGACGGCTCGACCTGGTTCGCGTGCGGCGGATGCTGCCGGCCGCGCCGGTAGTAAACGTGGCAAAACTCTAAGTACGGCGGGAGCCAAATCGGCCCGCGGTACCACGAAGAATATCGCGGCTCACCAAAGAGCGGCGGGAGCGCGTCGTCACAATCCAAAAGGTTAAATTCCGAATAGGTACGTGAAGCTCATGAAGAAGCTGGGATGAGTTCCACTTCCCAGAATGTCGGACACGCCCGCGCGCACGCCCCAGCCATTGTTCCAGTCGGAGGCGACGTCGTGCCAGCCGACGGAAATACCGTAGGCCCGTTTATTCTGACGGGCCACGGGGCCGGTTAGCACTCCACCGCCTACGGCCGCGTGCTCGACGTATCTCATCTCGGGGGCAATGAAGAGGACGCTGTCTTTTTCTCCCCCTACCAGATTTTTCAAGTAGATCGGCAACGCGCCATAAACGTTGTAGCCGGTGGACGCGCGATAAGTGTTGGGGAAGATGAGGTCGAGATTTCCTCCCAATTCGAAGCCGACGAAGCTTGTCGCTTTGTACCGCACGTTGGCGCCGAACGACATCGTGAAGCCCTCGCCGGGAAACCGCGAAGACCCCAACCCGCACAGGTCGAATCCCACGAGAACTGCGCGTTCTACGCGCGGGGCCCGGCCCGGTAGGTTGGCCAGTTCGGTGCCGTCGAGCTGGCTCTTTAAACTTTGAAGCTGGCGCTCTTTGTCCTGAACTTCCTGCGCTAGCTCCATGCGGGCCTGCACCAGGCGAAGCTCTTCGTCCAACAGCCGCTTCTGGTTTACCAGGAAGGAGGTCTCATTCGTCTTTTCGCTGATTTCGTATTTGAGGCCCCGGTAGCATTTGTAACGCGTTCCGTTTTTTTCGCAGCTCGTCCGGAGCGGCAAAAGATCAGCTTCCCTATTTCGGCAGTCCGCCGACGCCGAGCATAACGATACGAACTCTTTCTTCGCCTGCTTGAGCGCTTCCGCGCGAGCGACTCCTTCACTCTCCGCCTCGCCAATGCCACAGACGGTAAGTGTATTCCCGCTGCGAATCGCGGAGGCTTCCGTGCAGAGCCACTCGTCGCCAAACGCGGCGGGGGAGACGACTAAGGTGAAAAGTAAGAGTGTGCGCATCCTCACCTAATAATAGCAGTAGTCGGCCCCGCAATTAGTGCAACTTGGCGTGAGGCTGAACCCAGTGCGGATCCTTTAGACGCTGAGCGAGAACTACGCCGCTCGCTGTCATCTTCTTAGACAGTGTCTTTGAACTGTTTCGTTAAGATCGCGGGGCTCGGTTCGTTGTCGTTCCCCGCACTGCATGTCACCCCTTAAGTACTTGGGGGGATAAAAATGAAGCTGCTTTTGTTGGCGCTGGTGAGCGTCTCGTCTTTGGCGTGGGGTTACGAGTTCGGGGAAGAAG
>JBGSST010000043.1:0-6967 GCA_041736915.1 Bdellovibrionota bacterium
TCTGACAGTTCTCCAGCCCCGTCTCTTCGAGGTGTTTTTTCACCGCCTCGGCGGAGCGTCGAACCTCTTCCTTGGGAAAGCCATCGAAGCTTACCGACGGAATGCGGACCAGCGTTTTGAGCGTTTCGAGGAACTCTGTGAATTGGCCTTCGGCGAAGGCGGCGGGAGTGTTCATGAAAACGGTGTACTGCAATTCCTGGTCGCTTGCCAGCGCGACGGGGCCCCTCTATTTTGGGGGCATGCCCACACTGCTAGACGGTAACCAGGTCGCCGCTGAAGTTTACAAGAACCTAGCGTTCGAGCTGTCGCTGCTTCCCTTCATTCCCAAAGTCGTTTTCATTCTCGTCGGAGATGACCCGGCGTCGCAGACTTACGTGCGGGCCAAGGAAAAGAAGTGCAGCGAGCTCGGCTTTCAGGGAGAGACCCTGCGGCTACCGGCGGAGACCAAGGAGAGCGAGCTGCTCAAGACGGTGCAGCGGCTCAATGAGGACGCTTCGGTACACGGCATCCTGGTGCAGCTGCCGCTGCCGGCGCACATCGACAAGCTGAAAGTTTTGACCGCCATCGCGCCGACCAAGGACGTGGACGGATTGCATCCCGAAAATATCGGTCGCCTATGCCGGGGCGATGCCCGTTTCAAACCCTGCACCCCGGCCGGCGTGATCGAGATGCTGAAGCATTTCAAAATTCCGATGGCCGGAAAAAACGCGCTGGTCATCGGCCGCAGCGACATCGTGGGCAAGCCCGCCGCACTTTTGCTTTTGGCGGAGGACGCCACGGTGACGCTCGCCCACTCCAAGACCCGGGACCTCAAGGCGATGGCCAAAGCCGCGGACATTTTGATCGTCGCGATGGGCAAACCCAAATTCGTAGGCGCCGACTTCGTGCACGAAAAATCGATCGTAGTCGACGTGGGCATTCACCGCGTGAACGACAAGCTGTGCGGGGATGTCGACTTCGACACGGTGGCCCCCCTCGTTCAAGCCATCTCCCCCGTACCCGGCGGAGTAGGCAAAATGACGATCGCCATGCTGATGAAGAATGTGGTGACGGCCGCGCGGCTGCAGGTAGCCAAACAGGCCTAACCCTTGGAAAGCTCGCCGCGCCATTTACTGCCGTCGGAAATGGCCCAGGAAGAAATGGGCTCGTGGCCTCTCCCGCCGAGAGCACTCGCTCTTTTGCGTGCCGCGCGGGCATTTCTGCTTTAGCGCGGGAACGAGTTCCTTTGCCCCTGCTGCGAGACTCGGTGCTTGGGCCAAATTCATCGCGGTATCACCGGACCCCATCTACCGGTGCACGAAAGTCACTGGGCGAGCCCCAAATCGAGCGGTCGTGTGATGTCGAGTCGCACGCCAAGACGGGCGGCCTCGTTCTCGGCCTCCAGCTGCGCGGCCCGAAACCGGTGGGCATTCGCTTTATTCACCAGAATCTCCGCCGGAAATGAGTAAGTGGGGTTTAGCTCGAGGCAGTCGACTCCGCAGTCCGCGGCCGTGCGTACCATGCCCGCGGTTTCGTGCACGTTGAGGGTGTTTATATTGTTTTGAATTTTAAAACGGGCGTGCCGTTGCTTCGTTCGTTCGCGACCGACACGCGATCGAAAGCATCGAGCCGGCGGACCTTGACGTAAGTTTCGCGGGTGGCGGCATCGACCGAAAAGTGGGCTGCCGATCGGGGACATCTTTCGAAAAACCGCCGGCGTTTATCGGCGTCGAATACGATCCCGTTCGAAATGACCGACACCAAAACCCGGTCACGGTGGCGATCAAATTCGAGCGCGTCCAGCACGCGAAAAAAGTAGTCCTGCCACATCGCTTCGGCCACGCCCTGCACGTGGATGCGCGTTAGGTGGCCTACCAGCGGCCGAAGCGTCGTGAGGGCTTCGAGCAAACGGTCGCTACGGTGCGGGCGGAAGTCCGACTGGGCGCGCTCGCACATGATGCAAGCGGTTTCCGGAGTGGGGGCGTAGCCGCCGATGTTGCAATGGGTGTTGGGCACGTCCACTTCGATCGTTTCGGGATAGGCCGGCAGGGCTTGTTCGCCCGGGCCGCGTGGCCGGAAGTGATACGGGCAACCGTTTGCCGTTTCGCACGAGGCGTGTAGTTCACCCCGCAGGGTCGCCGCGCGAATCTCGGCCAGCCGTTTTCCGTTCCAGATTGCTTCGAACGACTCCTCGAAAAGATTCCCCACCGCGACGGAACGCTGCCAGCAGCAGACGTAGACTTCGCCTTCGCACGTGATCCGGGCGCTGCTGAAGGGCTTACTGCAAAATGGTTTGGCGGTAGCGGTACTCACGGATTTAGATCCAGCCCAACCCTTTCCACTCGCTCAGAATCTCCGTAACTTTGAGGGATAGATCGGCGAGCGAGCCCACGTTTTCCACAACGATGGTTTGCCGCGTTTTCTGCCGGTCGCCGTCTTTCAGCTGCGCGCGAATCATCTGCTGGGCGAGCGCCGCGCCAATGCGATCGCGTTCCACTACCCGCGTGGATCGCAGCGACTCGGGCGCCTGGACGAGGATGAGGCCGTCGAGGCGCTTGTCGATGCCGGCTTCCATCAGCAACGCCGCCTCACAAATTACCAGCTTCTCGCCGTTTGCCCGAGCGACGGCCGCCCGTTTTTCGAACTCTTCCTGGATGCGCGGATGAAGCACCGCCTCTACCGCCTTACGTTTTTGCGCGTCACCGAAAAGTACATCGCGGGCCTTGGCGCGGTCGAAGATGCCCTCGCGGTAGATCTCCGGCCCCAGAATGGCGCCTAAGGTTTCTTGCAGCTTGGAGTCGCTCGCGGTGAGCTCGCGCCCGATCTCATCCAGGTTAAACACCGGAATATCCGCGGCGCGCAAAAGTTCCGCTACGGTAGACTTCCCTGAGGCAACCCCGCCGGTGAGACCGATTTTTCGGAACGCTTTTTCCATTCGGGAATCTTAAGGCCGAACTTTTCGGGTCGCCAGCAAAGTTTGAGAAGGCTGAAGGAGACCGCCAGCACGTAGAAAAGGGCGGGGGCCCCGCCCAAATAGGAAAGCGCCCGCACACCGTCGAGGCCGCTCAGGCAAAGTAAGCACATCGAAATCGCGCCGACGGTGATGCCCCACACGAGCTTAAGCCAGCTCGGGGGTTCCGGGCTTTCGGGGCTAATCCCCTCGGAACTCATTCCCGCCATGGCGACCATGTTGGAATTGGCGGAAGTCACGTAGGAGAGGAAAGCCGTGAGGAGAAAGGCGGGGATAACCACCCCGGCCCAGGGCAAAGTGGCCAAAACGGAATAGACGAGACGCTCGGGGCCTCCGGATTGCAACGTACCGATCAGATCGAGTCCATTCTGCTGCAGAGCTAAAGCGACGCCGCCGAAGATGGACATCCACACCACGGAAAAGATCGACGGCAAAAATAAGTTTACGAGGATGAAGGAGCGTACGGTGTAGCCCACTCCGATGCGGCCCAAAAAAGCGGCGGTGATCGGCGCCCAAGCCAACCAGATGGCCCAGTAAAATAGAGTCCAGGTTTTTGGCCACGGGTCGGTCGGTGAAAACTCGCTAAAGGTCGCCCGCGTAAAAAAGTGGGTCGCAAATTCCCCTAAGGCGTTAGCCGAGTGCACTGCCGCCTCGCGAAAGGGGCCCAACGTGGTGACGTACACGGCTAAAAAAAGGAAGAAGGCGGAGTTGAGTCGGGAAAGCCAGGTCATGCCGCGGGTCACCCCGGAAAGCGCGGTAACGAGGTAAGCAACCACGATGGCGCCGCCGATTGGCAACCAGATCGAGGGCCCGCTGGGTACTCCGTAGAGATGTTGCAGTCCGCCGGCCAGGGTTAGCACACCGGTACCGAGCGAGCCGGCCATTCCCGCCACCAAGGCATATAGGCAGATACCGTCCACGAGGGGCGATAGCCGCTGGGCGGCCGTGCGACCGATGAGAACGGACAGTGGAGAACTAAGCGAGAAGGGGAGTCGCAGGTTGTGGAAGGCTAGTGCGAAGGCTAACGCCGGAACCGCATACACCGCGCACGGTAAGAACGACCAATGCATATAGACGGTCGAAAGAGCAAAACGCATGGCCTCCGCTGAGCCGGGCACCAGTCCGAGTGACGCGGGCGGGCTCGCGGTGTGGGTGATGGGTTCGGCCATCGCCCAAAACAAAATGCCGATGGCAGTCGTGGTACACAGCGAGACGACGCACCAGTTGTATGGGCTTAGCATTGGCTTCGCCGAGTCGCCGCCGATGCGCACCCGACCTAGAGGCGACACAAAGGCCACTAAACAGCTCAGAAAAATAAAAAGCACCCCGTAGGCGTAAACCGGGGAAAGGGTTTCGAGTAAGCGTTGGTTCAAGCCGTTTACGGTAACCAAGAAAGCCTCGGGGGTGAGCATGCCGAAAACTAGCCCGGTCAATACGAGGGCTAGCGGTGGCCAAAAAACCCAGTGGCGAAGCGGCTTCGTTGCGGGCCGAGTGTTTAGCAAATCATCCACGGGAACTTCCTTGGTTTGCTACCGCCCAGATCGCTTGCGTGCGGGCGATCTCGTTGCGGTAGAGCGAGATGCCTTCGTTGATTCCCATGCCGGGCTTCACGAGCAGCGCGGTCGGCCGCGTGGCGAGCCCCACGTGCACGGAGGCTTTAGACGACAGATCGGTTTCGATGCAGCTTCCGCCCAGTAAGGTGTCCGTGCCGTAGCGGCGGCAGGCGAGTACGGCGTCGACCGCGTTGTGGAGCGAGCCTAGGTCCGGCATCTTGATGTGAACCATGTCCACCGCTTCGGTCTTCGCGAACTGCTCGATGTCGTGGCTCGTGTTGGCCCACTCGTCGGCGACGATCGCCACTTTGATTTGGGCTTCGTGCGCGGCGGATCGCAGGGTTTTCATTCCTTCAATCTGAAGGTCGCGCGTGGGGGCGAGGATGGCCGACTCGAGGCGTACGGCGTAACCACCGGCCGCGGAGGCCAGCTTGCGTAAGTAGACCACCTGATCTTCGAGCCGGGGAAACGCGCGGCCTAGCGCGCCGTGCACGTCGAAGTGCAAGACCGGGCGGTAACTGGCCGGAGCCAACTGCTTAAGCCGTTTCACGATGCCGTCGGCCCAGCCGAGAAGCTTCTCACCGCTTTGGCCGAACTGCGTGGCGAAATCGTCGACCTGTCCGTGCGGTAGCGCTTCGAGCCGGTTCACGATCATCTTATCGACGTTATCCACGCGGTCGTTGCCGCACGATCCTTGTAGCGCGAGCGGCGTGGTGTCCAGCCGCAGGCCCCAGTCGCCGGCGATGATCTCGGCCGGAGTTTTACGGGCGTGGCCGGCAAAGGCGAACAGCAAAGCTTGGCTCAGGCCGTAGCGAACCGCCGCCGGTAAGGGCAGGGCGTCGAGCTGGGTGGCGGACTCGCGAAACCGCTCGATACGGGTGCCCTTCCACGGGAGGTGACGCGCGATGAGCTCCACTCCTTCGGCCGCGCGAAACACCGGATCGCGGCCGGCTTTGCCGCCGTACGAAACACCCACGCAGTCGCCCCAGGCCACGGTGCCATCATCGAGGACGAAGCCCACCGACAAGGTTTCCGCCACCTCGCGCACGTACTTAAAGCCCGGAGTGATCGCGGGGTGGGTCCACCGGTCCGCGTCGGCTACGGAACTCTCTTGCAGGGCCGCCAGGTCCTCGCAGTAGTAGGCGCCCTGGCCGCGGGCCGTAAGAATGTCGACGATAACGGGCATTAGTCTGGCGTCTCGGCATCGTACTTCACCCAGATGGATTTGGTACGCGTGTACGAGTCGAGCGAGTGAATGGCCATCTCTTTGCCCCAGCCGCTTTGCTTGAATCCGCCAAACGGACTCGCAAAATCGTAACAGCCGTAGTGGTTCACGAAGATTTGTCCGGCATCGAGCTGACCGGCCACCCGGTGCGCGCGCGATACGTCGGCGGTGTAAAGCCCCGCCGCCAGTCCGTAGATGCTATCGTTGGCCATGGCGACCGCTTCACTTTCGCGGCTGAACTTCGACACGGCGAGCACGGGGCCGAAGATCTCTTCGCGCGCGATGCGCATGCCAGGCTTTACGTCGGTAAAGATCGTGGGCCGTACGAAGTAGCCCAGACGGTTCGTGCCCGTAACGTCGCGCTCACCGCCTGCGGCAAGACGGGCCCCTTCCTGCTTACCGATGGAGATGTAACTCAAGACCTTTTCCAGGTGCGCTTCGTGCGCCTGCGGCCCCTGCGTAGTGTTCGGGTCGAAGGGGTTGCCGCACACGACCTCATTGGCCTTGGCGACCAGCGCTTCGATCACGCGACCGTAGATGGCGTCTTCGACGAGGAGCCGCGTAGGCTCCGAGCACTTTTCTCCCTTGTGGCTAAACATGGCCGTGAAGGCGCGCTGAATGGTGGCGTCGAGATTGGGGGCATCGGCGAACAAGATGTTCGGGGACTTACCGCCTAGCTCGAGCGCGACCGATTTCAAATTACTGCGGGCCGAGCCTTCCACAATCTTCTTTCCAATCGCGGTCGAGCCCGTGAAGGAGATCTTGTCGACGCCACCGTGGCTGGCGAGCGCCTCGCCGGCCACGTTTCCGCCGGTAACGACGTTGAACACGCCGGGCGGCAGCACCTTGGCTTCGTCGAGGATCGCCGCGAGCCGGAGCAGGGTCAGCGACGTGAAAGGGGAGGGCTTCACGATGACCGGATTGCCCATCGCTAACGCCGGCGCAATCTTCCAGCACGCCAGTAGTAGCGGAAAGTTCCACGGTACGATGAGCGCGCAGACGCCGACCGGCTCGCGCTTGGTGAAGTTGAGAAAGCCCGCTTCCACGGGCGCGGTCTCGCCGTAGAGTTTATCGATCCAGCCGGCGTAGTAATCGAAGACGTCGGCGCTTTCGGGGAGATCGTCATGGAACGCTTCGAGGTACGTCTTGCCGTTATCGAGCGTTTCCAGCGTGGCGAGCTCCGCGCGGTGTTCGCGGATGAGGCGGCCAATTTTCTGCAACGATTCCGCTCGCTGGCGG
>JBGSST010000079.1:0-6101 GCA_041736915.1 Bdellovibrionota bacterium
CGGTGAAGAAAGCCCGGTTCTCCTCACGCGGCACCCGCCAATGACCGCGGCGCCGCACGCGCCCGAGCTCTCGGCGAGCCGATTCCCGTATCCACAGGCCGCTCAGTCCGGCCACCAGCCCCGCCAGTCCGAGTTTCAGTCCAAAAATCCACGAAAACGCCATCGGGATTCTCGGATTGCCAAAGTTAGGCCGTTCCTCGGGGAAACAGTTTCTCGGCGGTCCTGAGTAAAGCCCCTTGAAGGCGGTAACGCGTTGCGGTTAAATGCCCGGACTTTCAAAGGGAGTGGGACATGGCCGGCAGCGCGAAGCGATCCAAAGTGGTCGACGGAAAAAACGTACCCGAGGCGTACCTTCGCCGTATCGCGCGCAGCGCGGATGAGCCGGCCTTTTGGGTAAAGCAGAACGGAAAGTACGAGCCGATTAAGTGGAAAGAGATCCACAGCCAGCTACTGGGAATTTTCGAAGGGTTCACGAAACTCGGCATTCAGGCCGGCGACGCCGTTTGCATCATGAGCGGCAGCTGCCCCGAGTGGATCTTGAGCGACCTGGCCATCCAGGGTTGCCGCGGCATCGCCGTGCCCATCTACCATTCGTCGTCGATTGAAGACATCACCTACATTCTCGGCCACTGTGGCGCCAAAGCCGTGGTCGTCGAAGACGCGGCCATGTGCGAAAAGCTGGTAAAGGTTTTCCAAAACCGTCCCCCGATCCCCGTCATTTTGATCAAGGGCAATGCGCACCCCGGACTCGACGTAACGCCAATGAGCGAGTTCGCCAAAGTAGAAAACGAGAAAGCGGCCCACGATCGCTACGCGGCTAGCGCGGCGGAGATTCAAGCCTCGGATATTGCCTCAATCGTTTACACCTCGGGCACCACCGGCCTGCCGAAAGGCGCCGTACTGCTCCACTCGAACTTTGCCAGCGAGCTTCGCTTCGTCGTGGAAGAGATTGAGCTGTACGAGTCCGACATAACGCTGACGTTTCTTCCTTTCGCCCACATCTTTGGCCGCGTGGAAAGTTTCCTGCCGATCTACGCGGGTACGTCGCTCGGGTTTGCGGAGAACATCAACTCCGTGTCGCTGAACATTGCCGAGCTGAAGCCTACTTTGCTGCTCAGCGTTCCGCGCATTTACGAAAAGATTTACGCCAAGATCGTATCCGAGATTGCCGCCTCGTCCCCCGCTAAACAAAAGGTGTTCGAGTGGGCCGTAAAGGTAGGCCGTCAAATGGCCAACTGCCGGTCGCTGAAGCAGACGCCGTCGCCGGGATTGATGGTGAAATTTCTCGTCGCCGACAAGTTGGTATTCGAGAAGGTCCGCCAAAAGCTTGGCGGCAACATCCGCGCCACCGTCTCCGGCGGAGCGCCGTTGAGTCGTGAGCTGTGCGAGTTTTTCCACGCTTGCGGCATCAAGGTCCTCGAAGGCTACGGGCTTACCGAGACCACCGCCGCGATTACGGTGAATCGTCCGGACGACTACCGGTTCGGCACCGTGGGCCGCCCGGTGGGCGACAGCGAGTTCAAGATTGCCGAAGACGGCGAGATTCTCGTCCGCGGCTCTTTGATCTTCCGCGAGTACTACAAAAACGAAGAGGCCACCAAAGAGTCGCTGCAGAACGGCTGGTTTCATACCGGCGACATTGGCGAAATCGATGCGCGCGGTTTTCTGCGCATCACCGATCGCAAGAAAGAGCTCATCGTTACCGCGGGCGGCAAGAAAGTGGCGCCGCAGAAGCTAGAAAACTTGCTCAAGAGCCGCCGCTTCGTCTCCAACGGGCTCGTCTTTGGCGACAAGCAGAAGTACCTCGTCGCCCTCATCACGCTGAGCGAGCCCGACGTCGCTCGCTGGGCGAAGGAAGAAGGCTTGAGCTTCGAAACCTTCGGCGAGCTGGTGAACCACGAAAAGCTGCAGAAGATCGTCCAGGGCGAGATCGCGATCGTGAACAAGGATTTGGCGAGCTACGAGTCGATCAAGAAGTTCAAGGTGCTGCCCCAGGACTTCACCATCGAGTCGGGCGAGCTTACCCCGTCGCTCAAGCTCAAACGCAAAGTGTGCGTAGAGCGGTATAAGGTCGAAATCGAAGCGATGTACTGATAACCGACTGAATACACAGCGGTTTTCTTGAACGTGTTAGAATGAGTAGATGGCGCGCGTAGCCCTACTTTCCCTATTCATGTGGGTTTTGGTGTGCCCACGGCTCGTGGCGGAGCCCGGGGCCGTGGCGGCTGCCGAGGTCTCGGCGGGCGCCACCTTCGGGACCGAGCTGACCTTTACCACCCCGGATGTGATCCGCATGCTGAACGGGAGGGCCCGTTCGGACCTGGTCGAGAAGTTACAGGCGAAATACGTCGAGGCCCTTCGCCGTCGGCTCGACGGACGCAACGTGCAGATCGTGCAGGGTAAGGACAAGAACAACCACCGCAGTTTCCGGGTCACCTACCCCGACGGTTATTTTTACGACGTGACGATGGACGGCGCGGTCCTCGAAGTAGTGCTAGACCGTTCGACCGTGGCCAACCTGGAGTCGCGCGCGGACGAGCTGCAGAAAGATATTTTCGAGACCATGGCGCTGGCGGGCATGAAGCCCCATGAAAGCCGGGGCGGAGGCCATATCCACATTGGCCTTAAGTCGATGTTCAACAACGACGCCGTAGCTTACCGCAATTTTATCGTCGATTACCTGAATCATCCCGAGCTCGCCACGATGATTCTGCGCGACTCCAGTGCGAGCGAGTCACGCCATTACGGTAGCATGCCGGGAGAGCTTCGAAAGGCGGCGGCGGAAGCCATTGCGCAGTTCGACCTTTCGCTCAAAACGGGCACTCCTTGGACGATGAAGGATCTCGCGGCGGAGCTGCAAAATAAGGTCACCAACGTGCTGGCCTACGACATGCAGATCGCGCGCAATCACCGCGTGTTCGCCATCAACCTGGACCCCATCTTCACCACCGAACCCGAAGACCGCACCGTGGAGATTCGGGCCATTCGCCCCGCCCGTGACATGAAGTCGCAGATCCTCATCATGAGGCTTTTCGAGGCCCGGAATGCCTACCTGAAGAAAAAGGGGGGGCTGGTGCCGTACCTCGATGCGGATCTTCCCACCTACGAAGCCGGCGTGGAAAGCTACCGTCAGTACGCCGAAGAGGCCGGAATCCCGTTCGCCACCGCCAAAACGGTCATCCCCCGCCGGGCCCCGGTCAGGACGTGCCGGCTGCTCGGGGAGCTGGTGCTCGCCCCGCCGGAATGAGCCGACCCCTTGTTTTTCCTCACGATAACCCGTAAAAGGCTGTCCCTATGGAATTTAAGCCGGAAACCAGCCTCGACCAGGCGCTCGTCATGGCCCGCGAGGACAACGCCCAAGGGTCGCTCTATTACGACGCTTTTTTGAATACCGACCTCTTCATTCCGGTGAAACGCGAAGGCTTCGAAGAAGGTTCATGGACCGAGGTAGAAGCGGACGAACGCTTTTTCCCGCTCTTCCTGAAAGCCCAGGACACCCGGGTGCTACCCGTGTTCGACCGCCTCGATCGGCTGCAAACGTGGGCCGAAGAGCGGGAGCTGGATTTCCTGAAGGTCCGCTGCCATCTGTTCATCAAAACGCTGCCGGCCGAAGTGGCGATCGCCGTGAATTTGGGCAACGCCTTTTATTATTTGTTCACCGGAGAACTTCTGGAACAGCTTCGCCAGGCGGCCAAGCCGGTGACCCGGCAGTGAGTGAGCCCACTACCGTTTTCGAGAACGCCCACTTTCTCATCGTCGACAAACCGGCGGGGTGGCTGACCGTGCCCGGACGCACCGGCGATGCCGATCCGCGCCCGTGCCTCACGACCAAGCTGAAAGAGAATGGCCAGCTTTTCAACGTGCACCGGCTCGATGCCGAAGTGTCGGGGCTCGTGTGCTTCGCCAAATCGGCGGAGGCCCATCGGCAGGCGAACCAATGGTTCGAGGCCCGCGACGTGCGTAAGACCTACGAGGCGATCGCCGAACGACCGGTCACGATGGAATTTCCCATGCAGACCGCGATGACGTGGAAGAGCAAATTACTGCGCGGAAAAAAACGCGCGTACGAAAAGCCGTTCGGTAAGGACTGCGTTACCGAAGCGATTTTCGTGGGGAACGTGGAACGCGAAGGGCACGTGCGTGGCCATTTCACGTTGCACCCGCTTACCGGCCGGCCGCACCAGCTTCGTTTCGAAATGGCCAAGCACGGCTTTCCCATCTGGGGCGATACGTTGTACGGCGCTCAGCAGGTCTTTCACGAAAGCGCCATCGCGCTACGCGCGGTGAAACTAGACTTCTCGAAGTGCCCCGGCCACGACCTGTACGGCCTACCCAACCAAGTCGACGCCACCCCCCTATAACCAAAAAAGGAGTCCCTCCCTTTTTGCGACCCTTCGCGTCATTCACCAAAAGGGAGTCCCTCCTTTTTTGCGACTTCGCGCGTTAGTTAATCGTGCGTTTTGCTTCACGATTGGGGGACTTATGCCGATAAGTCTTTGAATGAAGCTCTCAATCCTGATCCCCGTCTACAACGAGCGGCCGTCTTTGCGTTCGTTTTGGGAAATGATGAAGCGGGCGCCGGTACGCTCGCTCGATGGGATCACCGCCGTTCAGATCGTGGTGGTGGATGATGGCTCGAATGACGGTACGGCGGAACTCCTGCGGGAACTCACGGCCCAGCCTTTTCGCTTCGAAACGGGTTTGAAGGCGGAAGTCGATTTCATCGCCTCCGAGGAGAATCACGGAAAGGGCCACGCGGTTCGCCTGGCGCTGGAAGCGTCGAGCGGCGACTACGTCGTGATTCAGGATTCGGATCTGGAGTACACGCCGGATGACTACCCCGCCCTGCTCGAGCCGCTTACGCGCGGAGTGGCGGACGCCGTATACGGTAGCCGCTTCAGCGGTAACTCTCGGCGCGTACTGCTTTTCTGGCACTCACTCGCCAACAAAATTTTGAACGTGCTGTGCAACGTGCTGCTCGACTTGAACCTCACGGATTTCGGCTCGGGCTGTAAAGCGTTCCGCGGAGACTTTGCGCGCAGTCTGAAGCTGACGTCGAAGCGGTTTGGGATCGAAGCGGAACTCACGGCGCGAATCGCCCACGCGCGCGCGAGGCTTTACGAAGTATCGGTGCGCTACATTGGCCGCACGTACGACGAAGGTAAAAAGATCCGGCTGACCGACGGCCTGGCCGTTCCTTTCCACATTCTGCGCTTTTCACTTTTCGACCGTGAACCGTTCCGTCCCAGCATCCGCCAAACGCTTACCGCGCTCGATTCGAGCAGCGACCAGATTTACGCCCCCGCCTTGCACCGCGCCTTCGAAGCGTGCGAAACGGAAAAAAACTGGCCGAGCATTCTCGAAATTGGCGCCGGCACCGGCAATCTCACCAAGTGGCTCGTCGGCAAAGGCAAAGTAACGGCGACCGACCTGTCACCAGAGTTCGTGCACACTCTGCAGCGCCGCTTCTCGTACTTCGACGAAACGAAAGCGCGAGTGTGGGACGCCAGCCAGCCGGCCTGGAAGGGGGCCGGCAACTACGATTACATCGTAGCCTTCAACGTGCTTGAGCACCTCGAAGATGATCGCGGCGCCCTCAAAACCTGGACGAGCCTGCTCGGCGAAAACGGCAAGCTCATCATCCTCGTGCCGCACAACCAGAAATTCTTTTGCCCGCTCGACACCGCCGTTGGCCACTACCGCCGTTACTCCCGCCGGGAGCTAATCGAAAAAGCGGAGGCCGCTGGGCTTACCGTGCGTAAGTCGTTCTACTTTAACTTTCTCGGTGTACTGGGTTGGTGGGTGAACGGAATTCTGCTGCAGCGGTCTCAGCTCAATGAAGGTTCCGTGAAGCTGTACGCATTGGTCAAAAGGTTCATCTGGCCGATCGAACGTTTCCTCGAGCAATACTATGGTCTGAGCGTCGTCATCGTCGCCGAGCCGTCCGTTGCCGTCTCGACGAAAAAGCCCAAAGTCCGCCTCCGGGCCGCGGCATGAAACGGTTCGCCCTTACGTTGTTCCTCGGGCTAGTCATCCTGACGCCCGGTCGCCTGCTGACGTCGGATACCGGGCTTCGCCTGCAGATCACCCGGGCCTTGTGG
>JBGSST010000080.1:0-10539 GCA_041736915.1 Bdellovibrionota bacterium
GGAGAAGCTTTGCAGCTGCTTCGAAGCACCCCTGTTCACATCGTCATTTTGGACAAATACTTCATTTCTGAAAGTGAAGAGGCCCACCAGAACGCGGTCCAAGAAATCCCACGTATGTTGGCAATTCAGCCCCACCTTCAAATTCTGGTGGTGTCCGGATCGCAGGACGAACGGGATGCCATCGAGGCCATGAAGAATGGGGCCATGAATTACCTTAGGAAGACAGAGCCCGATGAGCTGATTCGCACTTACAACAAGCCGGCGATCAAAACGGCCGGGCTTTTGAAACGGGGTACGATCGAGCGCTTTAATCTCAACTGCGAAGAGGCGCAGCTAGTAGCGAACTCTCCGAAAATGAAGGCCATCCAGCATCGGATTCCCGCCGCTTGCGAGAGCAATTTACCCGTTTTGGTGACTGGAGAACCCGGGGCGGGCAAATCCAATCTGGCTAGGATCATCCACAACGGTCGTCGCGCCTACCTCAAGCAGACCGAACGTCCCTTCGTAACCGTCAGGATCACCGCAGTTTCGATGAGCCAACTTTGGGAAGAACTCTTCGGACGCGAAGGCGCGTGCGCGGGGGCCGTTGAGCTGGCGAACACTGGAACCCTTTACTTGGAACGAGTTGAAATGCTTCCGTTGGCCCATCAGCGCGAGCTGATAAAGCTGATGTCGAATGGCTGCTTTCGTCGCACCGGGGGAACGGAAGACTATTGCTCGTCCTTCAAGCTGTTTTGCTCTTCGCAGACCGACTTACAAGATTTGGTGAGGCGCGGAGAGTTCGACGCCGATCTTTACGCCATGATCAGCACCTTCAGCTTCGAACTGCCATCCCTCAAAGAGCGGGTTGAGGACCTCGCCGAACTGATTGCGCAGTTAATCCGAGAGGCCATCCATGAAGAAAAGTTCTCGGCCAGCGACCTGCCATCCGGTTTCGTCGCGCGTGTGGCCACAATGGCATTTGACCAAAACATACGAAGCCTGAAGGGGCTCATTCGGCGAGTCACGGAAGAGATTGGCAGAACGCCCAGAAACTCTAGGAATAGCGAAACATGGCGCTCCGCCTTGGATCGTGTGACTGCCGCCTCATCCCTTTCCGATTCACTAACACTGCCTCGGCTCACTAATCTGCCCTTCGACATGGCCTGGCCCCAGTTTCCTGGCCTGACTGAGTTTCTTGAGATGACGGAACGAAAAGTGTTTGAAGACGCTTGCCGAAAGTTCTCGAAAAATAAAGACGTTGCCCGTGCACTCGGAATCTCCGAGGCGACGGCGAGTATCAAGCTACGCAAGTTCGGTCTCTCCCACGCATTAGGCGCGGCATCTTCACGAACTTCGACGAAAGAGGAAAAACGATGAAAATCGAGATTACCAACGACGGCTACGTAGATGCCTTGACCATGCGGCACGAGCTAAACGGCCTATCGGCTGGCCTGTTCACTGCTTTGGATGTTGTGAGTCACGAGTCACCCGACATGCCGTCTTTGCAGCACCTACTCAGGCTTTGCGCTGAAAGGCTCACTCAGATCTCGGCAAAGCTCGGGAGTGTGGAGCAGAACAAATGAACGAGAGTTCGCTGCGAATCAACGATTTAGCGGTCAAAGTCGCTAAGGCTCTTCCTGGGCTCCCGACGCTTCTTTTCGTGCACGGAGGTCCCGGGGGCCATGCCGGCTATTTCGAAGAAGGGCTACGTACATTACCTGGCCTAGCCAGTGGAATCGGTTGGGTAACTTACGACCAGCGAGGGTGTGGTCGTTCCGGAGGCGGCGAACTATCACACGAGACAAATATTGAAGATGTCTTTGCCATCGTTAGAAGTTTGAAAGCTGAAGGAATTGAGCTCGACGGTATCGTTGGCCACAGCTACGGCGCTTGGCTGGCATACGATTGCGTTCGCAGGGAAAAATCTTTGTTTAAACGACTGGTCATGATTGGGCTCGGCCCCGATTTTCGTGAACCGCGAACTCGCTCGCTCATCATGGACCTTATTGCCTTGAAGCTTCAGCAACCGGAGGCTTACCAAGCGCTTTACCATGAGCTGCAATCGCACGCGGAATCGCCCTGGAAGATCTCCAAGCGCGTGCGCGACGTACTACAAACGACCGACCTCAGGAAACTGTTCTATTGGGGAAATCTCGAAGCGATGCGCTGGTACGACCAGGTCAAACGCACCGTTCAGATTCAGGAGAGTGACGAAGTCTACCGTTCGGTGCGTGCTTCGCTCTACGAGAACGAAGAAATGGTGAGCGGCCCCCACCTGGATCGGATTGAGGCACCCACGCTCTGGATCAACGGTGTTCAGGATTTTTTGATGTCGGGACTAGGGCAGGCGTTCGGCCACGTGCAAGTTGAGCACTTTATGGGATCCGGTCACTATCCCCATTTCGAAGAGCCGGAAAAGTTTGTGCGAATCCTCGAGTCGTTCATCGGGAGCCAAAGATGAAGATTGCCGTGATCGTCCTGTTGTTGATTGTTTCCGGCGGCCCTCTGTTTGCCACGCCGATTTTGAACATCTGTCTGACGGGAAGCACCGAAGGCATCATTCCAACCTACGGAGAGGCTTTCAAAAATGGTGCGGAGATGGCGATCGCCCCGACGGGTAAAGCTACCCATTTCACCCCCCAGATAAAAACGTATTTTTACGAGGCCACACCATTGGCCTCGGCCCGCGCCACGAAAAAAATGGTTGAAGATAAATGCGCCGTCATCATCGGCTACAGCACCATGAACGAACTGCTGGCTGCCCAGCAAGTGCTTAGGGATACGCCCGTACCGGTGATCTCGATTTACGGCGAAGTGGACGAGCGCTTTCGCGAGACGCCGTTCATCATGACTCTCGAGCCGCCCATTGCTTACTTGGTTGATCAGTTCAAGCCGACTTTGAAGTCGCTACTGCCGGCTCGTCCGGGTGCCAAAGCCCTTCTATTGACTGCGGTCGACCAGGAAGGTCCCGTTAAGTACAAAGCAATTTATGCAAAGTGGCTAACTGAGAATGGCTTTGCGGTCGACACATTCGACTTTCTCGAAAGAACGCTGGACGTGGAAATACTCCGCCGCGAGCGGGGTACGTCGATTCCCAACTACCAGGCGATTTTTTTGCTCTCCCGGTCTGTAAATGCCTCCAACCTCTCGGACATACTGGTGGAGCTTGGCGCGAAACCTAATGCCCCCGTACTGATTGCCACCAAAAACCTGGGCTCGTCGCAGCTTCCGGCCTATTTAGACAGGCTTAAGCACAAAGATGTGAGTGTCTACTTTCCGCGCTACAACTGCACGACTGATGCAAATGCTGGCTACCAAGACTTCGTTCGACGTTACCGCGCTCGGTATTCGCGGGAGCCAATGATTGTGTCGGCCGATACCTACGACGCGCTCAATTACGTTCTCACCAGCGCAAAACGCCTTCCACAATCGAGCGAGAAGGTGATATCAGCCAAAGCCCTTCAAC
This sequence comes from Bdellovibrionota bacterium, assembly GCA_041736915.1. Taxonomy (GTDB): domain Bacteria; phylum Bdellovibrionota; class FAC87; order UBA2466; family UBA2466; genus JBGSST01. The sequence continues at coordinate 3,449 of JBGSST010000080.1, forward strand.
GGGCCATGAAGTTGACGAAGTTCAAGGGAATCACCCGTACAGAGTTCGGCGAGAACTTCCGCATCTCCTATAGCGGGCACTTCGTTATCCACGTGACCAAGAACGGGTACCGGGACGTCACGGGCCACGCGGGTCGGGCGGCCAGATAATGAAAACTCTGTCGCAAAGACTCTCTCGATTCTTTTTAGTGCTCTTTGTAGCTCAGCTTTGTGCTTTGGGCGTTGGGCTTTTGCTTTCCTACCTCATGTACCAATCCCGGATTGTGCGCGACGCAGCGAACTGGGCCCGGCTCGACCCACTGGTTACCGAAGAGCTTATTGCCTTTACCGTCCAGGACAACCGAGCGGCGCGGGACTTTCTCGTGTACGAGCTGGTTTTAAGGAATCAGCTGTCGCACGCCTCGGTTCAAACACCGGAGCAGATGCGGAGAACAATCTCGACTGGCGAATGGAGTAAAGCGTGTAACCCGGAGCTTCAGTCTAAAGAGACAGTTTGCGAGCGAAGCAGCGGCGCCCTTGCAGCGTTTGTGCCCCTGGAACATGGGGGCAAGCGAATTGCTTACTTCGTCAAAGAGACCCTGAGAAGCAAAGTGGTTTCCGCTCATTTTTCGGAATTCTCAAAGTATCTGCTGCTGACTTTGGTCGCCTGCGGGCTTTTCAATCTGGTAGGGGTCTACTTCTATTTCCGGACCACTATTGATCAGGAGCTCAAACGAGTTTTCCAACTTCTCTCCGAGATTCGCTCTCCCAGTTTTGCCTCTTTCTCCCTCCCCTTCGAGACGAAGGAGTTTGCGATGATGCAGGATGTTTTGAAAGAAAGCGCCAATGCAATCGAGCAAACAAAGCTCGAAAAGGCGCAGAGCGCCGCAGACAACGAAAAGGCGCGCGTGGCATTTCAGGTGGCCCACGACATAAAATCACCCTTAGCGGCCCTCGAGGTTGCACTACATGAGACCACTAAGTTGCCGGAGCAGGAGAGAGTCCTGATTCGAAGCGCAGTGCACCGAATACGCGATATCGCCAGCGCCTTATTGCGTGACGCGCGGGAGCGCCATCCTCAGACGTTGCCCTCAATCACAGGGAACGTGGATCCTGTGGATCTAGGAGTGCTTACAGAGGCACTGGTATCCGAAAAGCGGCTCGAGTATCGAGCTCAGTCCGATGTCAAAATCGAGACAAGCGGAATTTCGGAGGCGGCATTTGGTGTCTTCGCGAAAGTCGACGCGCCCGGTCTGAAGCGCGTACTATCGAATCTGATTAATAACGCGGTTGAGGCGCTGGAGAGTGGTGGCCTCATCGAAGTCAGCGTAGAGGGCGAAGCCACCGAAGCCAGAATCCGAGTGAAAGACACTGGCCGTGGCATGCCTGCCGACCTAGTTCGTATCGTAGGTCTGGCGGCGATCCGGGGAAGCAAGCCGGGCGGGCACGGTTTGGGCTTGATGGACGCCGCCCATCGAGTAAAGGAATGGGGCGGACGACTGTTTATTGAGCCTGCACCGGTAAAAGGCACCGAAGTCACAATTTTTCTGCCCCGCGCCGAGTCGCCACCATGGTTTGTTCCCTCGTTGAAGATTGATCGTGGAATGACTATCGCCGTGGTGGACGACGACGACTCCATCCACGCAATCTGGCGAAAACGCTTCACTGATTTGAACGAGAGCGCCGGCACTAATGTTTCATTGGTCCATTTTCGAGGTCCCTCCGAGTTCGAGCTTTTGCGGAAGAGAGCGACCGGGCCAATCAACCTTTATCTCGTCGACTACGAGTTCATATCGAGCCAGGAGAACGGCCTGGATTTCATTGAACGCTTCGGCATCTCCTCGGCTTCCAAACTAATCACCAGTCATTTCGAAGAGAGTTCGGTGGTGGCGCGTTGCCGCGCATTGGGCGTCGGAATGATCCCCAAAGGAATGGCCGGTTTCATTCGGCTGCGGGCAGAAGATAGTTCGCCGCCTAAGGTAGTACTGATCGACGATGACATTCTAGTAAGGACGGCCTGGAAGTTGAGTTTGTCGCGGCAGGGAGTTGCGCTCGAGACCTACGCCAGTCCGGCCGATTTCGAGATGAATCACGCCCGCTATCCTCGGTCGGTTCGTCTTTACATCGATTTCGAGCTCGGCACCGGAAAAACCGGCGCGGACTTTGCGACCGAGTACGCTCAGAAGGGATTCTCCGAAATCTACCTCACCACCGGCCACACCACCGAGGCGCTATCCGCCAACGCGCATGTAAAGGGCGTGGTAGGAAAGATGCCTCCGACGATCAGCAGCCCTATTTAAACTCCGGTACGCTCGTAGAATAACTCGCACCGCTGGGCATGCCCTGACCGTCGAGATCCTCCAGCCGCAGCTCAAGCGACGATAAATCATCCATCACCCGGGGTGGGCCAGTCTGGCTGAGATGGCGCCAGGTATCTACCGTGGCGACTACCTCACGAATGGCGCACCAGCTGTTTCGGCACGCTACCTGGCTACTCGTTTCAATCGTCGCTACGGCCTCGCACACGTCGACGCCGTCTTTCTTAGTGAGATAGGGAATGAGTCGCCACTTGGCGGCAAAAGTTTTGCCACGGGTGAAGGTGGTGCGGAAAGACGAGCCCTCCCCTCCAAAACGTTTGTCAAAAAAATCGAAGGTCTGTTGGAACAGTTCGTTCAGTGCTTCACTTCCGTCAGGGTTTCTGATGGACGGAGAAAAAAACGCCATCGGCAAGGGGCTCCAATCGCGATCGCTGCGAAAGCGGGAATGCGTGGTCACAAGCTCGCAACGAATCACGTCGTCGAATCCCAATCGGCCCCGGACCCCGACCTCCACGTGAGCATCGTAGGCGGGTCTACCGCTTACCCCTAGACTAACCACGCGAACCCAACGCGAGGGGATCACCTCATCCGGAAGGGGGGCCTCAAAGCCGCGATCGCCACTCTGAAGAAGAGCGTATGGCTTGGCCACGCCGCACCCCTCGAGGAGCATGGCCGCCGACAACAGGAACCCTAAATTTCCGTTTTTAAACAAGGCAATCACCTCACTGTGGCCTCTCACGAACGGACGCTACATTAGAGAGGCAAGGTGTGTGCCGACGGAATACAGGTTCAGCGCCTGGTGTTCTCGCTCGCCGATGACATTTCGGAGCCCGAGCCGTGACAAAAAAGGGCACTTGCCGCCGGACAGCACGATCGCCGCAGTGAGAGGTTTTTCAAAAGGAAGCGGGTACCTGCGGTAGGGACGTGTTACCAATAAGGGCATGACGTCGACGTGCCCTTTCTGTGACCCCTCGCGGAAGGTGATTCAAGAAAATGAGAATGCGTTTTGGATCCGCGATGGTTTTCCCGTTACCCCACTCCACAGTTTGATTATTCCGAAGCGGCACGTGGCTGACCCCTTTGCGCTGACCGAGGCCGAGCACACGGACATTTATCGACTGCTGCAGACCGCAAGGCGGGAGCTTTTGGAAAAGGACCCGACCGTTAAGGGGTTCAACGTCGGGGCGAACGACGGTGAAACGGCGGGACAAACCGTGTTTCACGCTCACTGGCATCTCATTCCACGACGGGACGGCGATGTGCCAGACCCGCGCGGTGGGATTCGCGCCGTGATTCCGGGCAAAGCACGTTATTAGCGGCAGGCTCCCGAACGATTCTAGTACGAATCCGTCATCTCGATCAGCTGCTGCAGCAGCCACAAGTCAGAACCCTCGGGAGCGAGTTTTGTGGGAGCCGGTGGGGCCATCAGAGTTTGTATAGCCGATAGCGGCAGCGAGTGCCGGCCTTTAAAGAGATGGTGAAGCTCGGGGTCTTTCTGGTCTTTTTGCCGAGCCAGAGCGCGAAAGAGACTTAGCTTGAAGCTGAAAGAATAGACCGCCTGAAAGGCGGCGGGGTCTAAAAAGTCAGAAGACGCGCGAGGTAACTCCTGCTCAATGAGGTTTTCTAGTTTTAGTAGCGCCTTCATCGGACCCGCGAGTGACTTTCCCTGGGCCCGCGCGTTGGTCCACTCGGTCTTTACCCCTTCGGCCTGATCCTTTTTGATGTCCAGCATGTCGTCGACCAGCTGAAACACCCCGCCGGATCGGTAGAAGAACTCGTACTCTTTCTCCGAAAGCGGACCCAGCCCGGTGTAGGCCGCGAGCACCGTCGATAGCCCGCCTTTATCGAGGGAGATGCGGTAGTACTCGCCTGGCGGCAAGTCCTGCCCTTTTTGTTTTAAACTTTCTATCTGGGCGCTGAATAGCCGCTGCAGAGAAAACCAGAACCCCGGAGATTTATCGCGCGGGAAAGCGTGTTCGAACCGCGCCAGGTAATCAAACAGCAGGCGCTCGTGAGCCGTTTCTATTTGCGGAGCGGTTCTTGACTCTAGATACGCGGCTAGCTTTCCCATGGTGGCTTTGCCCATCAGCCCTTTGTCCATGGCGGAGTCGACAATCGGATGCAGCAACGCGATCGCATTCACCGCCGACCGATCCCACACGTCGGATCGCGTGTTCAGGCGGGCGAAAAGTTTTATGGCGAACGAGTTGATGGCTCCCTGCGCGACCGTTTCGGTATCGAAGAACGCTTCGCCATACTTGGCCTTGTCGGCGGCGATGTCGGAGAGAAACTCTTTGTGGAATTCGGTCACGGCGCCAATACCAACCTGCTGGTCCGAGTTGCGAACCGCGGGGTGGGCCAGCATCGCTTCGAGGCGATTCCAGATCGAGCCCTTCAACAGAAAGTCGAGCCGGAGGCGCTTCACGAGCTTCTGCGTGCTCTCGATGGCCCGAAGAAAGTCGACCTCGCCAGATTCATTTTTTCTACCGGTGAAAAATCGCATTAGCTTGAACAGACCAAAGAAGACCTGATTGCGCGCGTACTCTAGGCGAGAGACTTGGCGCAGGCTGGGTGGAAAAAGCCCGTGGCTCTCTGGCCCCAAGGCGCGATCCACTCCTATCTTCACCCATTCATCGAGCTGGGGGGAGGAAGGTTTCCACGTCTCCTCGACCGAATCCCCGGCCACGGTCTTTAGCGCGTCGACGCAAATGGCGCCGGCGGGCCGGGCAAGGCAAAGCGCCAAGACCAGCGAGAGCCATAACGGGATAAGAAAACGCGGGTTCATCCTAATAAGGCTTTTCGGTCGATTCTCTTGAAAGGGTGAGTCTGGCGCGGAGGCCGCAAGCCAGGGGCGGCTCCCCGCCGCCACAATTCCTTAACTTTAGGGGCCTAGAATGTTCCTACGCCAAACATTGAGGGTGCCATGAATTTGAATCGCCGCCGTTTTCTGACTTTGGGTCTTGGGGCCGCCGGAAGCATTGGGGTGCTGAAATCGGTTTCCGCGCAGGCGAATGACGGAGGGGTCGTCCGGGTTTCAAATTTTAACGAGCTTCGCGACGCTTTGGTTCACGGTGGCGAAATCGAAATTCTCGCCGGAGCGGTCATTGAGCTACGGCAGACCCTAGTGGTGGGATCCAACACGCGGCTTTTCTGCTCTAGCGCCAATCCGGCCATCATTAAACGTGGCCCCTCAGCAATTTACTGTCTCTGCATCAACGGCGTTAACATCGGAATCGAAAACATCACCTTTGATTTCAATGGCTGGCAAGATTACGCGGCCGGAATCGCCTTCAAGCTGCCGGATTATTACACGGGCCCACGAAACCCACGGGCGAATGTGGTCCTCTCCGGCTGCACTTTCATCGACTCGGTTGGCGTTCAAAACCGCAGCACTAAAGATTCATGGGCAATTGTTCTCACTAACGACTCGACCACCCCTTTACGGGACATAAAGATTCTTGGTTGTCGTCAGCTTGCCCCATCCAGGCAACTGGTCGCTGGCGGAGACGGGCCAGGAATCGAAGGCATGGAGATTGCCTGGTGCTACTGCCAAGATGGAAGAACCAATTCCATCTCGATGTCCAACCGGGGCGGCCCTTCTGGCTTCTCCTACTTCAGAAATGTGAACATCCACAACAACCGCATCGTGGGTGCCTGGGGCATAGGAATCTTCATGGGCAGAGACGGACAGGGAGAATCCTTGGTCACTATTGAGAATGTAGTGATTCGCTCGAACTCGATTTCCATGGGAAACACGAGCGATGCCTATCCCTCCTGCATCTACTTAAGACCCACCAAAGACATGCTGAATGTGAGGATTGAGGACAATATTCTTCATACCTCTAAGTGCGGACCTCATCAGAACCCGCGTTCCCTCGTGCTGATTCTAGCCAGCAAGAATGAGGGGGATGTTGCCCTGGTGGGCAACGAGCTGTTTGGGCAAGCAAAAGAAGTGATTAACGGGTTAATCAAGGTCAAGCGATCGTAACGCCGGCCTCGTTTAACTAAAGCCTTACCTGCACACCAATCTCAATCACCTGCCGCGGCGGTAGTTTGAAATAGGCCATGGCGGTTTGGGCGTTGCGGGACATGAAGGCAAAGAGATGCTCACGCCACATGGCCATGCCGGGAAGCTCCGTCGCGATAACGGTTTCGCGGCCCAGGATATAGAACGCCGTCTTGGGGTCCACCGGTAGGCCCCTCGTTTGGCAAATGCGCAAGACTTCAACGACGTTGGGCGAATCCATAAACCCAACTTTAGCGATGACCCGGTAGAAGTTCTGCCCCAAGTGCTCGATATCTACCTCGCTCGACAAATCAGTACGGGCAATATCGTGCGTTACTACCGTAAGCAGGATCACGTGCTCGTGGATCACTTTGTTGATCTTCACGTTGTGAATGAGTGGGGGAGGAGTTCCCTCCGCTCGGCCCGTTAGCAAAACGGCAACCCCGGGAACGCGGCACTGAATCTGCGGGACGGTTTCACTAATGAATCGCTCCATCGACATGGTAGACAACGCCAGCCGGCTGGTAAGGATCTGACGGCCTCGTTTCCACGTGGTCATGACCGTAAATAAGATCGCCCCCAACAGCAGCGGAAACCAACCGCCATGCACAATCTTTAGCGCATTCGCTCCGAGGAACGCTAAATCGACCACCAGAAAAGCTATCGCGGTAATCACCACCACAACGATATTCCAATGCCACAGACGGCGGGCGACAAAACACGTCAATATCGTCGTAATCTCCATGGTGCCGGTAACCGCAATTCCGTACGCCGCGGCCAAGGCGCTGG
>JBGSST010000084.1:0-2671 GCA_041736915.1 Bdellovibrionota bacterium
CGTCACCGGCGCCGCCGGCGTGGGCCAACCGCTCTACCTCTCTTGCACCACCCTCGATTCGAACGGCGCGTGTGCCACGTTCGGTGCTTTGAGTTTGTCGGCGGGCTGCACTGGAGCGACGAGCTGTTTCTCCTCCACCGTGACGACCGCCACCAACGGCGGCTCGCGTACGGATCTGGTTATCGACGCCAACACCCAACGGCCGCTCGTGGCGCTGTACACGGTGACCACGCCGGCCACGTCGCTACTTACCGCCGTGGCTCCTCTCTCTTGTGATCAAGTTCAGCCCAGTGCCGCCGGAACCTGGGGCGCCCCGGTCGCGGTCGGCGCAACCTCCCAAGGCCTGAACGGATTTCGGATGGCCTCGTCCACCACGGCGCTCAACTTGAACTTCATCGCGTACCTCACCTCGACTACTTCGGTGACGGTCAACAAATCCGCTGGCGTCACACTGGGCTGGTTCGGTACGGGAACCACGGTGGAAACCACGACCGTGGCCGGCGAAGGGGTCGGCGCGGCTTACGACTACAGCAACGATCTGATGGCCGTTTCGTACGCATCGGTTCCCGCCGGGGCCGCCGGGGCGGTAGGCAACGACATCAAGGTGGCGTATGGCGCGGAAGGCGACATCACCAACGCCGGACCCGTAGGCAACTTCAACTTGGAAAACATTGACGCTACGGGAAGCTCTTTTCCCACGACGGCGATTCCCGTGTTGTCGTCGGCCATCTCCTCCACCGGGCAGATTGGCTTTGCGTACTTTTATCAGGATGCGACCGCCGCCGACTCCAAGCTGTACTACGGCCTGCGCGCCGGCTCGGGCGCCAACGCGGTCTTTGGTTTGAACACGGTCGTGAACCACGTGGAAGGGGCGGCCTCTCCGCAGTTCGTGGGATCGTATCCTTCCCTCGCCTACGACTCCGGTAACAACCCCGCCATCGCGTACTACAATGGCGTGACCGGTCAGCAAAATTTAAACGTGGCGCGATCGGCCGACGGAGGCTCCTCCTTCACCTCAATTGTAGTGGACCGCACTACGGCGAACGTCGGGCTATACCCTTCGCTGGCGACATCGGGCAGCTCACTCGGCGTGGCTTACTACAACGTGACGAGTACCGGTCTGAAGTTTGCGCGTTTCACGGCCACGCAGGGCTGGAAACGATTCGCGGTCGATGGCCTTACCGGAACCGGCAGCTGCGGGAACCCGTCGGACGACGCCGGCTCCTACGCCACGTTGCGCTTTACCTCCACGGGCCGTCCGGTGATTGCGTATCAGTCACAAGGGGCGCTCAAAGTTGCGTACGCCACCGAGCCGCTGACCTCCGCGACGTACACTTGGTCGTGCTTGAATCTCGACGCTTCGGCCAACGTTCGCGGCGCGGGAATTGCGCTCGAGCTGGGCAGCGATGACAGCTTCCACCTCGCGCACTTCGACGCCACCGTGGGTACGATGCGCTACGTGACGTGTCCCTCGGCCGTCGCCACGTGCTTCACTACCGGCACCGGCGCCTTCACCCCTTCCCTCATCGAAGGTACGGGCACCACCGTTGCCGTTTCCACCAAGCCGTCATTGAAGATCTCGGGCGGTACGATCTACACCTCGTTTTACTCGGCTTCCTACCAGAGCCTGCGCTTAGCCAAGTACGAAAGTGGCAGCTGGACCTTCGAATCGCTCGACGCCAACCCCACCGGCACCTTCATCTCGCAGGTGGGGCAGTACGCCGACATGGTGATCAACAGCTCTGGCCTGCCTACTCTCTTCTATCGTTCCAACGAGAACTGGCTGCGGTACTTCTCGCGCGAGCGGCAGTAGAGGTAAGGTAGGCATACGTGATCGCCTTTACCCAACGCCTTCTTTTTTCGTTACTGGCCTGTGTGCTGATCGGCCATGGGTCATCGGGCGCCGCGCCAATTCCCGAGCCCTGCTCGGAAACCATCGCCGCCCTCTCGCCCTCCACGACGCCCCGCTTTCCGCGAACGCGTAAAGTATTGGGCTTTACGTGGGAACAGATTAATCGGGTTCATCGCTTCCTAGAAGGGCAGCCGCGAGTGTGGAACCACGTGTCCGCCGAGCCAAAGGCCGCCAAGGTTCCCTTTCGCCTTTATCAGGATTGGATTCATCCGGTGGTGCGTTTCCTGTCGCCGGTGTGGTTGCCCAAGGCGGCGACCCCCACCCACCCGATCTTCCGCAAGCTGTGGACCAAAAAAGGTTACGAGCCCAGCGCTAGCGAGTACGCGATTTTGGACAAATACAAAGCCCGTAAACTCTTCGAAGAAAAACGAGAGTTCATGCGGAAGCACCCGTACTGGACCATCGCGCGGCGAAACGTTGGGCGGGTATTCGAAGGGGCCCGCGCGGCGACGCTAATTTTCGCGCTCAATCTGCTCTATCACCAGATGGCCGGGGGGACGCCGTCGGTGGATCAGTACTTGAATCAACCGCAGTACCAGCTCGCGACCCATCAGGTGCGACTGCTGAATGAAACCGTGCCCTTCCCGCACACGGCCATTCAGATCGGCAACCGGGTATACAGCTACGGACAAACTCACCTGAGCCAGTCGGTGGTGAACGAGTACCTACGCCATCGCGAGATCCAAAAGCTTCTCGAGGAAGAGCGCATCCGGCGCGGCGATCCCGCCCCCGCCGAACCGCCGCCCCGCCCCGGCAGCT
>JBGSST010000093.1:0-6794 GCA_041736915.1 Bdellovibrionota bacterium
TCGGCAAAGCCGGGCAGGTTATCGGCCCACAGCGCCTCGGGGGTGAGGTTCCCGCTACGTACCCGAGCTATTCCTTCGAGGTAGGTCGAGGCCCCTTCGCCAATCCAGTCGTGCTTCTCGTCCTCGATGTCGGGAAAACCCAAATGAAACATCTCGTGCACCAGTATCCAGTTTCGTTTCAGCTGTTCCGCACTCACGTCCTTGCCAACGTAAAGGGTGACCCGTTTGCCGGAAAAAGCCTGGCCGAAAAGGCCGTCGGGCTGGCGGGAGTTGGGTAAGACCTCGACCGTGAGCCGCTTCACCGGAAACCGGCCATAGTAGCTGATTAACGAGCGGGCGGCCTCCAGCACCGCTTCTTCGAGCTGCGCGTCCGTCACGGCGCGCTTTTGCTTGGTGATATCCAGATCGAGAACGGCCCCCTTTACCTTCAGGGGCTTTCCGAGCAAGGGCAGCGTAAAAAATGCCGCCAGCAAATAGGTTCCCCAAAAACGTCCCATCAAGTCCATATTAGCCGGATTGCCGGTTTCCGATAGCCCCTCCCACCCCTATAATGCGGCCACTATGTATCCGCTGCGTTTCGTGCTCGTCGTGCTGTGGTTCTTTGGCTTCAGCCTCCTTTTCTTGCCCGTCGTGTTCCTCCGTCCGTTTCACGCCAACAACTCTTGGCTCTACTGCCGGATTTTATCCATCGTCGGGCTTTGGCTCATGGGCGTTCGGTACGAGATTCGCCGCAGCTCTTTGCTGCAAAGCTCGAAGCCTTGCGTCTTCGTGGTGAACCACCAGTCACTCATCGACGTTTTTTTCGTGGGCCGCTTGCTGCCTAAGCAGACCGTGACGGTCGGTAAGTCGAGCCTGCGCTGGATTCCGCTCTTTGGTTGGATTTTCTGGCTCGGTGGCAATTTGTTCATCAATCGGCGCAATCGGGAGCGGGCTCTCGCCACGATGAAGAAGGCGGAAGATATCGTGAAGGAAAAGGGGCTATCCGTGATGATCGCCCCCGAAGGAACGCGGTCCCTCAAGCAGGGATTGTTGCCGTTCAAGCGAGGCGCTTTTCATCTCGCGCAGAACACGGGCCTGAAGCTGCAGCCGATCGCTATTACCTCATTCCACAAAGGCGTAAATTTTTGGCGCCTACGTGCCGGCACGATCATCGCCGAGGCGCTCGACCCGATTCCGGTCGAGGGCAAAACAGTGGACCAGCTCAGCGAAGAGTCTTTCATCGCGATTCGTGATGCACTGAACCGGCTGGAGGCGGAAGTTTCCGCTTAGTGGCCGTACGCCAGACGGCGCGAGCTATCCAAAGTGCGGGCCAGGCGTTTTTTTGCCGCGTTGGCCTTTTTGGCGGCTACCGTTTTTTTCGCCGGTGCTTCGTCGGCCTCATCTTCGTTCTCGGCGAGAGCTTCACGCTGATCCTGCTCTTGAATCAGTCTGAACATTTGGGTGATCGCGCCTCGGCGTTTTTCCGGAATGAGGGCCACGATCTCTTTCTTGGCCGCTAGCCGGTAAACCTTCTCCGCGTAGTTGCCGCAATTTGCTTTGTCGCGCTTCACGAAGCACATGTCGTGAAAACGGTTGGCGTGATGTTTGGAAATGGCATTCGCCAAAGGATTCGAAACACCGATGAACAGTGTAATCACCCAACCGGCGTACCAGTACGCTTTGATGAGTCGGCCCGGCCCCCGCCGCCGATAATTCAGCGTGAGGTGAAACGCGAGCAGGACTAGCGGGATCAGTGAGCAAAGGGTAAGGCGCATGGCGGACAGGATGGCCGCGTGCGGATGTAGCGGCACCTGGATCGGGCGCATCTGCAGCACAATGCCCTGGTACGAAATCCACGCGAGCGTGATGGTGACCAATAGCGCAAACCAGAACGCCGGCGACCACAGACCCGGGTTCAGAATCTCGAAGGCCCGGCGGAAAAGACTCTTCGGTTTCGGGGTGCGGTGGGTGCGCTCGTAAAACTGCGTGGAGTAGCCGAGGTCGACCTGCGCCGTAGTTTCCACGGCGGGAAATTGGGCGAGGTCATTCGCCAGAATGCGATACGTCTTGGTAACCGAACGGTCGTTAACGCGGCTCTTCGCCATTTGCGGTCCTCTCAATGGTGCTAAATCATGTTGGTGCTGAGGAACTACCGCTTGAGAGTGCAAAGCGTATACCGTGCGTATTCGGCTCAAGGGCTCGATTATCTGTGTAAAACCTATAGACACTTTGGGCGTTCGTTAACAAACGGTTCCGAAATTCAAGCTCCCGGGGAAAGAGGAATCGCGCCAATTCATGAACGTCGTATGGTGAGTGGAAGTCAGTTCACGTTCGTTGTCCGTTTCCAAGGGGGGATCAATGCGGCAGCAATTCTTCGTTCTATTCTTCGTGGCCTTCGCAATCGCGGGGGGCGCTCACGCCAACACCGACACTTACACCTGGAAATCGATGCTGATGACCGGTGATGACAGCATCAACACTTTTGACAACGCCCGTCACAAGTTGAAGGCGATTCTCGAAAGCCGCGGTGTGGAGTCGAACAACATTCGCATGCTTTCCGTGAATCCCGACGAAGCCATCGGCGATACGCTGCCTACGAATTTGGAGAACATGGTTACCTCGCTCGATAAGCTCGGCGTACGTAGCTCAGACGCTTGCCTGGTTCACATGACCTCGCACGGCAGCCCTCAAGGCTTTTTCTACATCAAGCCGACGACCAAGCTAACTCCGGCGATCTTGAACGACATGCTGGACCAGACCTGTGGCAATCAGCCTACGGTGGTGATGGTGTCGGCCTGCTACTCGGGTGTGTTCGCTAAAGAAGAGATGCAGAAATCGAATCGCATCATTCTGACCGCCGCGCGGGAAGACCGTCCGTCGTTCGGTTGCTCGCCCGGTGAAACCTACACGTACTGGGATGGCTGCTTGATCGATAGCTTGCCGACCGCCACTAGCTGGAAGGGGCTGTACAACAGCGTCAGCGCTTGCGTGACCAAGAAGGAAACCGAGCTGATGGAGAAAGACAAAGCGATGTTCGGAAGCACTCGCTTGAAGCCGTCGTTCCCGCAGCTGTACGTCGGATCCGCGGTGGAAAACCTCGGTATGCCGTCGAATCGCTAAAAGCGATTCAGAGTCGCCATTTAAATAGATAGGAACCGCCGAAAGGTCCTTTCGGCGGCTTTCTCTTCCCTTAACGCGCGCAATCCGCCATTCTCGGGCCATCTAATTCGTGGAGTGCATACGATGAAGTTGGATCTCGGTTTACCTTTTTTGCTACGGGAATGGCGCGGCCTTCTCACTACTAAGTATTTGCGCGAGGACATTCTCGCCGGCATGACCGTGGCCTGCGTAGCGCTTCCCCTTTCCTTTGCGATTGCGCTAGCTTCCGGGGTGGATCCCGCAATGGGACTCGTTACCGCGATCGTCACCGGCATCATCAGCTCGCTCTTCGGTGGTACCCGGCTCGCGGTCAGCGGTCCGGCCGCCGCCATGGCCGTACTAGTGGCCACCCAGGTGCACAAATTTGGCGTGCCCGGCATAGTCTTCATCACCTTACTCGTCGGTATCATGCAGCTATTGTCCGGCGTTCTCGGTCTGGGCCGTTTCGCCAAGCTGATTCCGGAGTCGGTAATCGAAGGTTTCACCGCCGGCATTGGCGCCATCATCCTGGTAGGCCAGCTACCCCGCGCCTTGGGCCTGCCGCCTCCATCTGACTCGGCTTTCTTCGCCACTATTGGGCATTTGATCGAGATGGCCGCGGCCACTCATTGGCCTGTTTTGGGCATGACGCTCTTCTCGCTCTTCATTATTTTGCGCCTACCGCGGTATTTTCCGCGTATTCCGTCGCCCCTCGTTGCGGTGGTGTTGGCCACTTTGCTGGCGGTGATCTTTACCCTCCCGGTTCCGCGTGTTGGGGCGATTCCGAGCAGCTTACCTAGCCCGACCTTCCCGGCTATTCCGGCCGACTGGATGCCGGTGTTCTTGGCGTCGATCACCGTTTTCATCTTGGCCTCTATCGAAACGCTTCTTTCTTCGCAGGCGGTAGATCGCATCGCCAAAGGGGTTCCTCACGATTCGAACCAGGAGCTGGTGGGTCAGGGGTTGGGCAACTTCGTGGCGTCGCTGTTCGGCGGTATTCCGGCCACGGGCGTGATCGCCCGATCGGCTACCAACGTGGCGGCCGGCGGAAAAACGAAGCGGGCTTCGATTGTGCACTCGCTCGTGCTTCTCGGCGCGGTGTACAGCTTTTCGGGAGCCATGGGTCAAATCCCCATCGCGGCTTTGGCCGGCGTGCTCATCTCGATTGCGATGAGGCTATTGAGCCCGGCACCGTTCCGTCACATGTGGGCAAGGTCCCGCTTCGATGCGGCGGTTTATGTGACCTCCTTCGCGGTGGTCGTGGGGATTGACCTCGTGGCTGGCGTGGTCGTGGGCACGGCAATGCACTACATTGGCCGTAGGTTCCGCCCCACCGAACAAGTCCCGGTGGCCCACTAACGAAACGGTTAGTTCTCGTAAAAGGTAACCAGGGCGCGACGTAGATGCTCAGGGTCTTGGGCGCCCGCGAGCTCGCGAATAGAGTGCATCGCGAAGGTGGGCACGCCGACGTCGACCGTTTTGATCCCCAGCTTCGTGGCGGTCAAAGGACCAATGGTACTGCCGCACGGCATGTCGGAGCGACTGACGAAAAATTGGTAGGGTACATCGGCCTTGCCGCACACGCTGGCGAAGTGGGCCGCCGTTTCGCTCGTGGTGGCGTAACGCTGATTCGAATTCACCTTGATGGCCGGCCCGTGATTGAGCAGCGGAGCATGATCCCGATCGTGCTTCTCCGCGTAGTTGGGATGAACACCGTGGGCGTTGTCCGTCGAAACCAGCGTGGACGAAGCCAGTGCGCGATGAAACTCTTCGCGATCCGCACAAAGCCGTTCGAGCACGGTGGCTAAAAAAGTTCCTTGCGCGCCGGAGAGCGATTCGCTACCGACTTCTTCGTGATCGTTGGCCACCATTACCGCCGTGCGGGCGGGATTGGAATCAATCAGCGCGCGCATTCCCACGTAAGTCGAAAGCAGATTGTCGATACGGGCGCTCGTCAGAAACTCTTGGTGTAGCCCCACGAGCCCGGGCTTCTGCGTGTCGTAGAAAGATAACTCGAAGGCGAGTACCTTGTCCGCCGCTTTCACCCCTTGTTTCTTCAGCTCGTCGATCAGCAAAGCTTCGAAGTCGAATTCCCCGCGCTTGTGCTCGCGTTGCCATTGAAAAATGATAGGCGGCAGCTCCCATTGTTTGTTGATGGAGCGGCTTTCGTTCACTTCGCGATTCAGGTGAATGGCGAGATTGGGTAAAACAGCCATCGGCCGTTTGAAATCGATGAGCGTGGTGGCAACCTTTCCCGAGCCATCGGCATAGCTCACGCGGCCGGCCAGCGACAGATCCCGGTCGAACCACGTCGACAAGAGAACTCCGCCGTATACTTCCACACCGAGCTTCACGAACCCGTGATTCTCCGCCGGCGCATTGGGTTTCACCTTGAGGCACGGACTATCCGTGTGGGCGCCCACCAAGTGGAATCCGCCGGCGGGTCCGTTCTTTCCTTTGCGAAAGGCGAGGATGGCCCCCTCGCGGATAACGTAGCCAGTGGCGGGAACGTTCTTCCAAGAATCCCGTTCACCGAGCTCCTGAAAGCCCGCTTCGGCGAGCTCGGCCTTTAAATTCTCCACCGCGTGAAACGGGGTGGGAGATTTTTCCAGAAACGCCATCAGGGAAGCCAGAGTGTTATTCGAATTCGCCATGCCGGGATTATGGCGCGGGGACGGTCGTTAGGAAAGTCGCGACTTCTTCGTAGAGCCTGGCCGGACATTGCACGAGGGGAAGGTGGCCGATACCGGGGAAGGGGATGAGCGCGGCCCCCTTGATGTGCTGGCGAAGCGTCTCCGCCGAGTCGAACGGCACGATACGATCCTCGTTGCCGTGCAGAATCAAAGTAGGGGCGGTGATCTTGGCGAGGCGCTGACGTAGGTCCATCCCTTCCACCGCTTCGCGCTGCCAGGTGATACCTTGTTTGCGGTCGGGGTCTTGCGCGCGCTTTTGAACTTCGGCTCCGAAGTGGGTGATGAAGCGCTTCTGCGCCTCGTAGAAATCCTTCGAAAAATACTTGGCCACCTCTTCGGCGAAGTGCGGTGACGAGACATCGGGGAGGGTGATGTCCCAGGTGGCCCTCGTCGACACCAGCACGAGCCGCCTTAGCTCCGGAGGTTGCTCCGCGGCCAATACCATCGACACGGCTCCCCCAAAGGAGAAGCCCACTACGTGACTTGCGCGGATCTTTTCGGTCTTCCACAAGGCCCGTACGTCTTTGGCCAAATCGGCGAGGGAAAATTTTCGGAAGGTCTCCGTCTTGCCGCTGCCCCGATTGTCGAGTGAGAGCACGGACAAGCCGCGCCGGTTGAGCGCACCCGCCATGGGGCGAAAGTCATCGAGCGATCGCGTATGGCCGTTGAGCAGCGTGACCCATTCGGTGGCGCCGTCCACGGGCCACAGCTCGTAGTTGAGCGTGGCGCCGTCGGTTTCGTGAAAGGGCACGTTACGCCTTCCGGTGGGCCAGCGTGGTGGAAGCTTGGTCCGTCGGATACATCACGATCTCTTGAATGTTCACGTGGCTCGGCCGCAGCGCGCACCACACCACCGCCTCGGCCACGTCCTCGGCACTAAGTGGAGTCAGCCCCTTGTAAACGGATTTGGCTTTCTCTTTGTCCTCGAGGCGAACCTCGGCGAATTCGGTTTCCACCATGCCCGGGCTAATCTCCGTCACCCGA
>JBGSST010000175.1:0-4349 GCA_041736915.1 Bdellovibrionota bacterium
ACCTTCTGCTAACAAAGCGGATGGACAAAGTGAGGCCGCACCTTCTGCTAGAGCGCCGCCGACGGAAGCACTACTTCCCTACCATGCTCTCGATCAGCGTGAGGTCCACCACGACGAGATTGCGGTTCCGATCGCGGAACATCAACTTGCTGCCATCTCCGCTCACGTAGGGCACCTCGCCAGTATCCTCCGGAAAAGAACGGGTGAGTTCGTGGCTCCACACGCACTCTTTGGTTTTGAAGTTCACCTTTTCGATTCGCATCAGATGGGGGCCGGCCCCCCGCACCAAAAGATACCCTTCGTTCTTTACGGGGCTGGCCGCTAGGCCCAGAAATTCGCCGCCGAAAGAGGTGGTTTTGGTTTTAGCGGAGACCAAAAATATTGGCTGAGCCTTGGCCTTCCAGGTTTGCACGATGATGGAGTCTTTTTTACTGGGAGGGCTCGAGACGAGCGACCGCCGATCCGCGGAAAAATGGATCTGCCCCGGGTCCATCGGCCACACCGCTTCCGCGGTAGAGTTGACGACCTTTCCTTTGACCGTAGTGGCGCCTTGAAAAAGAAAGAACTCGCCCTTCACCGGTGCCACCCAGTAGGGGTTGGAGCTTCCGGGAAGCACTCCGAAGTGCACGGGAGCAGGCTCCGGAAACGACAGGGGCAAAAACTTATCGGAGTGATTTAGGTCACTGCGGTAGAGCTGGCCCCATGCGGGAATAAAGAACAGGTCCGGCGAGTTGGTGCTATAAAACTTCATGTCGTCCAACGGAAGCGTGGAGCTGAACTGGTACTTTCTCGTCGTCCAGTCGAAGGTCCCTTCATTGAAGGCCACCGTCTCGACATTCAACCCCTCCTGAAAAAGCGCTACTTTATTCCCGATGATGAATAGGGGAACGGCGGGATAGTCATCCGGAACGGGCACGAGCGAAACCTTGTTCTCTTTGGTGTCGTAAACCTTAATGACGCGCGAGTCTTTTGTGGGGCCGGGGTTTAACGCGATCATCCAACGCTGATCCGGCGAAAATAGCGGGACGCGGTCGGTGCCTATCGGGATCTCGATTAGCTTCGGCTCGTTCGTGAGCGTAGCGGTTTGGGCTTCCGCCGCCCGCTCGCCGAGCGCGGCCATGGTCACGAGCTCGTTTCGAAGCTGGCTCCGCAAACCGGGCGAGTCCCATCCCTTCGCCCGTACTAGCTCTTCCAGCCGTTTGAGACTTCGGCTCAACGTGAAGAAGTCTTCCCCTGCCGTATCCTCTTTCAACTCGAACGGGTTCTCCATACTCCGAAGCACGGCCGGTGGAATACGGCCTTGGCCGAGGCGCCCGAAGAGTTGCCGGTAGGTGTCCAGCACCAGCTCCTGCCCGTTTCCCTCCGCCTCGGCTAGGAAAGCCAGGCTCAATACACATTCGGGATCCGTAGTCGTCGCCGCCCCCCCGCTCAACGGCGGCGTGAGTAAACACCAGGTAAGGGCGAGCCAGCGATTCATGAAGGTTTCTATTGTACCGCAACCGGTCGAGCGCTCGTCGATTAAGCCTGGCGCCGGCCAACTCACCGGTGGGATAATTACAGGCTCTCCAAACAAACCAACCGAGAAGCCTATGACGCATCGACTAGTTTTTTTTCAGGCCGTTCTAGCCCTCTACTTAGGGTTCGCTCCCCTACTGGCCAGCCTAGCGATCGCCGAGCCGGCGAGAACCGCGACCATCGGCAGCTCCTCTGCCACCGCGAAGCTCGAGTTCAATGACCACATGCAAACGCTGATGAGCGAAATGGCGGGATGGGAAAAAAATCTAAAGGCCGCCGGAATCGACGCCACGTTCTACCTCGGTGCCGGTGACCTACGCCGGGCCATCTTACAAATGCCGGCCGATGGCCCGGGCGACGTCGAGGTGTTTGTTCACTTCAATAACCGGGAAGTTCAACCTCGCCACCTTGGTGAAGTGCACAAACTGCTGGCCCAGCATGGCATCGACATCAACCAGACGTTAACGCGCACGTTTGGCAAAGAGAAGAAGCTCGATCTCTTCGTGAAGGATTCTTACACCCAGCGCGAAAACAAGCCCTACTTCGGGGAGTTCGGATTCTTTGAAAACATGGGCGACACGTCGCTGAATCAGCTCATCTATTCCCCCACCCAAAACAGAATTTATGGTGATGAAGAGAACATCGAAGCCCTGAAGCAGGGCAACATTCGCTTCACGGACCAGCACAAGGCCCGCAAGCTCGAAGAGCCCAAGAAAATTCCGCGGGTGGGCGCAGAGTCGGAATACCCCGCTACGATTCTACGTTTGGCACTCCGAAGTATTCGCCTGCGGATGGACCTGCTATCGGCCCCGAACCAAAACAAGCTGAAGCTGGATCCCTCATTCAATGACGTTCTAAAGGGCTTTGAGCACTACTTCGTCAACGCCGCCCCCGAAGACATCGCCCAGTACGAGCTAGACGATAAGTATCTCGAGCAATTTCTAAAGATTTTCCGCAATCGCACCAACGCCGAGCGAGCCAAGATTAAAGAAACCTTCGCCACCGAATTCCCGAACACCCTAAAGATCCTGGGCCATCTCGGACTCGACGTGGACCTGCTAGCCAAACCCCGCAACGCCCGCACCAACGAAGACAAGTTGGAGTTTCAGGCCGTTCATAAGAACGCCCGTTACGCCGCTTTGCAACCGTTCATCAACCCTCGCACGATGGCGATCTCCAATCCGTTCGCCAACGCCACCAAATTGAAGCAGCTATTGCCCGTGCTGGATGCACGGGCGAAAGTACCCGTTCAGGCGGAGCCCCTTCCCCCGGAGATTCTGAAGCTCTACTCGCCGGATCTGGCGCTGAAGATGGCCCAGTTCGAAAAGTTGTCCAACGACAACAAACTGGCGGCGGTGAAAGAGTACCAGGACGCGGTTAAGTTCTTCGGAAAGCCGGCCAATGCCCGCCTGCTCAAGGAAGTTACCTTTCGCGAAGAGCATTTCGTCCGGTTTCCCTTTCTCGATCCCGAGCTGATAGATCCGAACGAGAAAAAGAGTTTGCTGGAGTTCGTGAAGGAAGGGCTGGCAAAAGCCAGTGCGCGCGGAGCCCGCCGCCCCGCGCCCCCCAACGAAGTCAGCTATAACCAGCCCATCGTGGATGGGATTAATGAGCGCATCACTACGGCAAAACGCTCAGGCAAGGTACCCACGGTTTTCGTCGACCTCGACGGAACGCTCTACAACGACGCAAGCCGTATCGAGTACTTGCTGCACCTATACGACCAAGTAAACGGCACTCACTTCTTCGACAATGTGGAGAAAGAGAATGTGCCCGCCGGCGAGGTGGAACATTTCCTATCCCAAAAGCTGTCCGAGCAGCTTTCCGATTACAACGAACTGCGTGATCGTTTGGAACAAATAAAAGAATTTATCGCCACCGAGCGACACACGGGCAAAGCGTTCGAACAAGCCCGCATTGAACCAACGCTTAGGGACCACCTGACCGCGTGGAAGAATGCCGGCGCTAAGATCGTTTACGTCACTGCCAGGTACGGGGGCTCCCGCAAGGTCACCGAAGAGATTCTAAAACGTGATGGCGTGCCGAATGACGGGCTCTTTACGAATGACGGAAGACTGAACGCCGCCAAATACAAGGAAGCCGTTTTTCGCGAATACCAGGAAACCAACCCCAACCACGAGCTGACGGCTTTCTTCGACAACGACCGCAGCAACCTCGAAAAAGCGCGTCAGGTGTTCCCCCAAATGCTTTCGGTACGAGTGTTCTCCCGCCGTGACGCAAAAACCGGAACGAGCAGCCTCTATTACGCCGAAACGGACCAGGCCGTTTACAAGATTTGGTCGGGTGGCATCCTGGACTGCCTAAAGAGCTTCCAAAACTTTTAAGCCTTGGGCATCCAGAGCTACTCGCGCGACTTCAGAAAGAAGTGCTCGAACGCCGTAACGCCGTCGGCCCCTTCCTCGGTTACCGCTTGCAGGCAGGGGTAAAGGCGATCGGCGGACACCACGAGCGAGAAGTATATGTCGCCGAATTGCACGGTGTTGAAGGGCAGCCCCCACGTTTGTACTTTGCCCACGGAGAATACGCGGCCCTCTTCATCGAGGTGAAAGCGGACGTTCCACAGACTTTGCCCGTGCACGAGATTGAACAGCTCGTACACCGCGGCCCGTTGGGTGGGCTCGATGTTGACGTCAAGCACCGCCATAATGGTGGCCGCCGCCAGGTCTTCATCGATCGTCACGACCGCATTGATGTTTGGCGCGTACCGGCCTTGCGTGAACGCCACGTACGTCTCTTCGTTCATCGAGTAGGTAAGCCCCATCTCTTTGAACGCCGACTCTATCTGCTCTTTTCCAATGCCCATGACTTCGCCC
>JBGSST010000177.1:0-18058 GCA_041736915.1 Bdellovibrionota bacterium
GCGGGTCGTGTCGATTTGGCGTCGAAGTCGATGGTGGTAAGCCACGTCTTGGTGGGTAGACTTTGGCCGATGGCGTCGAGCACATTCACCGGGGCGCTCCGTGAGGCGAGCAGATTTTGAATTAGGTCTAGCCGTTCGCGCAAGAGTCTCTTCTGCGCTTCGTAGCTTTCGAGCTCTTTCTGAAACGGAACAAGCCGGGCGATCTCTTTGGTAATGGAATCGAGCTGGCCCTGTAGCTCTTTTTTGGTCTCCTCATTCTTTTTCACGACGAACTCGCGGTACTGCTCGTAAGCAAAATGGGGGACGACCGCGCCCACGAGCGCGATGAGGATGAGGAGCACCGTACCGACGCCCGCTAGGCGGCTGAATAGGCCCACCGAGCTCGCGGCAAAGGGGTCCGCCGATAGGCGTGACGAGCCTCCCCCGCCACTGGCGTTCTTCATCCGCAAACGGTTGAGCAGTTTTCTTAGTGGGTTTTTAGATCCCTTTCCACCAGCGAGATCTTCTGTACCCAAATCGATTCGAATCATCGCGTGTCTCCGGGAACCCGCAGGGCCAAGCCGATGGCGACGGCCCCTAGGTAGGAAAGTTCACGAATGGCCTGCGCGCTCATCTTGCGCCCCGTGCCCGAAATACCCTGCACGGGGTTGAGCGGCCGGACCGGCGCCGGCATTCCGTCGGCCAGCATCTCGATGAGCCCCAGCGTGCGCGAGGCTCCTCCACAAAGGTAAATCCCCTGAATGGCATTCTCCGCGCTGTGGGAGATCGCAAAGTCCAACGTACGGCTAATCTCATCGACCGTGCCGCGGTTGTAGTCATTCAGTACATTCTCGACCGCTTCCTGGTCGGGCTGCTGTATCTTCAACCGCTCGGCGTCTTCGATGGAAATGCCCAAGCGCTCGCTCAACAGCAACGTGCAGCCGATTCCGCTCTGCGGAAGGTCGCGGGTAAAGGTTGTCTTGTCCCCTTCCACGACCGATAGCTTGGTGCTGCCCGCGCCGAAATCGATGATTACGTTCGTCGACATGCCGGCATGCTCACTGATGAGCACGCCGTAGTTGAATTCGAAGGAGTTACCGAGCGCAAATGACTGATTGTCGATCACCTTAGGAATCAATCCGGCTTCTTGAATCAACGCCGACATGGACTGGATGTATTCTTTCTTTGCCGCAACCAGCAGCACATCCATCAGGGCTGCGCCGTCCGCCGACGTGTTCTGGCTATTTCCGATAATGGCAAAGTCGAGATTCACATCGGCCACGGGAAAAGGGATGTACTGCTCGGCTTCCCAGTAAAGTTGTTCGCGCAGCTCGCCCTCGGCCATTTTGGGCACACTGATTTTCTTCGTGATGATCGCGTTGCCCGACGCGCCTACGGCCACGTAGCGAGAGCTGAAATCACGGCTGTCGAATAACCGTTTGAGCGCGCCGACGACCGCTTCGCGTTTCTTGATCTCCCCCTCGGGGGAGATCGCATCCCACGGAAGCGGAATTCGATTATAGGCCGCAAGCCTGGGCGCGTCCGCGCGTCCGGAAAGCTCCACCGCTTTAATTCCGGAAACGCCGATGTCGAGTCCGACGAGGCGCTTTTCGAATAGCGAACCAAAGATTCCCAAAGCGGTACCCTTAAGATGAGACAACGGCCCCGGGTCGTAGGCTGACCGGGATGTTGCGATGGATGCTTTTTGTAAGTGGAGCTTTTAGACGGATAGGGCGACTGCCCTACATATGAGTATAACCTAAATGGGCGATTCGCGGCAGAAGCGTTGTAGGCGGTACGGCCGAGCCTTAGCTATGGGGCGTCAAAGGCAGGTCAACCTGTTCGCTGACGCGGGTATTGCCCAGTACGTCACCGAGCCGGGTGCCGGAGTCGAGCACGAACAGCAGATAGATCTCGAACCCCACTAGCGGGAGCGCGAGCAACGCCCAAAATCCCCAGAGTGAGGAGATGGACCCGAAAACGACCCACAACAAGAACGGCACGTTGCGGAAAAACGAGGCACTAAACGAGCACGGTAAACCGGTGGCGTCATCGACGACCCTGAGCCCAATGATTCGCTTGCCAATGCTTTGACCCGCGCCAACCGCATCCTGAAGCGCCGCGTAAGCGGCGGCGGCAAATATCCCGAGAGGCCTTCCCAGTACGGATAGCAGGAGAAATATCGCCGATATGACGAGCGCGTCGATGGCGCGAGCAATGAAGCGGCTCATCACGGGGCATTCGGCATGGCCAGTCAATACCGGGGTGCGGCGATTGAGCATCTCTTCATCGAGTTTCACGAGTATGCGCTCCTTATTCCGTTGACGAAGGATTGACGAAAATATTGTATCGCCTATTGATCAATTACGTCACGGAGGACTGATTATATGGCGAGTGGTTTGAACAAAGTATTTTTGTTGGGGCGGTTGGGCAATGATCCCGAGGTTCGTTATACGACGAACGGCGGCGCGGTAGCCAATTTCAACGTGGCGACGAACGAAAGCTGGACCGACAAGCAGGGACAGAAGCAAGAGCGGACCGAGTGGCACCGCGTAGTGGTATGGGGCAAGCTCGGCGAGCTGTGCGGCCAGTACCTGACCAAAGGCCGCCAGGCGTTCCTGGAAGGCAAGCTTCAGACCCGTGAGTGGACGGATAAAGAAGGCGCGAAGCGTTACACGACGGAGATCGTTGCCTCGAACGTGCAGTTCATCGGCGGACCCGGCGACCGTGCGGGCCAAGGCGCACAAGATTTCAATCAGCAGAGCAGCGGCGGCGCGGAGTTCGGTGACTCGAATCACGGCGGCGGCGCTCCTCAGAGCTTCCAGAAGTCGGAAAGCCCGATCAGCGACGACGAAGTCCCGTTCTAAGCAAAGTGTGAGGGTGGCTTCGGCTTCGCCTCGCCATGACACCAATTTCACGCCGGCGGCGAAAGCTTCCGGCGTTTTTTTTTGCCTAGTCTAGCAACTCGGGGGAGATGGCGTCGGCGAGTAAGCGCCCTTTTGGGGTGAGCTTCACGTTGGGGCCAATGCGTTCCAGCAGCCCCTCTTTGACGAAGAGCGGGTACTTACGGGATTTTTCCACGTCGTAACCGTAACGATCGCGAAAGCGGCTAAGGTCTATCCCCTCGTTTTGGCGAAGCTCGAGAAACAAAGATTCGAGGATCGTGGAACGCGGGCTCGTGCTCTCGAACTCGGTCCCCTTCCCCTCCGCGTACAGTTTGAGATCGGAAACATTCTTGCGGTGGTGGAAACCTTTATCGGCGAAGAAGCGACTTGCGGCCGAGGGACCGAAGCCCACGAAGTCACCGCCGGACCAGTACAGGCGATTGTGGCGCGAGGAAAATCCGGGATGGGAAAAGTTGGAAATCTCATACTGCGCGTAGCCGCGCTTGCCGAGCTCATCCATGACTAGCTCGTAGAGGTCCGCGGCGCGATCCTGATCGGGTAGTTCTTTAAACAGCTTGTGACCCGGTTTCAGCGTGAGGTGGTACGAGCTGACGTGACGTGGCCCCAGCTCGGCGATCCTCTCGATGTCGGCAATCACCTCTTCGTTCGTCTGCGAGGGAATACCGAAGATGAGGTCACAGCTGAAATTATTTAGTCCGGCGTCTTTCAGAATTTTGACCGCGCGCGGAATGGCCTCTCGGCTCACGCGCCGATCGAGCACGCCGAGCGCCACCTGGTTGGTGGACTGCACCCCGAGGCTCACGCGGTTGATGCCGATTCGTTTCCACTCGGCCGCCTTCTCCGGCGTGACCGTTTCGGGATTCGCCTCGATCGTAAACTCGAGCTCCGGCACCATCTCCCATTCCGCTTTCAAACTCGAGAAAACCTTCTCGAGTACGGACGGAGGAAACAAAGAGGGGGTTCCCCCGCCCCAAAAAATCGAAACGACGGGTCCCGGATTGAAGCGGGACCGTAGCGGCGGGGACTCACGCCGGATCTCCGCCATCAGCGACTCGCCGAAAAGGCCAAAGGTCGCGTCGGTGTAATCCGTCGACGAGAAAAAATCGCAGTACGAACAGCGATGACGGCAAAAAGGAAAATGGACGTAGATTCCAAACACGGGGGCTCTAAATAGCAGACAAACTGGCTGAGGTGTATACAGCCGTCAGGAAAACGCGCATTTTCCTGAGCCTAAACCAGCGGAACCGCCTTATAAATTCAATCACTTACCGAGTGTATTCTGGGCCCCCCTTTTGCACTCTTCTAATGTGAATCACCCGATGAGAAACCTATTTTTACAACTTAGTCTCGCCCTTTCGGTTCTTTCGGGACCGGCCATGGCCGATGGTTCGGCGGCGGCCGCGAATAAACTGCTCTACATGTATCGGCTCTACTACCTGCCCTTCAGCGTGGACTTTCGCGAAGGCCGCACCCGGAACGACATTCTCCCTTTTCGCGGATTGACCGCGGAAGGCAGCGAGTTGCTGTCCGCGGATGATCTGACCACGCTCGATCGGCAGTGGGACACCATTCGCGACGGCTGGAAACGCCGAAGTCTTTTCTTGAGCACGCCGGTCGCCGTGGGCAGCAGCGTGCGGGTAGCGCCCCGCTTGGTCAGCCACAAAGTTTCGCTCACCCGTAGCGCGCTGGACACGCTGGCGATTCCGGACCGCATCCAGATTAACGATCTTTTGAAGAACAAGGCCCCCCAGGTGCAGGCGGAGTTCAAGCAGCTACGGTTCCTGAAATCGTTCATCGATGAGAAAGACGAAGGCAAGTTCAACATCTTCATCTTTTCGGCCAGCTGGTGCTCCAGCTCCCGTGAGTACCGCGCGCTAATCGAGAGCTACCTGAAGTCTAGCCCGCAGAACGACGTCGTACTGCACTCGGTAGTCATCGAGGACCCAAACCAAAAGATTTTCGAAGCAAAGATCTTGAAGGAGCTTTTCCCGCACGGGGATCGCTATACGCACGAGAGCATCCCGAAGTTCATCGCGCTGGAGAATATCCAGGGCAAGTCGGTGGTTTATGAAGAAGGCGATGCCCTTTTCGCCCTTTACGAGCGCTACCTGAAGCCGATGCGCGGCTTTCTGAACCGTAAGAACATACTCTTTCGCGGCCAGTCCCCGCGCGGACTCGCTTCGGAGCCCTCGCCGTCGCCGCTTTTACGCGCCGGTTCCATGGGCAAGTAACTCCCTGGCCGTTAGTCGAGGCTCTTGTACTCGATCTTCACAATCTCGAGGTCTTGCTCACCCTTGGGGGTGTGCACGGTCACGCTGTCGCCCACCTTGGCCTTCAGTAGCGCGCGCCCTAGCGGCGATATCCAGCTAATGCGGCCAATCTTGGGATCGGACTCATCGATGCCAATGATGGTGTAAATCCGCTGCTGCCCTTCCTCGTCGTGCACGGTTACCGTGGCGCCGAACCGGATGGAGTCGTTAGTTTGGGTGACGGGGTCCACAATCTCGGCGGCCTCCATCCGTTTCCCCAGGAAACGCACGCGGCGATCGATTTCACGCAGGCGGCGCTTACCGTAAATGTAGTCGGCGTTCTCGGAGCGGTCGCCGTTGCCGGCCGCCCACGACACGACTTCGACGACCTTGGGTCGTTCCACCTCGAGTAGCTGCTTGTGCTCGTCACGCAGTTTCTTGAAGCCGCCGGGGGTGATGTAGTTCTTCGTCCCCGCCGGCAATGGTGCCGGCTCGTTATCCGGCTCGTCGGGTTCGATGGCTTCTTCGTTCCCCTCTTTGGTAAAGGCTTTACTCACTTGGTGCCTTCGCGCGGATTGAATCCCAGTTCGCGCAGCTTTTCCGCCGCCTCGACGTAAGCCGGATCCTTCGTGGAAGGAATACGAATGAGTACTTCCACGATTTGATCGCCACGCTGACCGGTTCGGGAATTTCGCACACCCTTACCGCCGAGCTTCAAACGCTGGCCGCTCGACACGCCCGCGGGAATCTTCATCGTAACTTTACCGTCGATAGTCGGCACCGCTACTTCGCCGCCTAGCACGGCTTCGGAAAACGAAATGGGCAGCCGGCTGATGAGGTTGTCCCCCTCACGCTGGAATGCGGGATCGTCTTTGACCTGCACCTGCAAAATGAGATCGCCGCCGGGACCTCCGTTTACTCCGGGCTGGCCCTGACCCGACAAACGGATCTTGCCACCGCTGCTGATGCCTTCCGGAATCTTTACCGACAAACGCTTACCGCCATTGAGCGTGATGGATTGCTCTGAGCCACGAACCGCGTCCGCCAAAGGAATTTCGATGGTGGCCTCGAGGTCCGCGCCCTTACGGGGTCCAAATCCGCGACGGCCGAAGCCGCCCTGTCCGAAGTCTCCGTAGTCACGGCCGAAGTCATTCGCCCGACCTCCGCCGAAGCCACCCGGTGCCCCACCGCCCCCGAAGATCTCTTGGAAAAGATCTCCCAATCCGAAATCGCGGAACATGTCCTGCGGATTCTGGCCGGTATTTTTCCAATGGCCACCGCCGCCGCCCATGCCGCCGCCGTACACGCGGGCCTGATCGTAGCGGGCTCGTTTTTCCTTATCCTTCAAAACCTCGTAGGCGAGGTTGGCTTCCTTGAACTTCGTCTCGGCCGCTTTGTCCCCCGCAGTCTTGTCCGGGTGGAACTGCTTGGCGAGCTTGCGAAACGCATTCTTGATGTCCGCTTCGGACGCGTCGCGTTTCACCCCTAAAATTTCGTATAGATCTTTGTCCATCATGTTCGTTTCCGTAACGGGTAACCAACCCGATTTGGGTGGTAAACTAATATCTTAGGTACGATTTACCCAATGGCTACCCGAACGGAGCAAGTATGCGATTCCTCGCCGGTTTCCTCATCCTATTTTTGGGCTGCGTCACTCTCGCGGAGAATCCGAAGCACCGCAAGGGATTCGTTCCCGTGCCCAAGGACATGAAGGGTAAGAAACCGCCCCAGGCCAAAGTTCCTCCACCGGGCTTGAAGCGCCCGCTCGCGCCGGCCAAGAAGAGCGATATTTTCGATGCCCAGTCTACGCCGGCCGCCGGCGGTGCCGCTTCCGCCACTACGGTGGGGGCCGCCATAGCCGAAAGTGCGGAGGCTACGCCGGATGCCCCGGCCCCCGGGGGCTGTCAGAACCGGCCGCCCATCGAGACTTACATGCAGATTTCGTCGGTGTACCAGCCACGGCCCAATCCCAAGGGCGGACTGTTCTTCGTTTCGGATCTACGAGAAACCTCGCAGCTCTTCCACACGAAGTCGCCAAACCACTGGCCGGAGCAGATTAGCTTCTTCGCCGACGGCGTGGCGTATTACGACCTAAGCCCCGATGGCACCAAAATATTGGCCGCAACCCACCAGGGCGGAAATGAGCAATACGACATTCACTTAATCGAGCCGGCGAAGAAGAGCGTGACCCCACTCATCGTTAACCCCAAGAAACGGGTGGAAAGTGTCGTGTGGGCGCCGTCGGGGAAATGGTTTGCGTACACCTCGAACGAGCGCAATGGCACCGACATGGATCTTTACAAGTTCGACATGGCGACGCTGAAAGCCTCCGTGTTGGTGGAGCTAAAGGGTTCCAATCGTGCCTCCGACATTTCACCGGACGAGAAATGGGTGGCGCTAGAGAACGTGCAGAGCGCGACCGACTCCGACATTCTTCTTTTTTCTCTCGCCGACAAAAAAGTGGAGATGGTTTCGCAGCACACCGGCGTGCAAAACCACGAATGGCCACGCTTTACGAAAGACTCGCGCGGTTTGTTTCTCATCACCGACGCCGCCAAAGGGATGCGCGAACTGTACCTACACCGGTTCGGCGAGAAATACCCCGGCACCTTACTCTCGAAAGAGACGGCGGAGATCGAACGTGTGTTTCTCGACGAAGCGCGCGATCGTATCGGGGTAGTCGTGAATCAGGATGGATACGGTACGCTTAAGTGGGCGAACGTGGCACCCCGAGGGGCCATGGTGACCAAGCTTACGGAGGTAAAAACGGAGAAGGGAATCATCGGCGGGTCACGTTTCGGCGCCGGTAAGTCAATCTTCTACTCGTTCAGTAACTCGCGCCGCACGTGGGACGCGTGGGAGTCCAAAGGAGGCAGCGGCAAGCCCATCCTCTGGACCAAATCTACCGACGGTAATCTCGACCCCGACTGCTTCGTGCGCGAAGAGCTGATCAGCTATCCGTCGTTCGACGGGCGGGTCATTCCGGCCTTCCTTTACGTGCCCAAGGGAGACACACGCGAGATTCCATTCATCGTCTACGTTCATGGCGGACCCGAGGCCCAGTACCGACCCACGTTCAACAAAACGTTTCAGTACTTCTTACAGAACGGGTTCGGAATTCTTGCCCCGAATGTGCGCGGCAGTACGGGTTACGGCCGCGAGTTCACCATGGCCGATGATTACAAGAAGCGCATGGACAGCGTGCAGGACGCCATTTCGGGTGCGAAGTGGTTACTCGAGAAACGCCACGCCACTCCGGGCAAGCTCGCGGTGTATGGCGGCAGTTACGGTGGCTTCATGGTGTTACGCATGATCGAAGTGGAGCCCACGCTGTTTTCGGCGGCTTCGGAGTCAGTGGGAATTTCGGACTTCGTGACCTTCCTAAAGAACACCAAGCCTTACCGTCGAGCGCTGCGCGAGGCCGAGTATGGGCCGCTGAGCGACGAGGAGTTTCTAAAGTCAGTATCGCCGATGACGTACCTCGACCAAATCAAGACGCCACTTCTGATCTTCCACGGCGCCAACGATCCCCGCGTGCCGGTGGGTGAGTCCGAACAGATCGCCAAGGCACTAAAGGAAAGAGACGTTACGGTAGAGCTCAAAGTGTTCGCCGACGAGGGGCACGGCAATACCAAGCTTCGCAACATTCTCGAGCAGGCGCGGATGATGACCCGCTTTTTCGAATCCAACTTGCAAAAGAAAAAAGAGGGACCGTGATTGCTCACGGTCCCTCTAAATTCGGCCAGAATAGTATTTTTTTATCTGAGTAGTTTTTCTAAGTAGTAACCAAGTTGCTTTTTTATCTGTGTTCTAAGCTGCGTCTAATCTGTGTTCTAAGCTGCCGTACGGGTTGGGTATCTAGTTGCGAATCGTGTTGTGTATTTTTGTGTTTAACTTTGTTGTTTTACTATTCTATGCCGTGTCCTGTTGTCGGGTTCCTATCGGATACTAATTGCATCGCATGTGCCAAAAGCGTCTGAGCCTGTTTACGGCGTAAAACGTCGCCAACAAGATTTGCGTGAGTAATCGGAGTACACGAAAGGCGCCGCAAAACGCTAAATCATTGATATTATAGCACTATGTGTGTCTAACTTTTGACGGGCCGATTAAACTCAACTGCATACAATCCCGACAGAAGAGAATACGGGTGGAAGTTAGGCGGCTTTAGCCTCGAAAGCCTATCCCCGGAATTCCAAGTAGATCATGCCGGACACCGACTGGAAGCCGACCGGCGCGCGATTGAAGGACACGTCGTACCGCAAGCGCACCGCGAGGTTGGTGATGTCGCTCAGCGGAAAGATGTAGCCCGCCCCTACGTTGAAGAAGACGCTGGAAAAGTCCTGCGGCCCGGCGATCTTAATTTTCGGGTCAATGTCGCTCACGCTGATTCCCATTCCGTAGGAAAGGCCGCCGAAGAGCTCGAACTGCTCCAGAAGGTAGGAGATAGAAGCGCCCACGTGCACGAAGCCAATGGAAATCGGGGCAATCTTCTGCGTAGGCTCCGCGCCCGACTGCAGGTTGTAGTTCAGCTCGAAGCGCACGGGAATGGCGCGGGAAAGAAAGTAGCCCACGTGGCCGCCCGCCCAAACTGCGGGCCCCACGAAATAATCGGCCGACACCACACCGGCATCGAGCATGGCCCCGCCGCCGCCCGCTTGGATGCCGTAGAAGAAGCTTGGCTCTCTTCGCAGCAGAATGCCTTCGTCGCTGGGCACCTTCACGCGGCGCAGGGGACGATAGGTTTGCTCGTTTTCTTCGGTGTCGTCCGAGCGGCGAAGACTTTTGCCATCTTCATCTTCGTCGTCCCCGGCCGAAGGGCTTTCGTCCTGAAAACGTTTGGGGGCGGCGGATACCGGTAGCCAGCCCGTGACGCTTCCCTGCACCAGCTCTACCTCGACCTCTACGAAACCATTTTTTGCGCGGCCCTGGTAACGTACGACCGTGCCTTTGGGGATGCGACCGAGCAACGCCGCCTCTTCGTCGGAATCTTTACGCAGATCGGCCGGTCGCTGGGTGGCGAACAGAGCCTTGTCCGCAGCCGATGCCGCGGCGGTGAATAAAACTAGGCCGGTAAAGAGCGCAATTAACGCCGGGCGAAGCGAGCGACCATTTCGAAGTGGCGCGTGTGCGGAAACATGTCGATGCCCCACACCTCTTCCAAGGTGAAATCTTTCTTCAAGGCGGCGGCGTCGGTTACGAAGCTTTGTAATGAGCATGAGACGTAGATGACGTTGTTGGTAGTGTCGCCGACGAATGCTCTCAACCGTTTTCCCAAGCCTGAGCGCGGCGGATCCAACATAAGTGTATCACAGCCATAAACACGGCAGCGCGCCGCGGCCCCCTCGGAAAAGAGGTCGGCCCGGGTGAAACGCACACGCCCCTCGGGGATATTCAATGCCTCGGCCCGGGCCCGCGCGCGGTAGACGCCGGCCTGGTCGAGCTCGATGCCGGTCCAGGCTTGCGTGTCACCCAGGGAATCGAAAGTTAGATTGCCGTCTCCGGAAAAGAGCTCCAGCACGCGGTTGGCTTTCGCATTGCTGACCGCCTCCGCTACGACGCGTTTCAGCACCTCGTTTTGCTCTTCGTGAACTTGAGTGAACCCTTGCGCTGCGTGGCGCTGATTGATCGACGTGTAAGCCTCGCCATCTTCGCCGATGCCAATCTCGATCTTCGTGAGTTCCGTAGCCGGGGCCGAACGCACTTCGCTCAGTTTCTCGTTCAGCTTGGGATGAGCGATCCAGCAGTGTTCGACATCCACAATGTCATGCGATCCGCGTTTGAAAAATCCGGTGGCACCATTCTCGGCCCGCAGCTGGATACGCGTGCGGTAGCCGTGGGTAGTTTTGGCCGCGATGAACGGATGAATCTTCTTGGGATTGAAACCGAAGCGGTTCAACGTGTACTCGAGCAAACGTGCCTTGGCCTGTACCTGGGAATCGTACTTCCATTCAATCCAGTCACAACCGCCGCACTCGCTGGCGTAGCGGCAAGCTGGCGTCACGCGATCGGACGAAGGCTGGATGAGTTCGGTGGGAATCGCTTCGCGGAAGGCTCCGTCACTAAGCGCTTCCACTTGAGCGACATCGCCGGGGAAGAGCCCGTTTACGAAATAGGTATTGCCCTCGGCGTCTTTGCCAACGCCCTGCCCCTGATTGCCGATCGTAAAAATTTCTACGCGCGCGTTCATGATTACTTCCACGTTTCGAGGATCTGCGCGACCAGCGCTTGGGTCTCCGGCATCTTCCAGCGGCCTTCTTCTTCGGTAGGCTTCGTGAAGATCGCGCCCCAGCTCTCGAGTCGCTTCTTAATGTCCTTAAAGTGCGGATGGTGAGCGAGCTGCTCGTTCATCGTGGGCACGAAAATAACCGGCGCCTTGCGGCCGAACTGACTGGCGATCAAAAGGAGCACGACGTTATCGGTAATCGCGGCCGCGGCCTTCGCCAGCGAATTGAGCGTGGCGGGAGCGACGAGAACTAGATCGAACGCTTCTAAATGATCGACGGACGGACGGGGCTTTTGGATCGGTGCCTTGTCGCACGCCCACTCCAAAGCGGCCGCTCCCACGAAGTCGGTCGCGGTGGGACTTAGGAACGGCGTGAGCACGGCCCCGTGGCGCCGCAATTCACGTGCGAGCTTCACGGTTTCAACGGCGGCGATGCCTCCGCAAACGGCGAGTCCGATGGAAACCCCGGAGAGCCGCGCCGACTTGGCCTTTACGCCAAGATCCTGATTTTTAATGGGTTTTGTTTTCGTCTCGCGGCCCAAGATGTGCCTCGTTTTGGTTTTTGAAAAACGTGTTATGAAGAGGTTCAGGGTTTAGCGCAAACGCATTTTTTTTCCTAATGGAAACTCATTCCGGACGGGAAACCCTAGGGAATTCGCGCTTGTGACGATAAACCCCCTGTGCTACAACGCACCATCATTTGTTGAGGAGATTTCATGGCTGACATTGTTCTGTATGCGAAAAAAAGTTGTGCCCAATGCAAGAAAGCTATTTCGCTGCTGAACAAGAAGGGGATTTCGTACCAGCTCAAGGACATCGTTCATGAGCCGCCCCCGCGCAGCCTCCTCGAAAAAGTAATCAAGGCCGAGAACATCTACGCGAGCCTCAATCAGCGCAGCACCACTTACCGCGAAAATCATCTCGGTAAGCGCCGCACGACGAAGAATGAAGCGATCCGTTTAATGTTGAAGGATCCGAACCTGATCAAGCGCCCGCTCATCATTAAAGAGAACCGCGCTTACCAAGGTTACGAAGAGAAATCGCTCCTCGATTTCGTCACCCAAGAAGTGGTGGCGGCGACGAAGGAAGCGGCTCAGCAGACCATCCTTCCTTAAGGTCAGCTACTAGTTTTAGAAAGCCCCGGCGGATCGGAAGATCCCCGGGGCTTTTTTTTGCCTAAAACTTCAGCAAAAGCGAAAAAGTTCGCCACCACAATCCGTATTCAACTTGTCGCCATCGGCTGGATTTCGGACCTTTGATTGCACTTATCTTCGGTAGGGGCACGGACGTAAGCAGTCTTTCAGGGGGTTCTCATTTGAAAACCGGAGTAACGGTGGTCCAGGAAACACTGGACCCGCTTCGCGAGGGTCGTGCGGCCAGCGAAATTTCGGACCGTTTGGTATTTTACGAAGTCGAAGGCAACCGCGTTCGCCAGAACAGTGAACCGGTTACGTCGGCGTCGCCCTGGGCCACGCTGAACGAGCAGGTCAAAAAACAGATTAAGAAGGCCATTCAACGGTCGAACGGTGGGTTTTCGACCGCCCTTCCCTGCCACCTCATCGTTGAGGACCAGGCGGCCGAGCATCCGGTTCGGGTGCGTGTGCAGTTCAAAGACTTCAAACGCGATGAGCTGGGCAAGGTTACCAAGGCCGAGTACGCCGTTCAGTACAAGACGGTATACCCCGAAGAGCTTCACGCGGCGGAAACGCACGTGTTGCGCGGGGACTCCGTGCAACGGTTTCTTCTCGATTTTGGGGATGGCGTAGTACCGGTGCAGCCGGTGCTTTTCGACGTAAATGCGAAGGGCGAAGGCCGCGTTTACTTCATCGAGCTTATCGACGTGGATAACGTGCGAAACGGCAAAGCCGCAAACAAGGTATGGGTCCGCGTTCACGCCTGCGACGTGTCGGTGCTTCGATTTTTGCCCGAAGGTTACCGGCACGCGGTGAGCGATTTTCAGAAGGCCCTGGCTAACTACATGCGGCTGCGCAAAGAAGGGAAACGCATCATTCCGCAGTGTCTCGAGGTGGCTCCGCCTTATCAGGTGCCGGGCGCCATGAGTTTATCGGAGCTGCGCGATTACCTTAAGGTGCTCATCAGTCGCCAGGTGGCGGGCAAGGCCCCGGCGGCCCGTCAGTTCGAGATCAAAGAAGACGAGTTGATTCCCTTTGGAACTTACGAGGACCTCTCGCGCTGATTGCCGTGCGGCTACTGCGCTTTTTGACACCGCAAGCTCAGCTCGAGCGTCGTCTCCGTCGTGGGATACGGGAACGTCGTGGATACCTTGCGCGATTCGTTAGCGGCCAGCATGAGCGGGTCGGGGCTGGCACGTTCGACGTCGCCGATGCGGAAAAAGGTTTCGCACTTCTTCAGTACGGCTTCGAAATTCTTCACCTGATAATGAACTTCCAGGACGCGCGGTGAACCTTCCAGCGTGAACTTGCAGAAAACCGCCTCGTTAGTCGACGGGTTGCGAGTACGGCAATGGAACGCCGGAATGTTCGTCTTCTCACGTACGTCGAGGTAAATGAGCGCGATGGTGAACAAACACCAGAGCTGAAACGCCCGCACGGCGTTTTTCTTGCCCTCCTTCTTCAGGCGATGGTGGCGAATCCAGGGATCGAGCACCCAGCCAATGGCCAACGACAGAAAGCAGATGAAGGCGGTGAAAAGTACGGAGTAGATGGGACCGCTCATCCACGGCGCCCCGGGCATGCACGTGCGGTGAATGCAATTCACGTTCTGGTTCTCGGGGAACAGCCACGAAACGAAGAAGATGCCGGCGTGAACTAGCGCCTGCTTCGGAGGGGCCAGGGCCCGCTGATCTTTAGTTACGAACAGCCAGGTGATCCCGACGGGCAGAATGTAGAAGTGGTAATGGCTCAGCAGGAACTCGTCGAAGGGATTTCCTGGCTGGTACATGAACTCCACGAGGCCGAACAAATTGTTGCCCGTGAAGATGCGCCAGAAGTTGTCGGTGATCCACCAAGTCTGCGTAGCGAGCGCCACGGAGATCCAACCCAGCCCCCAGCCCCAGTGGTCGAAGACCAGGACGAGCCCCATCGCCCCTAAGCAGAGGTTACAGAACCACCAGTACATGCCCTCGGTTAAACCGTAGCGGCTCATACTTAAGTACGTGTTCGCCACGCACCATAGGATGAAGATAAAACCGACGACGCGGAAAAATCGCCTTTGCGGATCCACCATGATTTCTATTGTAAGTCCCAATGGTTAGCGAATCCATTACGAACCTGTTCCCCCTGTCCAAAGCCTGGGCGCCTAAAGCTGAGGAAATTCAGGCTGCTACCTCGTTTCGCAGAGAGGGTGTCCAGCTTTTGAACGGGAGTGGTAATTCTGATGCCTGACTTAGGCTCTGACACCGGGGCCCAAATGAGGCACCGGGTTTGCACAGTATACGTAGTATGAGCCAAAGAATTGCCATCTCGCTTAAACACCTATGGTCCATCTTTCTGCCGATGGTCGCAATCGTCGCTTTGTTTTTAGCGTCCGGTTGCAGCCAGGGCAGCAAATCCAACTTCGACGGTGAAGAGGATGTTATCCCGCCCGGTTTCGACACTTCGGCCCCGGGTGGTGGTGGCGGAGTCGGCGGACTCGGCGATCTCGGTGGCGGTTCGGGCGTTGACCAGCCTCTCCCCGGAAGTAACTCCGACGGTACCTTTTCCGCGCTCGACCAGCAGGCCATCAACTCGGTGCTCACCGAGAACAAACAGGTGGACCCGACCGTCGACGTCAGCATTTTCAATGAAGAGCTAAAAGCTCAAGCCAACGAAATTTTGCGCCTGCAACGTCAGAAGCAGGATACCGCCGCGAAGAAGCTACTCTTCATGGCCAACATGATTAAGCGTTGCGGTGAGCTCACCGCGAAGTACACGCCGATTCCCGGCCAGCCGTTGCTCGGCACGTGGAACGGTCAAGGCGCTTGCACGGTTTCCTTCGAGGTCGCCGGCGCAGGCTCGGGCGGCAAATACTCCGTGGCCGGCGGTACCCAGGGTGCCATGCAGGCCGACGTTCAGGGCAAAGGCGCCATTCAGGCGAATCCATTTTCGGGTAACGTCATCGACTCGCCGCAATCCGGCTCGGGTCAGCTGACTCACCCCACCTTCTTCAAAACGAAGAACGGAACTTCTCCGTGCAGCGTCAACGTGTCGCTGAAAACTCCGAAGAGCCCGATTCCTCAGAACTACCAGACGGCGGTTCAGATCATGGGTAAGTGCCTTCGCAATACGGCGTTGCTCATCAGCCCCGTATTCGACCGCATGTTCCAAGACATGAACCCGCAGTTAGCGCAGCTACTTCAACAGAAGTTCCTGGACATTAAATAAGGTCACTGCGGCAAGAAAACTGAGCGAACGCCGCGGAAGTCGTAGTTCTTTCTGGCTCCGCCGCGATTCCAGCGGTCCATGTAGTTCACCAACGCCAAATCATTCAGCGTATTGATCTTCACTTCGGGCCGTTTCCAGTCCGGGCGGTACTGGCAGATCATCCCCATGCCCTGAGGATTGGATAAGCCCATCGAGCGGGCGAACTTCGCCATGTCGAAGTCCTCACGCTGCGTGGCCAGGATGAAGGCCTCCTGGTCGCCGGGGCTCATGTAAATTTCTGCCTTGAGTCCCGCGCGGCGGACCGTTTCCAAGATCGATGTCGAGACCTCGGTTAGCGTTAGGCGCTCGATGTCCTGCGCCGAAAGTGCGGGCCCCGACTGGATGGCGATGAAGCCACCGGGTTTGAGCCGCTCTTTGAGCTGCGAGTAGAACTCGGCCGAGTACAGGCGGGCCAGCGACAGGTTTTTCGGGTGGGGAAAATCGAGTAGCACGACATCGAACTTCTCCTGCGAGTGGCGAATCCACTGAAAGGCGTCACCCACGATGGGGTGAAAGCGCTTATCGGAATACACATCCGCATTGAGCTTCTTCAGGTGTGGGTTGTGCTTCGCCAGAATCATGACGGCCGGGTCGAGCTCCACTTGCGTCACCTTCTCCATCGTTCGGTAAGCCAGTAGATTGCGGGCGGCCAATCCGTCGCCGCCGCCCAGGATCAGACCCGTGCGGGGTTTGCCGCCGAAAAACTCGGTGGCGGTGAGCGGTATGTTAGCGAGGCAAAGGTGGTACGTGGTTTCGTCGAGGCTGGAGAACTGTACCATCCCGTCTAGGTAGAAAACGCGATGCATCTGATTGGGGTAGAACGAGCCCCGGCCTAGCTCCTCGGTCATGACAATTTTTTGGTAGTGCGACTGGTGGTCGAGGAGCACTCTGAACTCGGAGGCCGTTTCGCGCCCGGGATTCATGGCGAAACGAGAAAGCGGCCGGGACGAAACACTTACGACGGTGACCATCACTCCGAGTGCGATGAGCCCGCGGGTACCCGTCAATGTCAGCACCGCACGGGCCGACATCAGGGCGGCCGCGCCAAAGCAAAAAATGGCCGTTTGCTGGTAACCAAGTTTTGGCAGCAAGATCAGATTGAACGCGAGCGCGAAGAAGAAGGCCGATCCGTAGTCGAGCAAGAACAGCGTGCCCAGCCGAACGGACCCGTCCGATGTGCGCAGCTTCAGCATGAGCGGCATGCTGGCGCCGGCAAGCAGCCCCGCTAGCACCACGAAGGTCAGCGGCATGAACTCCCGATTGCCCAGCCAACTGACTCCCACCCGAAGCACCGGAATCATCACCGCCACCAGTGCGGCCAACGCCAATACCAGACCCAGCACCAGCATCTCGGACGGTTTCTTCTTCCAGCTGGCGACCAAGGCACCGACCCCCATTCCACCAAAGTAGAAAGCGAGGTTCACCGAGTAGTAGATCGAGTCTTCGTTGAAAGCCGTCGACCAGAAGCCAGAGATGAGGGTTTGCGCCACGAAGCCGCAGCCGCTGATCGCTACGCACAGGAGATAAAGTTGAAGTGGAGTCAGCATATTAAAATCCGAAGAATGCTTTCTGCATGGCCTGCTGCCAGCTTTCGGCCTGCACGAAGAAGACGGCGCCGATAGCGAAGGCCACCACGGCCAGCAGCGGCACCAACGGGCTCTTCACTTCCGCTTTTGCGCGGGTCCAGCCCCACAACGCGACCACGGCGTTCAGCAAAGCCACCACCCCCGCCACCCGGAACAGGCCGAGGTAGGGGGCCAGAAAAAGGGGAAACAGGATACCGCCCAAGAAGCCACCAGCGAAATCCACCGAAAGCAGCTCGGCTATTTTCTTCTCCCGCCCTAACCAGCGATTGAGGAACGGAATCTCCAGCCCCACCAGAAAGCCCAGCCCCACGCTGAATCCGAACACTAGATAAAGTGGGTACCAGCCTTTGTAGTACGCAGTGTAAAGCAACGGCAGCATGGCCACCCCGGTGAGCGAAAGCAGGCTCTCGATCGTGAGAAAGGCCGCGGCGCCATTGCCGATCCGTTTGGGTAGTCTCGGATGATCCGCAAGCCAGGAGCCTACGCCCATAGCGAGCATCATCGACGAAAAAACGAGCGAGTACTGAAAGATCGAGCCGCCCCACAGGTAGGTCGCGTAAGTGGCCAGCAACAGCTCGTAAGCCACGCCCGAAAATGACACGATGAATGCGGAGGCGAGAATGAACGACTCGGGCGAGTCGTTGGCCTTCACGTCTTCCATCGGCGATGGAGGCTCCACCAGTCTCAGTTTTCGTTGGGCCTGACTCATTTCTTCTTTTCCAGAATGTTGTAG
>JBGSST010000179.1:0-2358 GCA_041736915.1 Bdellovibrionota bacterium
GGCCGTTTTCGCGACGGTGGCCGGAGCCGCGGCGGGGGCGGCTTTCTCCACCTTTTCATCCGCGTCGGTTGCGTCCGGAGCGGAGGCGCGAATCGCGTTGCGGTCTCCCACGCTGGCGAACACGTCGACCACTAGGCGGGCGGGGGACTCGAGCCACATGGCATCGGCCACGGCGCCATCTTTTTTGAAGGCGACCTTCATGCTGAAACCATTGCCCGCGCCGTCGGTGAGAACGTCGAGCGCGCCCATGAAGCTGGACTTGGATCCGTAAGCTTCGGCGATTTTGCCTTCGTTCACGTCACCGTCGAGCATCACGCCACTGACCACTACCGTGGCCTCTTTACCGGAAGCCGAAGGGGCCACCGAAGGGGCGGGGCTTGGGGCGGCGCCGTTGTCTTTGCGCGCGAACTCTAGAACCAGCCGTTCATAATTTTTGCGGGGATGCTTCCGCCAGCGGGAGCTCTTGAGCTCCACTTTGTAGCTAGCCGCTGCAACCTTAGGGGCTGCCGCGGGCGCCGCTGCCGGGGCAGCTGCTTTGGGGTCCGCCACTGGTGCCTTGGGGTCGGCCGAATAGGCGACTCCACCGGATATTAACGACGCCAAAGAAAAAGCGATAATAGTGCGCTTCATGGGACTGTTCCTCCGCTTACAGCTATCTTTTCGGAGAGGCGTGATAAAATCTTTAACAAATGAGGAACTCCCCAGATACTCGCTTCACATTGGTGCTGATTTGGTCCGTCTTTGGGATGGGAATTATTGGCGGCTGCGCGTCGTCGGGCCCCTCCGGGGAATCGTCCTTGGAAGGCGGGGTGGCCCCCGCGGCGTCCTATCTGGAGGCGCCGAAGCAGTCGCCTTCGCTGACTCAACTGCTGGCTACACTGAAGACCCAAGGCTACGACGGCGTGGGGCTCGAGTTCGAAAGTGATAGCACTTTGGAGTTTCTGAATCGGGTCTTTCAAAGTCCTCGCGCCGCGAACCGAAAGCTCAAGCTGATGTATACGGGGCTGGCGCTAAGTTACGATCCCAAGCACGAATCGCTCACCGTGGGCGGTACGATCGATGCGGAGACGGTACTGAAGTACATCGACAAGTATGTACCGGTTCGGCCTCCTCCGTCCGCCACTCCGGACGCCCTACCTGCTCCGGCGAACTGAACTCGCCGTGGTTATCATAGGCTGGGGTTTGTCCGATAAGTGAGTTGTGACGTTCCGTTTATTTTTCGTATTCCTGCGCGACCTGTTCCAGGTCCTCCCTCGTCGATCGAAGGAGGAGTGGGGAGAGGTACGTCAGCTAAAGGCCGAGCTGCCTACCGTGATTCTCGTGTCGGGGTTTGCCGCGACACGGCGATCGTTGTCGGTGGTCCGTAAGCGTCTGCAGCGCGATGGCTTCAACGTGCTGATTCTCGCGCTCGATTGGGAGTCGCTGGCGCTGGGCTTTCGGGGATTGCTGCCGATGGCGCTGAAGTTGTCTTCGCTGATCCTGGCAATCAAGAAGGACAAGCTCTTATCGCGATCGCCGTTGTACCTGGTCTCGCATTCGGCGGGTGGCCTCATCTGCCGATACTACGTTCAGGTGCTCGGGGGCAGCCACTACACCGAAGGGCTCATTACCGTCGGCACGCCCCACAAGGGAACGTGGGTCGCCGGTTTGGGAATGTTCACCCATCTCATTCTGAAGGCGAAGTGCCTCTGGGACATGACGCCGTGGTCGGCCCTCATCGAGCAGATCAATCAAGCCTCGTGGCCACACGGGTACCCGCTGCTGACCATTCAAAGCAAGGGTGACTATTTGAGCTACCCGAGCGCTGGCCAGCTACCGACGAAGTTTTTCGACGGCGAAGCGCCGATTGAGAAAAAGGTGGTGCGGGGGCTATCGCACAGCGAGCTGCTGCGGAGCAAACAGGTGTACGAGATTGTGCTCGAAGAGATCCGCAAGCGCCTTCCCCCGGCCCAAGCGACCGCGCCGATCCTGACCGTGCTCACGGACAAGTAAAAAGCGCCTAACTCTAGGGGAGCATCCCCAAAAAAGTTCTTGAAGGGGTCTGACCCCTTTTTTTACTTATTGATCTCCTACTTGCGTTACGCCGTTCGTAGGCCATAGTCAGCGAAATGGAGGCTTCATGTCCAAGCTCACTAAGTTAACTCCCGAACAAATCAATGCCGCCGTCGGCTCGCTCGAAGGGTGGTCGATTAATGATGACGGAAAGCTCGCGCGGGACTTTAAGTTTAAATCCTTTCTCGAGGCGTTCTCTTTCATGACCCGCGTAGCGTTTGAGGCCGAAGCGATGAACCACCATCCCGAATGGTCGAACGTGTACAACAAGGTGCACGTCGAGCTCACCACCCACGACGCCGGGGG
>JBGSST010000219.1:0-4183 GCA_041736915.1 Bdellovibrionota bacterium
CAGAAACTGACCATGGAAGAGGCAATCAGGTACTATACTCTCGGCTCGGCTTATGCACAGTTCAAGTGCGTGACGCTGACCAACCCCGCGTTCTCGGGCGTCGCCACGGCCGACGCCAACGGCGCCTTCTCGCTCGCCTTCTCCGCGGCGGAAGTGCCATTCGGCTGTTTCGTGCTCGACACAAACGATGCGCAGGTGGCTACGACCTTCTTTACGTCGAGCACGGAGAACAACGCCGTGTCGCAAACCATCCTGATTGCGGGAACCAGCTCGGTCGGCACGGTTACGGTCGACTCTAGCCGCGGTAAAGCGACGGCGACGATTGCGGCGGCGACCAAGAAGGGGGCCGATGGTCTGGAATGCCCCGTGGGCGTTTGGAAGGGGACCGTCGGCGTGAATGCGGCGCCGTGTGGCGGCGAAACGGTTACCTTGACGCTCTGGATTGGCAAAGACAGCGCCGGAACTTACACCGTAAGCCAGGCGCTAGACCCAGTCGCCCCGGCTACCTGTGGCCTCTCTACGTTCGTACCGACGGCCGGCACTTTCACATTCGCGAACTCCAAAGTGAACTACTCGGTCACTTTCGGCCATCCAATTCCGCACGCTTCTACAGCCACCATCGACGTTAGCCCTGACTGCAACGAGATGTATCTGAAGATGAAACAGACCGGATGTGTCTCCTGCAGCCCAACTCCAGGAATCATGGTCGCATGTCAGGGAAGCGGCGGGGCGGAATGCGGTGACTCTGATGTTTGGACGCTGACCAAACAGAAGTAGGCTATGGCCGGTAGTACTCGATACCGATTTTCTGCCCGTTTACCGGAACATGGTTCGTGTCGAAGCAGATCGCATTTTTAGTAGTGTTGAATGCGTAACCATCCGTCACCAGCACGTTGTCCACGTACACGTCCAAGCTCGTGAACCGCGGCTCGTAGGCTAGCTGAAAGCAGAGTCCGTTCTCCGCAATCGTATTGGCGATGCGGAGCATGCTGTTGCCCATTTCGTCTTCACAGATGCTGCCCGATTCGCCCGCGCCCAAATCGGTAAGCACGCTAAGGTAGCGAGTGCCTAGCGAAGCAAATCCGCACGCCGGATCTGTCGGACGGCCCACAACCGGGTAAAAGCCGACCTCGCCCGTTCCTTCGGGCTTCACGCTGTTGAAGTAAGAGACGAAGGTGCTGGTGCTGGCCGACGGACTATTGCCGCCGCTCTGGCACGCGGTGGAGCCGCCGTTCGGTACGCAAGACACATCGTTTTCGTCGCTCACCGTCACGATGAACAAGTTAGCGTTGTCGCGCAAAAAACTGCTGCCGTTGTCCTGCAGCGCCTGGCGGGCCGCGTTTAGCCCCATCTCGTTACCCGAGGTGGAACATCCGCCGCCGCCACCGGAGCAAAAATTGATGTCGTTGACCGCGGCCTGAAAATTCGCGATCGGGTCGGAGTCGTTATAGTTGATGATCGGCGTGGGGCCGCGGAACTTGCCGTGCCCTTTGGAAAGATCGCGCCAGTCGGTGTTCACGACGGCCATGCGGTACTGAATAGAACGGCGAACCTGCATCGCGGCCGCAAAAGTGGCGATGTTGTCGCGCACGTAATTGATCTCATCCAGCATCGAGCCAGAGTTATCGATCACCCAAAGAATATCGTAGGCCGCGAACTCGAAGTTCTGCGTGAAGTTCTGGCGAATGGGCGTGCCGTAGCCGTCGCCGCCGTAAATGCCGTCTTCGAACGTGGACGGGGCGTTCATCTTTTCGAAAATACCGGCCGAGCTACCGCAACCCGCAAGCGTCACCGCAATCGCCGTTACCACCGAAATCAAATAGCCACGTTTCATGGGAACTCCTTCACTGTCTCGGAAGCTTATCGGGATGAGGAACTCAAAGACTGAGAGCTTGGTGCCGATAGGTTCATTGTAGCGCCGTCACTCCTGCTGAGCCTGGAGCCAGGGTAACTCGTTGATTTCATTGACCCGCAGATCCGGGAGCGTCCCCGCCAAGTTGCTGATTTTACTTAATTAATTTGATCCCTCAACCACTGTGAAGAAAATTGCAGAGGCAGTCGGGGTAACGAAACAATTCAATTAAGTGCCTGAATTAGTTGAAGTAACCGGAGATAGCCCCCCTCTTCCGCTGCGGGGCGTTTATTCACTACACTAGGAACCATAATGCTCAAACTCACTCTCATTTCGTTAATCGCGCTTTTGTGGGCCGAAGTTGGCTACGCGCGCAAAGCCGAAACGAAGCCGGCGAAGGCGGGTCCGCAGTCGGAGAAGACCATCGATTTCGATGGCGACGTGGTGGAGGGGCTCAACCGGCGTCCGCTCGATTCACTTACCGCGACTAACGAAGACAGCAACCGTTTGGGTATGGGGCATTCGTACCGGCGGCAGAAGAACTTCGACGAAGAAACCCATGAGTTATCT
The DNA here is from genome assembly GCA_041736915.1 of Bdellovibrionota bacterium. Classification (GTDB taxonomy): domain Bacteria; phylum Bdellovibrionota; class FAC87; order UBA2466; family UBA2466; genus JBGSST01. The sequence continues at coordinate 2,423 of JBGSST010000219.1, forward strand.
CGGGATTTAGCCGAAACGTATTAAACGGCTCCCTTTACTCTTTGGGTTTTCCGGTGAAACGAGCGCATATGTTCAAGCATAAATTTTCACTCTGGTTACTTCCGCTGCTTTCCGTCGCGTCGAGCGCGGCGGAGCCGACGAAAGAAGCGGTCGATCCCACTTTACCGGTAGTATCGCGCGGCATCAGCGTTTGCTCCGCCGGTGAACGCTGGGACCACGGTCAAGATCTCGTAGGCACCGTAGCCGCCGCGACGCTCGAAGAGTTTACCGCCAGCGCCAAAGATCGCTCCGCCCCACTCCGCGGCTTTTCCGAAGGTCTCGTATTACGCAGTGAAAAGAACGACACCGCCCGCGCCCTCGGCGAGTACTGGATGGGCCGCGCGCTATTTCTGGCCGACCTCCACGGTCCCGCGATCGCGCAATTCAACACGCTGATTGCCATCTCTCCTACTCCGCAAACCGTGCCGTTTCAGATCGCGGCGATGGAGTGCCTGCGAAACATCCACGCCAAGTTTCCCGAGCCGCTACTGACGAACGAGGCCATGGCGAAGCTCGATGACTATTACAAGCCGGGCTTGGTCGGCGAGAAGGGCCGCCGCGCGCTTTACGACATGACGACGGAAATGGTCGCGCGCCGGATTGCCGAGAAAGCGTCCGCCGAATCGGTGGAGAACGCACTAAAGCTTTTGAAGGGCGATGGCTACTTCGAGGATTACGCGCGGGCGTTGTGGGCCGCGAGCCGCAAGAAGCTCGAAGGCGTGACATCGTCGCTGAAGCGGTTGGCCGACGCGAAAGATCTTCCCCCCACCCTGGAAGCGCGCCGCAATGAAATTCGTTTGCTCCTGGCCCGTGCGTACTACGAGAGTGGAAAATTCAAAGAGGCTTCGCGAGCGCTCGAAGGAATCGACAAGCGGTCGAATGCTTTCGTACAGGCGCTCACGCTGCAAAGCTGGGTCGACCTCACGTTGAATGAGCACCGCCGCGTGGTGGGCACTACCCTCGCCTTTCAGTCCACCGGACTACGCATGACCTTCGCCCCAGAGCCCTACATGACGGGGGCCATGGCGCTAAACGAGTTTTGTCTTTTTCCCGAAGCGCTTCGCGTTCTCGGAAACTTCAAGCGGACGTACGGCCCCGCTTACGAGTGGCTCGGCAAGTACGGCAAGGGCGGCAAGGTAGACCTTTACCCCGAAGCGATCGCGCACCTAACGAAGCAAGCCACGAACGTACCGCCGCAGGTGGCGAGCGAATGGATTCGCTCTCCCATCTTCTTGAATAATCAACGCGCCATCAACGGCAGCTTTCAGCAAGAGAAAGCCATTCCCGGTTTGATCCGCGGCGCCGAAGCGTTTGCCGCGGCCGAGGCCGTTCGGCTCGAAACCCTTCGCCGTAAGGTAGCCATCCGGGAAGCTACGGAGATTGCCAAAGAGGCCGCCAAGAAATCGGGCGCCGCCGACGCGATCGCCAAAGACCTTTTGAAGAAATCAGTAGCTAGCGACAAAGCCGTCGTCGACGCAAACCGTGATGCCACCAAAGCGTCCGCCTTTGCCGAGGCCGAGGCCAAACGCGCCGCCGAAGCGCCCGCGCTGAGCCAAAAGCTCGACGCCGAGTACGCGACGGCCGCCAAGCTGTCGGCGGACGCGAAAGCCGCTTTGACGTCGGCCGAAGCGCAGGAAGCTTCCGCCCGTGCGGGGATGTTGCCCTCGAAAATGGCCACTAAACAAGCCGATGACAAAGCTAGTGCTAGCGAGCGCTTCGCCC